>CAYTUE010000138.1:0-10115 GCA_964441085.1 uncultured Planctomycetaceae bacterium
AGCGTTTTGAAGCATTGTCGCTCATCCATCAGCTGTGTTGATGGAGGTTTGGCTTGGCTTGGCTTAAAAATCTATTCAAGACCTTTTTCGACCAGCCATTTTTCGGCGTCCAAAGCAGATGCACATCCGGTTCCGGCAGCCGTGATGGCTTGACGATAGTGTTCGTCGGCGACGTCACCGGCGGCGAAAATTCCTTCCACGCTGGTATTGGTTCGGTGGCTGACAGGAAGTTTCACGTAGCCTTTCTCATCCATATCCAATTGCCCGTTCAGGAAATCGGTATTCGGAGTATGTCCGATGGCAGCGAAGTAACCGGTGACTGCTAATTCTTCGGTCTGCGATTCGTCGACAGAACTGCGAATTCTGACTCCGGTGACTCCATCGGTGTCATCGCCTAAAACTTCGTCGATGACTGAATTCCATTTGACTTCAATCTTGGGATTCGCCAAAGCTCGATCAGCCATGATCTTGCTGGCTCGAAAGCTGTCTCGACGATGAACCAAATAGACTTTGGACGCATACTTGGTCAGGAAGTTGGCTTCTTCCATGGCGCTGTCACCGCCGCCGATGACAACCAGAGGCTGATCGCGGTAGCGAGGCATCGCGCCATCGCAGACGGCACACGCAGACACTCCCGCGTTCTTGAATCGATCTTCCGATTCTAAGCCCAAGTAGTTGGCTCGCGCCCCTGTGGCGATGATTACTGCGTGACTTTCGAATTCATCACCCGCTAGGCTTTTCATCTTGAATGGAGACGACGAAGTATCGATTTCAACGATATCGTCTGTAAAAATTTTCGCTCCAAAATTGGTCGCCTGCTGTCTCATCAGTTCCATCAGCTCAGGCCCGGATACTCCGTGACCTGCATGAGGAGCCATGTACTTCCGTTTCTTTTCGTCAATGGCGTCGTCCATGTAGGCGGACAAGTTTCCAGAAGGAAAGCCGGGGAAGTTTTCGACTTCTGTTGTCAGTGCCAGCTGGCCCAACGGCAGAGTTCCCTTCACTCGGTTTTCTTCGTTGAACGCGCCTTCGTAAACCAGTGGCTCTAGGTTTGCTCGAGCCGCGTAGATAGCAGCCGTCCAGCCGGCCGGTCCAGAACCGATGATGGTGATTTTGGCTGTCATGATTTTGTCACTGCTTTCCAACAGAAATTAAGGTTGATAACTTGAGCGATTATGAAGAACGACTCAGGGCAATATCATGTTTTCGTTTGACGAAACGACATCGGTTATCCTGACTTGATTTTTCAGATTAACCACCGAAATGATTTCAATGAATTCGCCTGTCAGGAAAGATAGCGAAGGAAGCCAAAACCAACAACAGCCACGTGAAATGGTTCACTCTGAAGTTGAAGACTGAGTCTGCGATTGTGAATCCAGCGAACAAACTGACTTATTGAGACGAGCTGCGGCTACCTGAAGGGGATGCGGTAATCGGAAACCCATCTGGCAAAGGCCGTGCGGCAACTCGTAAGTCAAGCTGATGAGCAAACTGGCGAAGACGGTGAAAATGCTGGAAATCATCTGGATACAGCCAAATGGTAACAGCAGTTTCTGGATACGTTCGTTCCAAAACTTGCCGAAAACGGCTGCCCAAACGCAATGCTTCCTCAACCGTTTCCGCGGCCAACGTCGGTGTGGGGTGAATCTGCCAGCGACTGACGGAAATGCTGAACGGCGAGTGTCCGTATTCCAAGGCCTGCAGCGGTGGCAATGGATCTCGCTGAACAATGTATTCCATGCGGAACCCCTGAGTCGGCCCGACAGCGCCATTGTAGCGTTGGAATTTCGCTACTAAACGTCGCCTTGATTCCACTTGTCTTTTCAGTTGCTCCAAGAGCTTGTCCAATGGGACATAGGCAATTCTTCCGCCCGCTAAGCGAAAGTGAATCTCGTCTTCTGCCACTGTTTGACTCACAGGTGACAAACGGTGTGTTAACAGATCTCGTTCAGGAGTATTCGCCTGATTTTCCTGTAACACTTCCTTTAACTGACGAGTTTTCAAGCTGACCTGCTTTAAGGCGCTATGAACGTATTCTTGACGCTGGTCGAGAGTTGCCAAGGTGCCTCGATATAGCTTTTCTTGATCCGTGGTCGATGCCAGTTCATCCTTCAAAGCTTGAATCGTACTGTTGCTTGCTACGATTTCTCGGTGCAGCGAAGTCAACTGCATGGTCGCGCTTTGATCAACAGAAACTGCTTCCTTGAGATCCTTCTGTATATCAGCCAGTTGATGTTGCGTGGCCGTTAAAGCTTCGGTGGTTTGCTGTTGGTTGAGTGTCAGGTCTTCTACCTGAAGGCGGTATTCTGATTCCGCTTGCTGAAGGTCTGCCAGTTGTTGTCGAGCAGCTTCCAGTTGTTCATCATTGAATGCGGGCTCAATGCGTTCTGGGATCGCAATCGTTGGTTCTTCCGCGGCCCATGGAAAATCGGTGGGAAGAGATGCTTGTGGCGTGAGTTCTTCGTCACTGACAAGCGTTGGTAATTCGTCGAGCCCCTGTGACAATTCTACGGCAACTGGATCTCGAGATTTGGCTTGTTCAGCCACTTTGGCTCCAGCAACCACAATCAAGATAATCAAAATGCCAACAATGTTGGCGATGATATCAAGGAACGAGTCGGAACCGAACTCCTGATCAGAGTCAGACTTTCTGCGAGTCATATCGATATCCTCCGGCCTTGAGAACCTACGGCTTGCTGCCGAGTATCGCTTGGCTGAAAGCCTGGTGGCTGAGCGTTGTTTGGCTGAACAGTACTTGGCTGATTGACGGCGGAACCCGTTGGTTGTTGAGTGGTCGGAGGAAGGTCGTGGCTAAAGAACTGCTGCAAACTCAGATCCCGACCTTCACGTTGGGTGGCTCGAATGGCAATGTTCTGTGCCTGAAGATGCTGCCCCACAACTGTCGAAAGCTGTTGAGCGTTTTCAGACACCAAAAAACGAACCGCCGGTAACGCATCTTTGCGGACGTTCGTCCAAACTTCCCGCACCGCCGCAGACACTCCTTGAAGCGCCGCTTCAGCCACCTGCTGATCGGACCAGCCAGAAATCTCCACAGGTTGAAAACGGCCGACGACTAAACGAGTATTACTTAAGTAAATGCGGACGACATAGAAAACTGGTGGCGGGTTCGGTTGCTTGTTATTGCTGGCTGCATTGTTGCTGGCTGGCGAATTCGCCCGTCCAGAAGCCAATTTGTCTGACGGCGACTGTTGACCAGAACTATCTTTTCGATTCAAGAGTTCAAGCAAAGCGGCATTGGGAACTTCGTCAGCCTTCTGCTGTTCGACCTCGTCTAAAAACTGCTGCAGGTAAGACAGAGCGGGGTCACTTGGTGGAAGACCGCTTCCTGCTGGACCTCCGCTGGAATCAGCCAGTCCTGAGTTATCAAACGGTGGGCGTGTGGCAGAACTTGCTGCTGACGGGAACTGATTCTGACCAGGGTCGATGGCCACAAAATTCTGCGACGCTGGACTGGAATCTGTTGGAATCTGTGGGCTTTGATCGTGGACTCGAAGATCGGCAGCGTTTTGATCTGCTGCGAACTGTTCCGATGGTGAATCAGCCGGTGTGGCAACGCTGTGTTCCGGATTGTCCGTAAACAGCTCCGGGACGACTGGGCGGGATCCGCTCGGTTGAGATGCGGGCTCAACGATAGGCCAGTCGGCGTCCGGGCTGTTTCGGTTTTCGGTAACTTCTTGTGTGATCAATGGATTCGCATTTGCTTGCTGGGCAACAGACGCATTCGGCATTTCTGTTGCCGAATGTTCACCATTCAAACCCAGATTGTTCGACAAATTTGACGATCGTTCGGGGGCATCTTCAAACGGAAAGTCAAGTTGCTGGTTGCCGTTTGGTTCACTCGGGTTCGAGTGTTCCAATTCGGTGTTTTGAACCACTTGATTGCCCCACGAGTCTGGAATGGCCTCCGAAATTTCAGGCGGCCGTGCATGAGCTTGTTTTTGAGCTTGATTGTGATTTTGATTCTCGCTGGCACCAGCAAGCTGTCGCCCTGGTTCAGCCCACCGTTCAGCCCACCGTTCGGTATCAAACGAACCAGCATTTGGCTGACGACGATACACGGGAACTTTGGGATCAGGCTTCGGCGCGCCGCTCGCGTACACTCTGCCAAATCCAACGATTTCTTGAAGAGTTCGGCCATCCGCACCCCGAGGTCCTGTGGCCTCTGGTTGAACATTGTTACCAGAATTGCCATTGGCAAATCGTTGCCGGGCCGGGTTCGAACCTGCGTGTCTTTCTCGTTGTTGCTGAGCCGCTAAGAGTGCTGAGTAAAGAGTCGATCTGCGATTGAGTGCTGCTAATGCGGCCTGCCGAACAAGCCGAACTTCTTCGGCATCTGGCTGCCCCACATCCACAACATGATCTGCTTCCAGAAGCTCGTACCCGAAGTGAATGTTGGCTCGATTCATCACCTGTTGAGCCTGATAAAAGGCCAAACTTCCAGAAGGTCGCACCAAAAGAAGAACATACGGATTATCGGGAAGCAGTGCTTCGGATCGATGTTCTGCGATCGATTGAATGGCAGCCAGCAAAGGATTGTCGTTCGCCGGGAAGCCTTTCAAGTCGTTTTCTGTGAGCACGATTCCCGAAGGCTGAAAGGTGAACCCTTTCCCATCGACGTTAATCACGATGGGGACGCGAGCTGTCCCTTCGGTATTCGTGAATTCAAGCAACGTTGCCGATGCATCGGTGGACAGCTGCTCGGACGATTTGGCCACGATTCGCCGAAGACTCACTAAAGCAGATTCTCGCTTGGTCAACATGGCTTCTGCTTGGTCCGTGAACACAGACTGTTCTTCCAGCTCTGCTTGAACGCCCGCCAGTTGCTGCTTTTGCTGTGAAATCTGAATCTCTAAATCGTCTTTCTCAGATCTCAGCGTTTTGAGTTCTGATTCGGCTTTGTCAAGGTCCGAAAATTCTTGCCCGGTGGCCAGTAATTCCACCTCAGTGTCTTGGATCTTTTGTTTTACCGAATCCAGCTCTTCTTGCTGACGTAACAGTTCGTCTTTCAGTGCTTGCTGTTGTTGGCTTAACCCAGTTTGTTCAGCCAGCTTCATCGCGATCTGCTGCTGCAGCTCTTCGTGTTCTTCTACTGAAGTGTCAACAGCTGGTGTTTTGGTTTCAGTTTCGGGTTTGGAAGGCCACTGGATTTCAAATTCGGACACATCAACTTCGCTAGCGGAAATCGTCGCCTGATCGAATAACGATTCAGGTGAGGACGGTGTCAGCGGTGTCTGGGTTTCTGTACTTGCAATCACAAAATCATCACTGGTGACCGCAGTGGCATCAGCAAGGTCACCGTTGGATAAGTCGTCGAGCACTTCAACAGCCGCTGTGTAGCGAGCTTGTTCTTGCCGAATTCTTCGAGTTGTTACCAACAAAAGCAGAATCAGTGCCCCCATTGTGCAGACCAAAACGGCCAAGAAGGGGAACAACGAAATAGATTGTTGAGAATTTCGCCGTGCCATCTTGTTCATACTACTGAATAGGCGGGAATGATTTGGCAACCACACGGCTGCCCCAATCTGACTGCACAAGACCTTGCCTTACGCACAAGGACAGCGAAGGCGTCTTTCAGTCATCAGGCAGCTCGGCGAATTCCGTCTGCTCTGGCCGTCAACAGATGCACGGCGGCGGCGACACTGTTTGCCGTTTGTTCCATTGTGTTGGCCACGTCCAGTGCCTGAAGATTATCAACAAGCAACTGCTGAAGATTTGCCAGTCGCTCTTCAGATTCTTGAAGACGAAGCAGGTTGGCACCCAGTTGATGGAGAGCCTCACTTTGAGCCGACGACGACTGAGACGACAGCAGTAAAGCGTCTTGCCACGATTGAACTCGCTGGTCAAACTGAGACAGCATTTGTTGTGTTTGAGCGACAATCGAAGACGAAGATTCGTGCAAGGCAGCAGAATAAGATTGGCGAGATTCTTCGGCGGCACTGGAATGCAGCTTCAAGGTGGCTTCCACTTCTTGTTGCAAACCATTCTTCAGTTCAGCGGAATGGCTTTCCAACATGTGAGTCCACACGCTGCGAAGTTCGGCCATTTGTTCCGTCCAAAGTTCGTTCATCACAACTTGGCCAGCAACAGGCTCTGGGGCCACGTCTGTTTCTTCCTCTGCTTTGCTAAACCAAGGCAGCAAAGATCGAATCCCAAACTGTTCGACTTCTGCCAAGATCTGCTGTTCCGATCGTTCAACGATGAACGACAGAAAGACCATCACGATGGACATCCCCAGCGCCAAGGCGGTGGTATCGAAGGCAACGGCAAGTCCCCCAGTGACTTCACCCAAAGACGTATCCAGCTGTTCGGGAGTCACGTTGGCAATCGCCATCGTGATCCCGATGACTGTGCCAAGGAAGCCGAGAATCGGAATCGCCCAAGTGATTGTGCGAATGGTCGCGTAGGTTTGATGCAACCGATCGCTGGCAAGTTCCGCAAGATATCTCAGATGGTCGTCTAAGCCAATTCGACGGTTGGTTTTCAGAAAGCGGATCACTTCTGTCACTCGTTGCACCAATGTGGTGTCGCGCTGCCGTTCTTCGCTGGCGCACCATTCGTCGAGCCGTTTGGTCAGAGTTTCGAAATCGGTGACTTCGGAATTTGCTTCGATAAATTCGGAACTCTGGTTCAGCATGCGATTTTCAGCACGCAGCTGCATGACTTTTTGCAGCAGAATGGCCACACCTGTAAAGAACATCGCTGTACTGATATATTCCAACGGGTGGCTACAGAAGTAGCGAGTGACAAAGCCACCCACCTTGGGCAAACCGGGGGCAACAAAGTAAAAAGCGCCAGTGAGCAAGGTGCTGAGGAGTGCCGTTTTCACTACGGTTGATTTGGCTTTGCGTCTGACCTTCACCATCATGCCTCAATCTGTAATTTGAGGGCAAAGGTCCAAACCGCGTTATGGCACAATGCATACCACAACAGCCACTCGCCAGCATGTCATTGCTAACGCCCCACAGATCGAGCCCCCCGACCGATCTCTGCAGTTGTATTAACGATCGTCACAATCGGGCAATTTTGTTTAGCCGCAACAAGTGGAATTATCGTCAAAGTCAGCTCGCCACCAAAACAACGTTCCGTTTCTGGAATGGCAGCCGACTTGAACGGCAGCATTCGCCGCTGGCAGCTGGCAAGGCGACCCGCAGATGGATTCTGTGGATCGCGTTCGTCAATCAATACTCTTGGCACGTCCAACTCGAATGTTCACCGGTTGAGAAACTAGGGGGACAGGGAGGTGATTTGCGACTGGGTTGGGTTTAAGTATCAGGTGGGTGTTTCTGAACGTCATGAAATTTCCGCCCGATAAGCTAAGCGTAGGACTGCCTTTCGGTTTGTTTGTTGCATCCATTTGTGGAAGCTAAGGGCGGTTGGCAGAGTGTGCTGAGATCTGGGTTTTTGGCCCGATCAATGTAGCCACATCTCTGACAACCAGCGACAATTCGGTTGGCCGATGTGTATGGAAACGGCGGATGTTTTAAGCAGCAACCTTCCGCAAAATCTTGCCCAACGCCAGTTGTTGATTACGCCAGTTGTTGATTTACACAACTGCTTACTCACACAGTTGCTTATTATTTCTTTGATCCTGAAGACGTCTTTTTAGGCGTGTGGAGCTTTGGTCCATGGCTGGTTCAGTTCGACTCATCCTTGCATTCCATAACCATCAACCCATTGGCAATTTTGATGGTGTGTTTGAGCAGACGTTTCAGGAAAGCTACCTGCCTTTTCTTAATGTTGCCGACCGATTTCCAGAAATCCAATTCGCTTTGCATACCTCCGGCAGCTTGCTGGAGTGGCTGGAAGTCGCTCATCCAGAATACATCGAACGAGTTCGCGGAATGGTTGCTCGCGGCCAAATTGAAATCATTGGAGGAGCATTCTACGAGCCAATTTTAGCCAACATTCCTCGGCGTGACCGAGTTGGCCAAATTGGAATGTACACAGAGCATCTCCAACAGCTTTTTCAAACGACAGTGAATGGCATGTGGTTGCCGGAACGAGTTTGGGAACAAAGTTTCGCGGGAGATATCGCGGCGGCTGGAATCAAGTACACATTACTGGATGACTATCATTTCAAAACAGGTGGAATGCAACAGGAAGATCTGTACGGCTACTATCTCACCGAAGACGAAGGACGTCTGCTTTCCGTGCTTCCGGGAAGCGAAAAACTTCGATATCTGATTCCTTTTCAAGACCCTAGCCAAACGATCGACTACCTCCGTCACGTCGCAGATACCAACGACAATGCGGTCGTTGTGTTCGGCGATGATGGTGAAAAATTCGGTTCTTGGCCTGACACATATCAGCATGTCTACGAAGACCGTTGGTTGGAACGATTCTTTGAAGCGTTACGAGACAACCAGTCGTGGCTGCATGTGACGACTCCTAAGGAAACATTAGAACACGTGCAGCCATCTGGTACCTTCTATATGCCAGATTGTAGCTACAGAGAAATGACAGAATGGGTCTTACCCCCTGGACCTCAACAAGAACTTGTTCGGTTAACTCATCAGCAGCGAGAGCACGACGAAGACTGGCACAAGTTGATGAATTTTACTTCAGGAGGGTTCTGGCGAAACTTCCGAGTGAAGTATTCTGAGAGCAACGAAATGTACGTGCGAGCCATCGAAATCAGTTCGCGCATCGCCATGCTGGAACAAGGGCAAAATCGCTTAAACGACGACCAGCAAGAACAGCTGATCGATGCAAAACGCTGTCTTTATAAGGCTCAATGCAACTGCAGTTTCTGGCATGGGGCTTTCGGTGGCCTGTATTTGCCTCACCTTCGCAACGCCGTGTACGCCAACCTGATTGAAGCCGACAACACGTTGGAATCCATCATTCGTACAGAAGATCGCTGGGTTGATGTTCAAACAGGAGATCTCAACCTTGATGCTCGCCAAGAAGTCCGGTTGTCGAACCAGCGACTGGTGGCGTTGTTTGCTCCCGCTTGTGGAGGTCACATGTATGAACTGGATCTGCGAGCTTGTCATACCAATCTTTTGGCAACGTTAAATCGTCGTCCTGAAGCCTATCATCAAAAGGTCATTGATCATGCGGCTCGAATGAAAGAAGCGGAAGAACGAGGCGAAGAACTTCACGATGAAGTGACCAGCATCCATGACTTGGTTCGTTTTAAACAGCCCAACTTGGATCAAAAAATTGCCTACGACAAGTGGCCTCGAAAGTCTTTGGTCGACCATTTCTTGCAGCCCGGACTGTCCTTTGAGGAATTCCAAAAGGGCGAAGGTTTGGTGAGTGGCTTTGCGACTTCAACGTATGAAGCAGCCGTTCGTCAGGGACAAAATGAAGTCGCGTTGGAAATGGTCGGGCGAGGTTCTGTTTCGGAATTTGAAGTTCAGATTCGGAAGATCATTTTGATGTCTTCGGATCGTCCCAATGAAATTGTGGTGCAGTATCTGCTCCAAGACTTGCCTCAAGGAATCCCGTTGCACTTTGGAGTCGAATACAACTTCGCAACAATGCCCGGATCAGCTTCAGACCGTTACTTCTATGATGCTCAGGGAAGCCAACTGGGGACTTTGGACAGCAGCTTCGCCTTGGATTCGTGCAACCGAATTGGCTTAGTGGATGAATGGCAGGGAATTGATGCGAGTATCGAAACATCAGCAGAAGCATCGATATGGGCGTCTCCTATTGAAACCATTAGCCAATCGGAATCAGGTTTCGAACTGGTTCACCAAAGCGTATCTGTGTTACCTCACTGGGAATTCGTTGCCGACGAAAATGGTTCGTGGGCAGTTGAAATGAAGTTAGTGTTGGATACGTCTCTTGCGAGAGCTCGACAGCTTGGCGAAATGAGCGAAAACCGAAACCAAAGCGACTACGTCGTCGCGGAATAACGGATCGCTACGTGATGCTGGGGCGAAGGCGTGCCAGCCATCGATTCTTCGGATGAGCGGCAATGTGCGTTCGCAACGCCGTCGCAAACGATTTGCCAAAGAGAACGTATCGACCTTTCGAGCCCTTTTCCCTGCGTGATGCGTAGGAAATCCGCACCGCCTTCGTATGGCCCTCGGTAATACGCTTTGCCCAATCCTTCGCCAACGGCAATGGAAGCAAAGGCATGG
>CAYTUE010000139.1:0-3240 GCA_964441085.1 uncultured Planctomycetaceae bacterium
GCGTGGCAACACCAGCGGTGACAGTGGCTGTCGTATGCTGTTTCAATTGTTGCCTTGTTCCTAACATGAGTTTGGCGCAACTGCAGCCTTCCAACGGTTGGGGAAAGGCGTCTTCTGACGCTCAACTGTGGCCCGTGAACACACGGCAAGATCAGAGGGCAAAAAGCAGAACGCCTCGCACGGAAGATCGACTTGGCTACCAAAAGGCATCATCGACTGATCGCTTATCTGAGACACCCCAACAGCATGTTGCTGCAGTCGAACCAGTCGCTGCCGATCAGCGAATTCGGCTCAGCCAACAGGGCGATCGAAAGGCGAGATTTGAATCTCATGTGTTTCAAGACGCCAACGTGCAACCCGCAAGCAATACCGTGTTGTCGATCCCTCAACAACTTCCACGCTTTGAGGCTGCTCCTCGCGTGCCGCCGATTTCCAGCGTGCCGCCCGTTCCAAGTCTGTCGTCTGAGCTTGACCTGCCCGTCTTAAATGTGCCATCGTTGGATTCTACAGAACCGACGACGTCGCCATTTTCTGCGTCGCCCGGTTCACAGTTTGGTGAGTCTGTCATCTATCAAAATCAGGGATCGCCCTATTCCTGTCCAGCGAACGGTGAGGGCTGCAATCATTGTCAGACTTGTCGCAAGCGGCCAACCAACTGGATCAATTTGGAAGCATTGATTTGGTGGACCAGTGATGTGTCGACTCCTCCTTTGGCAACAATCAGTCCGGCTGGAACGCCAGCAGGCGTCGCTGGAATTGTTGGTCCCAATTCCAATGTTGTTTTTGGTGGACAAGATCAACTGTTCGGTTTTGCTCAAGGTGGCTTTCGAGCCCGACTTGGACAATGGAGTGATGCAGAAGAAATCACAGGTGTTGAACTCGATTTTTTGCTGCTCGCAGAAAGAGGCGACAACTTTTTCGGTAACTCGAATGGCGGATTCACTCTTGCTCGACCATTCACCGATGTGTCGCCTGGTCAACCTGTTGGTGGTACACCCAGTGCTCAATTGATTGCTTTTCCTGGTACGAGTATCGGTTCTGTCTCGGTGAACACGGATACTCGATTTCTGGGTGGTGGCGGTCGCTATTTGCATGAAATCTATGTTGAACATGACGGCGGACAAAACCACAATGGTGTCTTCCACAACGGTTCATTTTCAAAAGGTGCCAATCACAACCCGGATTCTCGAATCTACCTGACTCTTGGACCTCGGTATTATCAATTGGATGATTCCATTGGAATTGGCCACACGACCACAGACGTCGCAACAGGAAATGACATTTTCGTATCGGATGCCTTTGAAACAGAAAACAAGTTTTTGGGCGCCGAAATTGGTCTCAAGGCTCGCCGTCGCAAAGGGCGGTTTCTGGTTGACCTGGGTGTCGGTTTGGGAATCGGGGGAACTCAACAGGAACTCGATATCAGCGGAACCACGATTACACGCACAGGTGCTACGGTGACAAGATCCGGAAGCGGCCTGTTGGCTCAATCCACCAACATCGGGAGTGATGAAGAGATCGAGTTTTCCCTGGTTCCTCGCTTGGAACTTGATTTGGAATGGGATATCGGAAAAGGATGGTCTGCGACAGTCGGGTACAACCTGCTGTATTGGACAAACATTCTTCGCGCGGGTGAGCAAATTGACGGCAGTGTTAATACCAACCTTTTGCCTCCTCCTTTTGGCGCGGGAGGTGTTGCTGGAGCAGGAACCAATGGTCCTGTCGCAAATCGGAATGAAACCGACTACTTTGCTCAAGGGATCTCCTTTGGCATCGAACGTCGTTTCTAGACGAAGTCCCAAACTGCAAAGACTGCTACCATGGGTTTGCGGCGTCTTTGGTTCCGCGAAATTGGTCGTTTTTTGTTCGTTACAAAGACAGCACAAAAGGTGTTTTGTCAACAAAACAGGCTGTGGTTTGATTTGGATGGCGAAAAAAAAGGTTTGAGTTCGACGTGGAGACGGGTTTTTGCCATGCTTACGTTGTAAGTTGCATCAATCTCCTACACCTCCCCCTCTTTCCTCACCTTGTTGTTTCAAGTTTGTGCATATGAACCTGACGGACCAGATCGTCATTGTCACAGGAGCTTCCGCTGGCATTGGAGAACAAATTTGTAGGCGTCTTGCGAAAGAACGTGTCAAATTTGTTCTTGCAGCTCGATCGGAAGACAAGCTGAATCGACTTGCTGAACAGCTTCGTGGCGAGGGGTGTGAATGCCTTGTTGTGCGCACCGATGTGTCTGACCCAAACGATTTGGCTCATTTGGTACAGCAAACGCTAGCAACCTACGGTCGCATTGATGTTCTTGTTAACAATGCCGGGGTGGACTTATTTCAGGCTTTCGATTCGACTGAAATTGAAGACATTCTGCAGACCATCGAAATCAATCTCACAGGAGCCATTTTGTTGGCTCGATTAGTCATGCCAGAGATGTTGAAAAATGGTGCGGGATGCATCATCAACATGGCTTCCACTGCAGGCAAACATACCCCCGCATACGGAAGTGTTTACGGAGCAACCAAAGCCGCGTTGATTGGATTCACTCAAGGACTACGAGCCGAGTTCGGTGATCGTGGAATTCGCTGTACGGCGATTTGCCCTGGGTTTACAAAAGACGGCGGGATCTACGATCGCATCGTTCAAGCGACGGGAAAAAAGACATCACTGGCACTTGGTGGAACATCAGCAAAGAGAGTGGCGAACAAAGTCGTGAAAGCGATTCGCAATGGTGCTCCCGAAATGATCATCAATTGGCCTCCGATGCGCCCTGCGATGGTGTTACGTGAAATTTTTCCTCGACTGGGCGAAAAACTCGTCGTTGCCGTGTCGAAACGATTTGTTCGTAACGCAGCTGCCTTGCATGAAAATCAAACGGATTCGTAGTGCCGCCTTGTTGGTGCCGATTCACCGTACCCGTGTTCTGAGTAACACAGAGAAGATTTTCCATTCAAACGAAAAACGGCCACAAGAATGAACTTGTGGCCGTTTTAATTGAGTATTTCCTGACTGCGACGGTGGAGACGCAGCGAGTCAGATGCGGATCGAGTCACGCGAGGCGAGCACTCATCTATGATCCGGACCTACGCAATAAATTTGAGACCTCCGTCGGGGTAAAAAGAAATACTCAGCAACGTTTTCTTTGCAGAAATCGTTGCCACTGCCTGTATCGGCTGTCACCAGTGAGCGCGGCCAAGTGATTTTGAATGTGTTGAAAAAACAGGCCGAATCTTTCCGCCTAGC
>CAYTUE010000139.1:3340-10076 GCA_964441085.1 uncultured Planctomycetaceae bacterium
CGCTCGCCCCAACATACCGACATTGTCATGCGGCGAGCGTGAAACCACCAGTCGCGATATGTGTGCAAGTGATGTGAGGGCAGATTTCTTGCCTTGATTGATTGTTTGAACAAGTAACCAAGACTGAGTCTCAACATGGATTTTAGACAGGAAAACTTGGCACAAAGGCGGGTGCGGGCACGGGACGACAGTTCGTATGAAAATTCTTTCACGTTCTGGCGAGGTCACGTGGACGGTTGGCCGAAGAGAGGTTATGTCTAGTGCGTTAATGATCCGTTCTCTTTGTGGCAAATTGTGTCACTGATCCGTGATTGTTTGATCAGATTCGTTGTTCTACAATGACGACGTGAAACTTTTCACAGAATGAAATTTGGGTCTTCAAACCAACCTTGAAAACCCTTTGTGTGTTGATTTATTTTTCATCAACAGCCCATTTGTATTTTACTTCTACCTGACTTCGTACTCATGCTTGCTCGACGTGAACTGTTTCCCAACGTGATCGAACTGAACTTTCAGGCTCGACGTCGATTTGGGTGTTGTGTGTATCTTGTTTTTTCTGGCGACGACTGGGCCCTGATTGACATCGGCTACGAAGACAGTGTGGCGGAAATTATCGACTTGATTCGCGACATGGATTTTCCGTTGGCGAATTGTCGCTACCTGATCGCGACGCATGCCGATGCGGATCATGTGCAAGGTTTGAAGAAAGCATCAGACATGCTGCCTCAAGCCGTCACGGTTGGGCATCCAGAAACAAAGCGGATTCTTGAAGCAGGAGATCGCATTGCTTCGTATGCAGAAATTCCAGCTCAGCAAATTTCACTCATGATGCCGGAATTTGAAATTTCAAAAACCGTGAGCGAAGGCGACAAGCTGACCTTGGGTGAGATCGAATTAGAAGTCTGGGATACTCCCGGCCATGCCACAGGTCAGTTGTCATTCCGCATGGGCAACTTGCTGCTAAGCGGCGACAACATCTTTCGTGACGGGTGTGTGGGAGGAATCGATGCTCATCATGGTTCAGACATTCCAGCATTTATCAGTTCGTTAAAACGAATTCAGGCCAGTGATGTGGAATGGCTGTTGCCAAGTCACGGGCCCGCCTTTCGCAACGACCATGAATTGCTTCAAAAGACGATTGATCGTTTGGAAACCTATTTGCACATGGCAG
The DNA here is from genome assembly GCA_964441085.1 of uncultured Planctomycetaceae bacterium. GTDB lineage: Bacteria > Planctomycetota > Planctomycetia > Planctomycetales > Planctomycetaceae > Fuerstiella. The sequence goes on from CAYTUE010000139.1 coordinate 4,512, forward strand.
ACTTTGGCACCTGTGCCATCGACTGGCCTCTGTTAGACGAATGGGACGACGAACTGGCCAAAGGCACCACGCCGAAATAATCGTCGTGACGTTGCGCCACAATTCAACGCACAACGATTTAACGATGAGTTAATCATTGCAGCTGAACAGCCTCATTGAGCTACCCCGCTGAGCTACCCCGCTGAGCAGCCCAGCTGAGGGCAGATCAGCAAATATTAAAAGTCACTGACGCCCACGTTTTGTCGTGACGACTGGTGGGCAGGCTGATCTAGGACGGCTGCTTCAATGACAGCCACCAATAGATTCGCTATCAATGGGTTGGCCGGCTTACGATTTCCGTGCGACTTCGTTTCTGGTGACCAGTCGCATTACCAATGAGACCCAGATTCTTCTGCCGTCTGAAAAGCGGCCTCAGCTTGTTCCTCGGCATCTGTATCATCATCTGTGGCTACTTGAAAGCTGACCCAAAACGTACAGCCCGCTTCGTCCAAGTTATTATAGGCGTTTAAAGACCCTCGCTGAGTCTCACAGACGTCTCGACTCATCGCCAAGCCAAGCCCCAAGCCATCTTTTTTGCGAGAATGAAACTTTTCAAAGACCTGATCAGTGTCATCCAAAGGTAAGCCGGGGCCATTGTCCTTTACAGCCACCACAACACGATTGGGGTCATCCTGATCGACGACAAAAATGCTGATCAGAGGCTGATTGATTCCAAATTCGGACGTGGCTTCTAACGCGTTCACAATCAGATTGATGAACACGTGAGTGGTTTGAGTGCGATCTGCCATGACATCACAATCGTCTGGCACAGAATGCACAGAAAACTCTGCACGCAATCGACTTGCTCGTTCAGCGACCATCATCATGGCATCGTTAATCAAACTCGCCACAGAAACTCGACGCACCTTTAAGGCTCGATATCGAGCAAAGTTGCGAATGCTTTCGATGATGTTGACCGAATGAGTGACTGATGTTTCGATTTGCTGCATCGCAGCCAAAGTCTGTTTCGGAGTATTTGAACCTTTACGAATGCGTTTGAGAGTCAGACTGGCGAAGCCTAAAATCGCTTGTAATGGTTGGTTGATTTGATGAGCAAACTCGGTACTCATTTGCCCCAGTAGGCTAAGCCGTGATGCTCGCACCAAGCGGTCATTCAACTGATTGATTTCTGATTGGAGTCGTTTGTCATGAGTATTGTCCGTCAGGTACAGCATGCAACCTTTGCCAAGAAAGCTAACCCGAGGTTCAATTCTTGCGTGGTACCAGACCGCCCCGTCCGCTCCGAGAACAATGCGGAAGTCGATGGTTCGTACATTGCCGTGTTCTAACGCCAAGTCGATTTGTTGTTTGACTCGGCGGTGAAACGTCCGTTCCACAATATCGGTCAGTCTTAAACCGTGAACAGCTGGGCACGCCGTTGGAGAACCAAAAGGGATCACATCTGTGATGACAAGTTGAGCATCTGTTTGAAGTGCAAAGTCGCAAGCGTAATCTGCGATCTGTTTCCACTGTTGCATTTGCTTTTGCTGTCGAGCTAACTTTTTTTTGCGACGCACATTCCCAAGTAACAAAGTGCCACTCAGTTGTAGCAAAGAAGTAAAACGGTCGGCTTGCCGTTCGTCGAATTGAGCAAAGGGATCTTCTTGAAAAATCAGAACGAGCAACCCATTCAACTTATTGTCTCGACGATAAACGGGAATCATCATCACCTTGTTCCCATCAACTCCACATTGCATTTGCTGCAACAGTCGACCGCCTGTGCCATCATCAGTGGAAAGCTGAATGACAGTCTGGTTGGAAAGGCCGTTTTGGATTTCGGCAGGCAGCAGGCGAAACGAAAAGCGTTCGCTATTCAGACTTTCTTGGCCAGAATGATTCTTGGTTACCCGAGAAAGAAGGCGAACGACTTGGTCGGAGCTCTGGCGAGTCGACACTTGAAATAGCAAGACATCTGCCGCAGACACGATCTTTTTTAACTGCCTTAGCTGCGAACGGAGAGCTCTTCGCCAGCGTTTTGTACGGTCGAAGATCTCGTTCGTGGCGATTGCTGAGGATCGCAATCGAGCCGCCAGTGATTCAAACAGAGAGTCTTGGTTCTGTGTGGTCATCGCGATTCCTATCGTCCATTGGTCGCCAAATGAAATCAGTCTGTGTTTGTCGTGCGCCGTGTTTCTGATCTGTCTGGTGGCAATAAAAATTGCTCAATCAGTGATGTCGAGTCATGCTTTTCAAGCAACGGTTTTGAAACGAAAACGACGTCAACCAGACCGAAACGACAAACGAATTTCACGATCAGTTGTCCGGTTGGGGCGTTTTCTGTGTGCAATTGTTAAAATTCACTCACCAGCAAACCTGTTTGGCATCAATCGTGAGTCTGCGGGTTGGGGCTTGTTAACCATAAAAAATCGCGTAACGATAAAAAATCGCGAATGCTGCAATTTTTGGTCGTCTGAAGTCGTATTGTGTACGTTCTTTCCTGTGATCTTTCGGAAGAATGGTCAGAATGTCCCAGGATCCGTCGGTTGTCAACGAATCACAGTTGATCAATTGTGAAGCCCCCTACTTGGTTTCTATAATGGTATCCTAGAGCACTCAGCAAGCGAAGAGAAGGTACTGATTGAATGTGGGTCGTAAACGAAATCGGGAATACAAAAATGCAAAAGCTACACCGCTTGAACTTTTGTCTCCGCGTGATGATTTTCACAGCGATCTTTGCCTGCCTTCCATCTTCGGGATGGGCCATGCTTCAAGAAGGTGCAGACGAAGGTGAGCGTCTTGGTCAATTCGTTACGTTAACCAATCCAATCAGTGATTCTCAGGTTGCCAGCATTGGCAACATTGCGCTGGATCTTCAGGCTCGCGCCGAACGGCAGGATCGTGACGCCGTTTTGGTATTACAAATCCCACCGGGACTCAGCCGTTTTGGCCAAGTCAGCGATTTGGCTCGAAGATTAACAGCAGCCGAACTTTCACGAGTTCGTTTGGTGGCATGGGTTCCAAAATCCGTCAAAGGCTATCATTCCATGTTGGCTTTGATCTGTAACGACATCGTGATGCACCCGGATGCGGCCTTGGGCGACATTGGTCTGGGAAAAACGGTTCCTCAGGCGGAGCAAGACTTCATTCTGCAAATTGTCGATCGCCCTCGAAATAACCGGCTGTCTCGGGGCATGGTCATGGCGATGATGAATCCCAATTCAGAACTGCTAAGAGTTCGTTTGGAAGAAGCTGCTGGGATTCAAACGACTCGGTTTCTCACAGCCGACGAGCTGAAAATTTATCGGCAGCGCAAAACCACGATTTCTGAAACGGAAACAATTAAGGCGGTGGGAGCGCCCGGTTTTTTCTACGCAACGGACGCCATGACTTCCGGGTTTCTCGTTGGTGAGCTGGTTGAAGGTCGCCAAGAAATTGCCGAACTGTACAACTTGCCTGTGGAATCAATGAGAGAATCCAGTGCCAATGACGAGCCAGTCAAGGCAACGCGTATTGCAATTAATGAAATGATTACGCCTTTGACGGAAGAATTTATTCTTCGGCAAATTCGTCAAGCGAAAGCCGCCAAATCAAACATGTTGATTTTTGAAATCACGTCACCGGGTGGCTACTTGCATTCCAGTTTGAACATTGCCAACGCCATCGCGGATATTGATCCTGTGAAAATGACAACAGTGGCATGGATTCCGAAAGAAGCGATCAGCGGGGCCGCTGTGATTGCTATGGGGACCGACCGCATTGTGATGGCTCCGGAATCAAAAATTGGTGATGCCGGAGTCATTCAAGAAACTCAAGAAGGAGGAGCCTTCGAACGAGTTCCCGAGAAACAATACAGCTACTTTCTTGTCGCAATGCAAAACTTGGCGGAAAAGAAAAATCGGCCCACGGCCTTGCTGCAAGCGATGGTCGATCGAACCTAAAGGTGTACGAAGCGACCAACAAAAAAACAGGCAAAGTGACTTACATGAGTCAGCTGGAAATTGAAGCTTCTGCTGAAGAATGGATCCAAGGGCCTGTTGTCCCAGAATCTCGAGAAGAAGTTTTGTTAACACTCAACGGTCGGCGAGCGTTCGAATTAGGGCTTGCCGCTCAGCCAGCCGCCAATTTTGATGAGCTGCGAATTCGCTTAGGAGTTCCCGAAAGTAATGCGTTGAAGCCCCTGGCTCGCACTTGGGTCGACACCTTAGTCTGGTTTTTGAATACTGAAGTTGCTGGCTTCGGTTTGATTACTCTGGCCATTTTCTTCATCTATATCGAAGCACATATTCCCACTGGTTTCTTTGGCATTTGTTCCGCCGTTTTGTTTGCTCTCTTCTTTTGGGCGAGGTACCTCGGAGGCACATCAGGATCATTGGAAGCCGTGCTGTTTGTGTTGGGCACCGTGCTGTTGTTATTAGAAATGTTTGTCGTGCCTGGTTTTGGAGTGTTTGGGATTTCCGGCATTCTGCTGATGGCATCCGCATTAGTCATGGCCAGTAGCACATTTGATGGACTTTCTACCGGGGAACAATTTCAACAATCCATGAGAAGTCTTGGGACGTTGACTGGAGCACTTGTCACAGTGATTGTTGTGGCAACTGTGATGAACCGATTCTTACCAGCCGTTCCCTTTCTCAACCGTATGATTTTGACTCCTCCTAGCCACGCGGATGCAGATCCATCTGCTTTGCAACTTGACCCCGAATTAATGGGAAGTTCTGCCGGAACCAATGGTGTTGCAGTGGGAGCCATGGGAGTCTCCGAAAGCAGTTTGCGGCCCACCGGCAAGGCCACCATCGACGGCCACTATGTGGATGTTGTCAGCGACGGAAGCTATATCGACCACGGTCAGGCAGTGGAAGTTGTGCGAGTTTCAGGGAGTCGAGTGGTCGTGCGAAAAGTAGAAGAAGGCACTGCTGCCGAACCGACAGATGAAAGTACGGCAACCTGAAGCGTTCAAGGCAGAGCCAACGATCGTCAATAGGCGTGCGGTTTCAGTCTCACCTTCGGTAACAATCCGTTGAATTTGGCTCAAATCGCTAATCCGAGTGCCGGAATGCTCAGCAAACCTCGGCGTTGGCTTTACAGTTCTCGCCATGGCACTTTTGAGCATCAACCAACTGACATTTACATATTCCACACCGACCCTTCTAGACGAAGTGACTCTGCACGTTGAACGTGGAGAGAGAATCGGTCTGGTCGGACGCAACGGCGCGGGGAAATCCACGCTACTGAAGCTGATCAACCAAGAACTGATGCCAGACGACGGCAGCATCGATCTTTCCCCTGATGTGGTTGTGGCCAAGCTGGCTCAGGAAGTTCCCGACACGGATGCTCAATCGGCCTTTTCCGTCGCCGCATGTGGTTTCGATGATTTGGCAACGGCCGTTACGGATTACCGCCGTCTGAATATCTTGCTGCAAGCTGGTGAAGAACTGAATGCTGCCGACCAAGCTGCGTACGAAAAAGCCAGCATGGAACTCGCCGACGCAGAACAGTGGGATGCTGCCGATCGGCTAGAAGGCTTGCTCGCTGAAATGCAGCTTCCCGCAGACGATGACTTTTCAAGCCTGTCGGCAGGAATGAAGC
>CAYTUE010000140.1:0-7625 GCA_964441085.1 uncultured Planctomycetaceae bacterium
CTGCAACCTGCCGCTTAGAAGGCGGCTGCTCTATCCAGTTGAGCTATCAGGGCATGCGGCGGGAAGTGTAGTGGATTCACGACGAATTTCATGTGTTTTGATTCCCTTTTTTTAAGCAGAATCAATTCTGTGACACTCACGAGCCGCTAGAGGTTGCCATTTTCTGTCCAGAACACTGCGATCTTGCCCCTTGTTTGACGTGATCGGCCACCTTGAAAAGGCTGTGAAGCTGGCAGAGATACACTGTTGCTGGCGGTTGGTTGATGCCGCACAGTGGATTCCTTGAACTCGGGAATAGAATTTGTGCGAATTCCACAAACGCCCTGATTCTGGGTGGCGTACTTCGATCCAGAGAAGAGAAACCTTGCTGTGGGTGGGGCAAAATGTCCGCTAGCCCAAAAGAAACAGTTTGGCCAATTTCTACTGAACCTGCAGCGTATGAAACGGCTGCAAAAATCTGTACAACAACAGAGTCTGAGACAGACATGTCACAGACGAAACTTTTGATCTGGCTTCAATAAAGCGATTCAAATTCATGGAAAACGTGATCGAGATACGAAACCTAAGCAAGGTTTATCGAGATTTCTGGGGACGTAAAAAAGTTCAAGCTGTGAAAAGCTTGAGTCTTGATGTGAAGCCAGGGGAAGTCTTCGGTTTGCTAGGTCCCAACGGCTCGGGCAAAACCACGACGATTAAGATGCTGCTCGGACTGTTGTTTCCCACATCGGGCAGTATCAGCATTTTGGGTAAGAAGGCGTCCGACGTTTCAAAAAATGAACGCATCGGATATCTGCCAGAAGAATCTTATCTGTATCGTTTTTTGAACGCTGATGAGACTCTTGACTTTTATGGTCGACTGTTCGATATGCCAGCCAAGGAAAGAATTGAGCGAGCAGATCGATTGATCAAAATGGTGGGGCTCGGAAATGCTCGCCGGCGTCAGTTGAAAGAATACTCCAAAGGGATGACTCGTCGAATCGGTCTGGCTCAGGCCTTGATCAACGACCCCGAACTTGTGCTGCTTGATGAGCCGACCAGTGGCCTTGACCCCATTGGTACTCGAGAAATGAAGGACTTGATCCTCAAGCTTAAAGATGAAGGCAAGACAGTTGTGCTGTGCAGTCACCAACTGGCGGATGTTCAGGACGTGAGCGACCGGATTGCGGTCTTGTTCCAAGGCGAGCTGAAGGTTCTTGGCGAAGTTGATGAACTGCTTGAACTTCGTGATGAGACTCAAATTCGAACCGGCGACTTAAGTGATGCAGCCATTGCCGACATTCAAGATGTCTTGAAAAAACATGGTGTGTCTCAAGCCAGCTTCGAAAAGCCTCGAGCCGATCTCGAAGAGCTGTTCCTGAAAACGGTTCGAGAAAGTGGAGAACGACCAGGTCGCCGATTTACCGCAGAAGAAATGGCGGCCAGTCAACCTGCAACCACAGAGGAATCGGCTTCGACAGAGGAACCGAAAGACGAGTCGTCGTAAAGCAGAATGCGGTATCAAGTTCGCTGCATTGTGCGTACTGAGATTGCCGCAGGTCGTTTGAGCGTGGCACCTGATTCTGAGGTGTCGCCAGCATAATTGTTCATTTTTCTGAGTCTTCAACTTGTACGTTTTCGGGAATCGCCTGAACCATGGATTTCGATCCAAAACCATTTAACGTTTTAGCAGCGTTTATCAACTGGGTGTGGCTTACAGGAGCCCTTCTCGTGATTGCCCTGGTATTTGGCATTGTGCGGTCGGTCTTGGTGCATCGGCTTGATGCAGTGAGTACCTTTGTGCAGGGAGTTTGGATCTACATAAGCGAACTGATTTCGGTCTCTCCGAAACGTATTTTCGCGTTGACGACCCTGACTCTCAAAGAAGCAACTCGCCGAAAAGCCTTGCTGGTGTTTGTCGTGTTTGCCGTGCTGCTGATGTTTGGTGGCTGGTTTCTGACAGATTCCAACGAACGCCCTGAGCTACAATTTGGAGTCCACGTTACGTTTATTCTGACAGTGATTTCATGGTTAATTCTTCCAGTTGCTATCTTTTTAAGCTGCTGGGGGATTCCAGAAGATATTCGCATTCGATCGTTGCACACAGTGGTTACGAAGCCTGTTCGCCGTGTCGAAGTGGTCATCGGACGCATCCTAGGCTACTCAGCAATGATGAGCTTGATCCTGCTGTTGATGGGTGTTGTTGGCTACGTCTGGATTCAGCGTCAATTGCCAGACACTGTTACGACCGACGCACGCGAACGAAATTTGATGACCTGTCGGGTTCCCGTGTATGGTCAATTGCATTTTCTTGATCGCCAATCGTTACCCAAACAAAGTGGAATCAATGTTGGTGATACATGGAAGTACCGCAGTTTTGTGGAAGGAAATTCGGCCAGCCGGGCTGTCTGGCACTTTCCGGGAATTACAGAAGAGGCCGTTGGAGACGAGCTAACTGTCGAATCACGATTTGAAGTATTCCGAACCATCAAGGGCTCGAAAGATTCTGTCGAAAGAGGTGCGGAAGCTCAGTATACGCTTGTGAATGATATTCGAGCGAACGCATTTTCATCGTTTGGTGTCGGGCCGACTTTTCGTTCCATTGCGAATGCACTGAAAGACGGTCGGTTTGATTTAGCAGCAGATCGTCTGGACATCGCTGCTGAAAATCTGATAACGGCTCCGGACAGCTTCCCTGTGACCGACTGCCGGTTTTTAGCGCAGTCTTGTGCCATACAGGTTGTGCCAACGCTTGAATCAATGGAAGATGAATTTGCTGATGTTTCGGCTGCTTTTAAGGCCTTAGGCGATGCAGCTGCAGACGTTAGCAACAACGGAACAACGGGTGAAGCCGGCTATCAAGCTTTGGCCGAACAGTGTCAGGCATTGGCTAAGGTGATTCGGCCACGAGCGGAAGACCTGTTTGAGCGAATGCCACGCATTGAAGTGCCCTTAGAGACCTTTGCGGTTTCGGAATACCATGAAGGTGACAATGTCCAAACGATTCCTCGAACCTTAAGCTATGCTGGTAGTAACGAAGCGGCAGCTCGCTTCATCGCCATGACAATCACACGGTTGAATGACGATGGAGTGCTTGTGACTGATTCGAGCATCAACCCTGATCTGCAAGCAATTTTACAGCAAGACGAAATCGGAATCGCTGATGCGAATGCAGAATTGATTTACGACGTTTTGACGGAAGAACTGACGGCTGGTCGTCTTAAGATCGACGGTTCAAAATTGGTGATCGCTGATGGACGGCGTTGGTTAAGCTACATTGATCAGCTGGTGCGAAAGGAAAAGTTAATTTCCCTCGATGCAGCTGGTTGGGTTCTGACTGCAGACTTGTTTGATGATTTGACATCAAATGGCCTTCTTCGCATAGAAGCGTCTTGTGTCAATGATCAAATGTACTTGGGGATGGCTCGACCAGATCTTTTTGTCAGATTGAAAGATCGCCCGTTCTGGGTGGGCTATTCCAAGGCCTTGTTAACGATCGGTCTGATGCTTAGCTTGGTGATCGTGCTCGGCGTTACCGGCAGCTGTGTCGTGAAGGGACCAGTTTGCTTCTTGCTTACGTTGACCTTGTTTGTTGTTGGCCAATACTTCCACACAGTTGTGGAATCGATGCTGAATAACACCAAGGGAACTGGAATGGTTGAATCAGCTGTGATGTTGGTACAACATCGGGCTCCCACCGCGGGAGCTGATGTCACCGAAGATAGCCAAAGAATGATTGAAAAATTCGATGGTGTGGTGACGGAATTCCTGTCTGCATTTTACAACATCGTACCCGACTTCCGTGTCTTTAGTGACTCGTCTGCATACCTTGAAAATGGATTCGACGTTCCGTGGTCGTCGTCGGTCCTGCCATCACTGGCAATCTTTTTCGGATTTTTAGTGCCCTGTATCTTGATCGGGGCCGCCTGCCTGAAGTTCAGAGAGCTGGAAGCCAAATGAACACGCTTTCTTCACGTCAACGAAAACTTGTTTACAGCTGCGGGATTGTTTTCCTGTTGATCCCCATCTACTTTCTGGGTGGGCCAACATCTGTGGATGTGCAGCCAGGAACCCGCGCCGAAGTCGGTGGCGGAATGCTGGCCCGAATGAGGGTTCAATATGATCTCGGCGAAAGCACGCTGGGTGAAATTGACCCATCCAGTGCTGCTATGAATTTGATGTTGTTAGGGCTTCGTGGACCGGCTGCAACTGTGCTGAATCTTCAGGCTTTGGAATACCAAGAGAAAAAAGACTGGGCCAAGTTAAAGACGACCCTTGATGCCGTCTTGAAATTACAGCCTCACTATGTCGAAACATGGAAGTTTCAGGGGTGGAACCTCGCTTACAATGTCTCACGCGAATGGGACAAAGTTGCAGACCGCTTCTACTGGGTGAAAGAAGGAATCAAGTTCACAAAATTGGGGACTGCTCGTAATGCAACAGCCGCCATTTTGTTTCACCAAGTCGCTGATATTTGTGGGTCAAAGATCGGCAACGCAGACGAAAAATCGTTCTTCCGAAAGTTCTTTGTCGTCGATCCTGACACGAAACGTTTTGACAACGGACCAGACCCTGAAACCAATCAATTTGGAAAAGACAACTACCTTGTGGCGAAAGACTGGTACGCCATCGCAAACGAAAAAGACAAGCTGTTTGGCATTGACGGAAAAGAGCCTGTCCTTGCTCGGGCTCGGCCTGCTCGAGCTCTCTTTGACTATGCTCGAGCTCGACAGCGAGACGGTGTCTTTGGAGAAGAAAATGGAGCCGACTGGGATAACGCTTATCGAGAATGGACAGAAGTGTATGGCAAAGAAATCTTTCTTGGGATGCACGACATTAAGTACAAATTGAACAGTACTGAAGATGACTTTGTTCAGATGGCTGAAGAAAATAAGGTCACCTTGGCAATTCAGAAACGGATCAACCAACAAAATGTTGCGATGACCAACTTTGATCGTTGGGTAACAATTGGGCAGTGTGAACGCGACCCATTGATGGTGAAAGCTCATAAGAAAATTTACGAGGGCAAGGTCGCCTATAAAGAAGGTCGCATCTACGACGACTTAGACGAAGACAACAACGTTGTTCCGTCTGAGGCAGAAGCCAACTTTATGGAAGGCATGGTTGCACTGGGGCAGGTTTTTCAGAAGTACCCTAATATCGCGATACACTCTGAATATCTCGAAGAAGGTCTTTTGGCTTTGTATTACTGGTCGAAGCTGCACCAAGTGAATGACAAAGAAGTAGGGCCAACACCAATGGGCAGATACGCCAATGAAAACCCAGGCTTGCAGCAAGATGTCGCACGAGAGTTTATACTTGAAAACCGTCTGGGAATTACGGGCAGATTCTAGTTCCACTGACTGTCACCCGCTGGTTTCAAGAAGTCGCTTTCAATAGGATTTGTTTGCTCAATGACCGGCTGGCTGACAAAATGAGGCCAACGTGCATTATGGGGCAGCCGTCTTGCAGCGACAAATTGCAGGACGGATCGACAACAAATGTCAGTCGAGGATTTGGCTGCTGTCGAGTCTTTGGCTGCATAAGTTGAATCGAAATTTCCGGTCTTCACTGTAGAACTTTCTTCTTCCGACTTCCTTCTTTAGCAAGAAATCGACGAGTGTTAGCTGGACCGATCTTTGCCCGTGAAGCTCTCACGGCTCCTCGCCGAATTGGCCATTACCTTCTCAGATCAGGGTATGTGGCCTTTCTTTTGGTGTTAATGTACACCATCCGTCAAGCAACCATTGGGTTTCAAGACACCAAATTCGCAGGGGATGTGGCCACTTATAGTAGCCTCGTCTTTAGCGTATTCGCTGTGCTACAGCTGACACTGGGCATGTTTTTCGCCACGCTATTTACGTCGGCCAATATCGCTCAGGAAAAGGATCGGCGTACCTTGATCCTGCTGCTGATGACGGACATGAAGAGTCGAGAACTGACTTATGGCAAACTGCTAGCAAGTCTGTTGATCGTTGGCGTGCTCGTAGCAACTTCCATCCCCGTCTTTTGTATCTTGAGACTGCTGGGAGGGGTCACTTGGGAGCAGATTATTTGGGCTGAAGCAGTCATCGTCAGCACTGCACTCGCGGCAGGAACTTGGGGGTGTTTGGTCGCATTCTGGCGGCAGAAAACATTCCAGACGCTATCGATTAGCGTTCTTGGAGTCGTTCTGTACATCGCGTTAACAGAAGGTCTGCGGACAGCGACTGTCGGCACTTCTTTCGGAAACATGATGGCCATGGCTGCTCCGTATAGTGCCTTGGGGCAAGCTTTGAATCCGTTTTCTGGCGATTTTTCTGGTGTGGCAAGTGTGACGGCATTGCCATCTGTTGTTGTCTTTCTATCGATCGCTTTGGTGCTCAGTCTATTTACGGTGGCCAGACTTCGAGTTTGGAATCCGTCGCAGGCATTGCGTCAAACAGTGCTAGCGGACAGCCAGACCACAGACGAAGAAGCTGAACAATCGGCTGACAAAATTCAACCAACCACCACTTCGCTTGCCCCCACAGTTAAGCATCGTTCCGTGTGGAATAATCCTGTGTCGTGGAAGGAAATTGCCACACGAGGATACGGCAAGAAGGTTGTTTACATCAAGCTGGCGTACATCTTTCTGGCTGCCATCATCGGCTACGGTATGCTGACCGCGGTCGACCCTGATCGTTTGGTTTTGGGAATGGTGAGTCCTGCGGCGGCTGCGTTTTTGGCAATCAGTGTAATCAGTTTGCTCCTGGTGAATGCTCAAGCGGTCACTTCAATTTCCACGGAACGCGACAGCAACACTTTGGATATTTTGTTGGCAACAGATATCAGTGCCAAGGAATTTATGTCGGGCAAGATTTTAGGAGCTCTTTGGAATGCTCGTGAAATGATTGTGGTGCCATTAATTTTGCTTGTGCTCGCGATGGTGACGCTGCCCGCGTCTGGAATCACGTTTGAAAACCTGATTTACTTAATCGCTGCATACGTTGTGCTCAGCCTGTTTGCGACCATGCTCGGCCTGCACTCTGGTTTAACGTATGAAAATTCCAGAGCAGCCATCGGAAACAGCTTGGGAACGATGTTCTTTCTGTTTGTGGGCATCTTTATCTTTATGTTGCTGCTGGTGGAAGCTCGCTCGTCGTTCGCCATTCAGATGCAAAGCTTTATTGTGTTTATTGGACTAGGCAGCATCGGGCTTTACAGCTCGCTGACCTATAAAAACCCTTCCAATGCATTAACCATTGCTGCAATCGTGCTGCCATTTCTCACGTTCTACGCGATCACTGACTTCCTTCTCGGAGGAAGCTTGGGAGTGTCGTTGGCGATTTGCATGGCATATGGATTTGCGGCAATCGCGATGTTGATCCCGTCCATTAGTGACTTCGACGTGGCTCTTGGCAAAACAACTCAGGACGACGGTTAACCAACCGGCCAGTCACCAACCGGCCAGTCACATGCGGTTGAAAGTTACCGGTACCAAAGCAACAGCAGCCCCCGTCTGTCTCTTTGAAGCTAAACCACACAGACAACTACGGCACACAAACCACGGCGCACATCCACAAAGGCCGCGCCGGACCGCCTGACACCAGAAGTGGGGCATCACTGCTGATTCACCCGCTCAACCTGATTGGAATGCACCACGCTGATGTTTTCCGCTGCCATTGCCT
>CAYTUE010000140.1:7725-9907 GCA_964441085.1 uncultured Planctomycetaceae bacterium
CTTCGTGCGGACGATTCTAGTGAGATGCCTGCGGCTGATCTGCACAAGGTTCCTGGCGATGATTTTTGGCTGCCCAGCGTAGTTTCAATGTCGAGCCCTAGACACATCAAGGTTCCGGGATTGCTCTAGAAATTGAATCGCAGTTTCCCTTGGTGTAGTCATTTGACCGCACAAAACACTGCGTTTTTCATCATGACATTCCTTTGACAAATGTTTGACGGCCACACAACGCACTGGTCTTGAGTGCAGTCGATACGAATCGTAATGTGCCTGCGTTGACACGGGTGGGAAGACGGATTTGGCTCGTGGCAATTTTGGAAAGACGACCTTTTCTTTGGCGATCAGCATCGGGCTGACGCGGAAATGGGCGACACAACTTCGGAATTAACGAGAGACCTATGAGTGCTCCACTATCAACTTTGGACTTGCTGAAAGCTCAGTCTGGCAATCCCAAAGCTGCAGCTGACGCGTTGGATCGCAAGAAGCGAGCCGCCGAAGCAAACCAAACATTGACCAAAGCATTTTCGAAAAGCCAACTGCGGTGGTCAAACATCGATTGGGTCGTGACTGGCTTTCTCGTTTTCATCCATCTTGGATGTTTGGCGGCTTTCGTCCCGATGTTTTTTAGCTGGCAGGCTCTCGCCGTTTGTGCTGGTATGCACTGGCTGACTTGTAGCATCGGAATCTGCTTGGGATACCATCGCTATTTGGCTCACAAAGCACTGAAGCTGAAACCTCCTGCGGAATTTGCGGTTCTGCTGGCAGGAAGTCTTTCGGGAGAAGGTTCGCCAATGACTTGGGCGGCGACTCACCGAATTCATCATCAAAAATCAGACCAAGAAGGCGACCCTCATTCGCCTCTCCAAGGCGCATGGTGGTCTCATATCCTTTGGTTGTTTGTGCATCGCAAAAAAGAAGACCAAACATTGATGTGGGAAAAGTACATTCCAGAACTGACCAAACGTCCGATGTTGCAGTTCTTCGAAAAGACATTTGCAATGTGGCTCTGGGTTCAAGGCTTGGCACTGGGGGCGATCGGCTACGCAATCGATGGTTGGGTTCTTGCAGCCAGCTATGTGGTTTGGGGCATGTGCGTTCGCATGACGATGGCCTATCACAGCACTTGGTTTGTGAATTCCGCGACTCATCTGTGGGGCTACCGAAACTATGATACTCGAGACGAATCTCGAAACCTTTGGTGGGTTGCCATCCTTGCTTATGGAGAAGGCTGGCACAACAACCATCATGCTCACCCAAGCGTTGCTCCAGCGGGGCATAAGTGGTGGGAAGTCGATATCACATGGTGGTCGATTCGCCTTCTGGAAATGACTGGCTTGGCATACGACGTGAGAAAGAAAGTGCCTCAAGGCCGTAAAGCAGCTGATGTGGAAGACGCCGAACGGCAAGCCAGAGCAGTTGAAGCTGTCGCTTAGTTCGACCGCACATCGTCAATTCAAATTAAATCAAATCAAGTCATAAAAGCCCTGCTTGCGAATGAGATCGCAGCAGGGCTTTTTGTGCGCGGTGAACACAGAGAGGCCTTTAACCATCGATTCCATGCAGTGATCCGCCTTTTGCGAATAGCCTGTCGACTCGTTTTGACACTTCCGGATCGACTTCAAGAGCAGGTGCCATGTGAGACTTAATTCGAGCATCAATCACTAAACTGCCTCGACAGCCCCAGTGTTTATTTTGCACAAAGTGACCGATGCCGGATATGTCAGCCGCTGGGTTACTTCTGGTAAACGTGACCCACAAAAAGTTGGCAATCGACTGGCTACAGAATTCTGCGTCATCACACAACACGATCAATGGAAAATCATTGATCGCGGCATCAACGGGGATTGTATCGCAAAATGCCGACACGGCCGGATCTGTCTGATGATCTCCGACAGACCATTTCGGAGCTGTCACAGCAAGAATTCCTGGTAAGCACAGTTTGGCATCTGTAAATCCTTCTGGCAGGCTGACTCCCGCAGGTATTTCGGTGGGTAAGGTTCTGATTGGCCGACCAGCAGCAGCCATCACCAGCTTCGATCCTTCATTAAAACCGCTGCCCGTGTAATCCAAAGTATCGATGGTCGTGCATGTTTGAAAATGCAGATCTCGCGTCAAATCAATTCGTTCCAACACGTGCTGAAACATCGCTTGAACGTCATTCACGTCCAGATTGGGCTTGTCT
>CAYTUE010000141.1:0-9871 GCA_964441085.1 uncultured Planctomycetaceae bacterium
CTGACCGGGGAGCCGGCCTCCTAACGTGAGATCATTTACAACGCTCCAGCGGATTCCGTAGTCTGAAAACAGCTTTGTTCCGACAGCTCATGTCCTCGCTGACGGCACAAGATGTGATGGTGCTCGATCGCTACTACTGTTCGTTCATGATGATTGCACAACTGTTGAACAGAAAGGTCGCCCCTTGCGTTCGATTGCACCATCTTCGTCGCGCTTTTTCGAAAAGCACGTCGCGTTGGAAAATACGATCACATCGTTGTGTGGACGAAACCGGCTCGCCCGGCAGGGATGGATCCGGCAGAGCACACGATGATTCCTGCGACACTAGAGTTGCGTGAACTGCGATATGCGGTAGTCGAGAAAGGACGACGCACGAAGACGATCACGGTGGTGACAACTCTGCTGGACGTTGAACAGTACAGCAAAGAAGACATTGCTCAGCTTTATGGTTTCCGCTGGCACAGCGAACTTGACATTCGCAGCATCAAACAGACTTTGGTCCCCGCACTGGTTTCATTCCAGCCAATGAAAAGGGAGCTGCGCCTTCCAGTTATTGACAGGCACAAGAGTCATTCGATCCACGGGGCCAGTTAGTGAATTTGTCGAGGAATCCGGATGGCTTTGCCAACTCGAAGACGATCTGGGCTGGCCATTCTGTCTTTGTTGGCTTCGTAGATTTCATTGTACCGAGACTGCGACCCCAGAAACTTTTCAGCAATCTCAGACAAAGTATCACCATATTCCACAACGTATTCTGTGAATTGACCGCTGGCCGCCGCACCTTGGTTTTGGGCCGGATTTTGAGCGGCATCAGATAACAGCTTTTCGAACTGATTGACTGGTTCTGGGTCAGTCGGCCGACCATCGGCTGTTGCTGGTTCTGAAATTTCAGTGGTCGCAGTTTGAGGTGGTTCGATGGGCCTGATGGTCTCTACGATTTGCTGTTCTGTTTGTTTTTTCTTTGCCGGAAGCCCAATCGGAGCGGGAACCGTATCCTTCTTATTCATCTGTTCAAACAGTTCAGGAAGGTTCCACGCAGGAGCATCCACGTCGACATGTTGCGGGAAATCACTGTCTGGCTGATCTAGGTAAATCGGAGCGTCACGGTCACGAAGGCTTTGATTCAGCTGCTGTTCGCGAGAAGCCGACAGACCGGTCCCTTCTTCAGCCAACGGTTCGTTTCTGAAGAATAGCGCAGCAACGACTCCAATTAGAAGAATTCCCATCGCGATACCTATTTTGCGATCCGGATGCATCGACGCGAAGTCTCCATGAGGAATGAAGTAGTCGTGGCGGAAAACCAGAGTGGCAAAAACCGCCGAAGGTGGCCCCTGAATCGAATTCGTCGGTCGGACTGAGAATCTGGACTGAATTTCAGAAAGCGAATGTCTTGCAGAAAGACGCGCTTGGAAGGATCCGGTTATAACGAGAATCAGCTGGCTGTTTGCTCAACCAGCGACCGTATTCCATACTGATCGTCAAAGACGAACTTGATCCCATGCGACGTAAAATCTTTTCGACCTTCCTTGGCTTGTTGGCTGCCTTCGTCACATTTGCCATCTGCCATTCGGTGAACAGCTACTTTCACCAGTTGCCAGCAGATGTTGACGTGCAAAAACCAGAAGCCCTGCGTGAAGCGATGGGCAAAATCCCGAATCGATACTTTGTTGGCACAATCATAAGCCATGGTCTTGCGGTTTGCGTGGCATCGTTTGTATCCAGCCTGCTCATTGGTCATGCGTGGCTGACCGCCGCTTTTGTGCCTTCAACGCTGTTTTTGCTGCTGGCACTGGGCAGCCACCAGTTGGTTCCTCACCCAGATTGGTTTCGCTGGGCTGATCTCGCCGTTTTCTACCCAAGCGGGTTTTGCGGATACTTTTTGGCGTTGATTTTACTTGGTTCTGTTCCGCAGAGCACGGAATTACCCGACTAGGCTCACAGTCAGTAGATCCTTACAAACATCGTATTTCACATGAAATAATCATTCCGACTGACCGTTTCGACCTACTGTTCAGTGGGTTTTACCGAAATCTGCACCGCTCAATGCCGATACTAGTCTGGTAGCATTGGGCGAGAAACCGGCATGATACGCCGCAGGCTGCGAGCCTCTGGCAACATAGGCGAATGGCCGAGATTTCATTTCTGCCAATCGCAGTAAGGAAGGTAGAGGCAAAACAGACAATGGTTTGACCACTTTTGCCAGCCCCCTCCCTTAGGAAGAGGGAAACGGGGCTTCCCAGAGTTGTTGTGTTTTACTGACTTGATTTACGCCGCATGAGCGGACTGTTTTGATGCGTTCGAAAAAACGAATCTGCACAGAAAACCGACAAACGAAGACATGCTGCGCAGCGCCGTTGCAAGTTCTCGTCGCTAAGATCCTGCCATTGATCACACTGCCATCATTGGTACTGCTGGTACGCGGAATGTTGCCCACGGTGTTCTCAGTGGCAGTGTTTTCAGCAGCAGTGTTTTCAGCAGCAGTGTGCTCAGCAGATGATCACCCTAGTCACAACACAGCGAACCAAGCGTCGCAGCACGAAGTCAGTACGCCGATCGCTCACTCAACCGCTGTGCAGGTTGGGCAAACAGGCGGTGTTGCAAATCAGCTTGAAGCCACAAACACTCCAGAATCTGGCTTTTGGTTTTTGAATACTCACCAAAGTGCTCAATCGTTTTCGGCGTCTGGTCCTGACTTTCGGCCTGATATTTCTCGCTATGAAAAAGGCGCTGGTTATCGTTCATCAAGCTACTCTGAAATGCTGTCGCAATTAGAGCCCGGTGTGCCGGTTTGCATCATGGTACACGGCAGTTTTGTCGACACGTTAAGCGCGAGTCGAGAATCCGCGTATACGTTCCACTGGCTTCGTTCGGTGGCGGGCAATCAGCGGATGCAAATGATTTACTTTCACTGGCCTAGTTTTCGAGCCCTATCGCCGCTCATCCAGTTTGATACAAATCAGCTTGGTCGCCAAGCGGCTCGCAATGGCTTCTATCTCGCCGATTTGATTGCCGCACTTCCCGCCAACTGTCCCGTGTCTATTTTAGGGCACAGCCATGGGGCGCGCATTACCAGTTCCGCGTTGCACTTGATGGCCGGAGGCGTCGTACAAGGATACACTCACCGAAGCGCAGGTACCAATCGGCGACCGATACGGACTGTGTTTCTAGCAGGAGCCATCGACCATCATTGGTTAAATCCCGGTCAACGATACGACCGAGCGTTGTATTCGACTCAAGGCTTGCTGAACCTGAAAAATCGAATCGATCCTGTACTCGCCATTTATCCTTTGAGACTCCCGCTGTTGGTGCGCCGCCCGATTGGAAATTTGGGAATGACGTCTGGTGACAGAAGACGCATCGGTCCATCGTCCCAGAAAGTGCTTAACATCGAAGTGGGAAAAGCCATCGGGTTCAACCACGTTTGGCCACTCTATTTCAACAATCAAAGAATTGCTGCGACGTTGAGAAACTACGTCTATTTTCCAGACTTAGCACCCACGCCGCCCAAGTTTTACTCATCGACCACGTCGGACAGTTCAACATCAAAAAGTACGGCAGTTCGTAATACAGTATCGCACAGCACGGTATTACGCAGCACGGTATCACGCAGCACAGCAAAACAATCCATTTCTGCAACGCCTGTTTCTCAAGCAAATCGCTCAACGGTGACTCGCTAGATTTTGACTCTTGCGACCCATTGCAGAAGCCTCTGAGATCCCTGTTGGTAAGCCGCAGTCATCACAAAGTCAGAAAGACGCAGATGACCTTTCATTCACCTCGTCAACACGGCCCATGGACGATCAACGATTCCAAAGCCGTCTATCGAGACCCTTGGTTGTCTGTGCGAGTCGACGATGTTGTTCGCCCGGATGGCCTGCCGGGCACGTATAGCGTTGTGGGAATTAAGCCGGGAGTCTGCGTTGTGGCTTGGCAAGGCGACACCGTTTTTCTGACCTCTGAATTTCATTACGCCGTTGGTCGCACGACGGTTGAAGGTGTCAGCGGAGGCCGCGACGAGGGAGAATCTGACCTAGTTGCTGCAAAGCGAGAACTTAAAGAAGAACTCGGCATTACGGCTCAGGTCTGGCAACCACTGATGACTGTTGATCCGTTTACTGCGAGCGTTGTTTCGCCAACAGCACTGTTTCTGGCGAGCGGCCTAGAATTCGGCAAACGACAATTGGAAGGGACAGAACAGATTCAAATGGTTGAACGTTCCATTCAGCAAGCGTATGACGATGTCTGTGCAGGCAACATCAGCCATGCTCCTTCGTGTCTGGCCATCATGACGCTTTGGATTCAACAGCAACAGTTCGATTAGCCGAAGTACCACAACGACAACGTTTTCAGCTTGGCATATGCGACGCGAAAACGATGGCGACCTGAGCCGATATGAATGTGTGTTGATTCAATTCATCAAATTGAAGTATGTATGAAGCTATTGCAAACTGGCACGCAAAGGATCGACGAAGAAGCCATCATTTGTCGACAATCGCCGTATCGGCAGGTTGTGGGAGGCGGTGTTTTGACCATGATGGTCACGTCGTTTCCTTTGTTTTTGTGGTGGCTTGAAGCGCCCGCTTTGGTAGTGGTTACCTGTGGAATGATCGCTCTGGTTATCGCGTCGATTTGCGTAAGCGAAGCGATCGCTGCTCTAAAAAAGACGAACTGGCTTTTGGCCATTCAGACAGATGGTGTTTGGGTCAATCTGCGTTCATTCCGCAATCGCAAGTTGGCGTCAGCAACGACTGTCGTGCACTTCTCTTGGGATGATCTGAAATCCGCTGCCGCTACAGATGGCCTGTCTCCACTTTCTAGTGATTCAACCAGCGTAGATAAAATCTCGTTCCTTGAACTTCAGTTGGCTGAACACGTCCAGACTGACGACCTTCAAACTGCCATTGCCGATGAGATTCAACGGCGCACCGTGCCAACCACATTTGCTGCTGTGAAATCAACTCGACAAAACCGCCAAATCTCTCTTCGATTGATCGACGAACGATATTTGCAGTTTACGTGGCAAAGCCAAATCGATTCGATTGTTCCAGATTTGCAGTACGTTTTGCAGGAACTTGGCAAACGAATTCAGATAGAAGACCATCGACCAGCCTCTGGCTCTGTGGTCACTCATGCCGATTCCTTCGAATCAAGTCTGTCGTCAACACAGATGGACGACTTGCATGTGGAAATTCTTGAAAAGGTCGAAGTGGGACAACTTCTGGACGCGATCCGGCTCTACCGAATCCGCACAGGCTGTCACCTAAAGGATGCCAGAACCGCAGTGCACGAACTGTTGAAAAGACAATCGGATGATTGACAAAGCACGTTGTTGTTTCGTGTTTTGAATGAATTTTAATCGCGGTCGTCACGCTCTTCGTCATTCCGCAGATTTGTGTCTGCCGTTCATTCGAAAATCAACCACGGACGACTACGATGTTTCAAACATCAATTTTGTCTCACCTTTTAGTCGCCGCCATCCATGACCTTCCTACCACTTCGTTCCACGCTGCTTTGCGGCCTGTACTGTCTGTTGGCTTCTGCACAAATTTTTGCTGATTCCATCGACTACAAAATTTCGTTTCAGGATGCAGCCAACCACTACATCAGCGTGGACATGACCATCAACGATGTTTCCGGTGATGACACAATTTTAATGATGCCGACATGGACGCCGGGATCCTACCTGATGCGTGAGTATGCTCGGAATATCGACGGCATCAACGCTGTCGACGCAAACGGCAAGCCGCTGAATTTAAAAAAGAAAAACCGTAACCGTTGGGTCGTATCGGGACCAACCGATGGCAAGATTGTCGTCACTTATCGGCTGTACTGTCACGAAATGTCTGTTCGCACCAACTGGGTCGATTCTGACTTGGCCATCCTCACAGGAGCAGCCACGTTTTTAACGGTGCCCGAGCGCCGCAATCGTACTCACGGGGTGACTCTTGAATTACCAGAAACGTGGAGTCGAGGAGTTTCATCTTTGGACGAAAAAGCCAAAGGGCGTTCGTGGTCTGCGATGACATTCGAAGAACTCGTCGATAATCCGATCATCGCTGGAAATCCTGTAACGAAGGACTTCCAAGCTGGCGGTAGACCTCATCAACTGGTCAGTCTCGGAGATCCATCGTTATGGGAACTGGACAAAGCAGCCGCCGATGTTCAGAAAATTGTGGCCGAACATCAACGCATGTTTTTAGGAGCCCCGTATGACGAATACAAATTCCTGAACATGATTACCGAAGGGCGAGGCGGTTTAGAGCACGATAATTGCACTCTGCTAATGACCAGTCGCTGGAACTTTCGTGACAAAGAAAAGTACGAAGACTGGCTGAGTCTTGTCAGTCACGAGTTCTTTCACACGTGGAATGTACGTCGTCTAAGACCTGCTGGCATTTGGCAGTACCAACTTGAACAGGAAAACTACACGCCCAGCCTTTGGATTGCAGAAGGCATCACATCGTATTACGAAGATGTGGCTTTGGTTCGAGCTGGCTTGATTAGCAAGAAGGACTATCTCAAACGACTTTCCAAGGTCATTAAAACTCTACAAACGGCCAACGGACGGCAAGTTCAAAGTCTCACTGAAAGCTCTCACGACACTTGGATCAAGTTCTACCGCCCAGACGAAAATTCCAAGAACAGTCGAGTCAGCTACTACACCAAAGGAGCGGTTGTTGCCTTTCTTCTGGATGCCAAGATTCAAGAAGTCACTCAAGGAACCAAGACTTTGGATGATGTCATGAGAAGCATGTATCAAAAGTTTGCTGGCAAACAGGGATATAGCGAACAAGACTTCCGCAACGAAGCAGCATCCATCGCTGGGATCGATCTGGCAAACTGGTTCACAGATCAGATCGACAGCACAAAAGAACTCAACTACCAGCCTGCATTCGATTTCTATGGTTTGAAGTTCGCCGACAAGCAGGACGAGGATGCAACATCGTCACAAAAGAACGCGGACACAACAAAGAAAGATTCCGACGCGACCGCAGGTTCGAAAAGCAAGGCAGATACCACGAACAAAGATGAGCGAAAGATCGATGTGGGAATTACGTTTTCGTCAACATCTGACAACCCGACTGTTTCAGCCATTCGAAGCCATTCTTCCGCTGCAAAGGCTGGCCTGAATGTGGGCGACGAAGTGGTTGCGATGAATGAATACCGAACCACAAAGAAAAACTGGGAAAGCCAATTAAAGGCGTTTGCCAAAGACAAAAAGGTGGCAATTACGGTTGCTCGTCGAGGTCAGTTGAGGCTGCTAGAAATGCAGCTCGAAGAAGCCTCCAAGAACACTTGGAAACTGAAAACTGTTGCTAAGCCAACAAAAATTCAGACAGACCGAATGACTGCATGGCTGCAATTGAAAGCCTCATCAGACGCAAAGGAATAAACGGCTGACACGAAGGGCAAAGTCAGCCGTAGCCAGATGATTTCCAATTGTAGACAGCAATCACTTCATTAAACGTGTGCTGTCTTCGTTAGGAAATCAGAGCTAAAGCTTGTTTTGCAACTTGCTGCAATGCGGTTTTTCCAAACGCACCTCGTCCGAGTACTCGCAACCCAACCACTAAAGCGATCAGGGCATTGGCTGTTGAGGCTGTGTCGACCGAATCCGAAATGACGCCAAGTTCCTTTCCTTGGTTGATACGCCCTTTGAAGAATTCAACCACGTCTTGAATGCCTGCTGACACGTGTTGCTGGACATCATCTTGGTGAGTCGAATATTCTAACGCCGTGTTAAACAGGAGGCAGCCTTTTTTGTCAGGGTCGGCCAGTGAGCTCTTGACCAGTGATTCAAAGAACATCGTGATGGCTTCACGAGGGTCATCGACTGCGGCAAGCATTTGCAGCTTAACGGCCCTTCGGTCGTCGCCATATTTTAGCAGGCCTCGTACAAACAGGTCGTGCTTTCCGTCGAAGGCATTGTACAAACTGCCTCGCTGAATTCCCGTCGCGTTGGTGATGTCGGAGATTGATGTGGCCGCATAGCCCTTCTGCCAAAAGACCTTCATCGCCCGTTCAACGACTTCCGATTCATCAAATGACTTTTCCCACGGCATTGGTGTATCTCATGAAGTGATGACCGACCTGCAGCCAAGCTTAAGCTGTGAGCGTCAGTGAGTCCAGCGGCTGTTTCGATCTTCACTTACCGATTGAATGAACAGATCAATGCCGCATGTCGAACAAATGGATGAGGCATCCGCCTACTTCATATTGAATTCCGTTTTCAGTTCTTCAATGACCGAATCGGGCATGGTAGAAATCTCACCAATCGATCGAGCATTGATAACGGCTTCTGCGGTTGATTCCAAAACCTCAAGCCGATCAAAGGCATCCAAGATGTTTCGCCCTGTCACGATCACTCCATCGTTTTCCAAAATCGCGGCGGGATTGCTTTCAGAAACAAAGGTCGCCATTTTTTCACTGGCGCCGTAGTGTTGGCCATAAGGAACCTGAGCCACGTCTTGCAAAAACACATAGCTTTCTGGGATCGTGCGAACATCTAAAGTCGTTCTGGTCACGCTGAAGGCTGTCGCATTGACGGGGTGAGCAAACACGATGGCGTTGACGCCGGGATGACGTTCGTAAATCGCTTGATGAGCTTTCGCAGCTCGACTTGCCAGCTTCCCGGATTCTCGATCATTGCCTTTCACCAACACGAGATCGTTGATGGATAGGTATTCACGATCTTTCGTGGTTGGTGTCACAAGAAACGAATTGTCGTCGATGCGAGCAGAAAAGCTGCCTTCTGTGCTAATCAATAGCCTTTGCCGGCAACCTCGCTTTAAAAACTGGCACAATTCTCGCCGAAGTTCGCGTTCTTTTGCAGACGCATTGCCGGGCTGAAACGAATTGAAATCGACGCCTCGATCAGCAGCCTGCTGCAGTTCGTCGTCCGTCAGATATCGCACATCACCCAACTGTTGAGCCTTGATGAGAGTCTTTCCAGCGAATTCAAAGGCTTCAAATCGTTCGAACGATTCGGTCAGCGACCGACCCCCAACGACGACTCCATGGTTTTCTAAAATCACACTGTCGCAGCCGTCACGAAATGTGCTGGCAATGCTTTGCCCCAACGCTTCACTGCCAGGACACGCGTACGGCGCGAAGCCCACTTTTCCACAGATAGAATGAGCTTGGTGGAACAGCCGAGTATTCGGAGTTTGCTGGCAAATACTAAAGGCAACCAGTGCGATGGGATGAGCATGCACGATGGAACGAATATCGGGCCGAGCTTCATAGATCGCTTTATGGAATGGAAATTCCGACGACGCTGGGTGTTGGCCTTCCACCGTGCCATTTGGTTTGACACATACGATGTCGTGTCGAGAAAGGTTGCCCTTGTCTACTCGGGCTGGCGAAATCCAGATGTCGCCGGAATCATCTTTGATCGACAGATTACCGCCAGAAGTTGTTGTCATGCGATAGCGATAGATGCGATCCATCGTTTGTATAATTTCATCTCGGGGATGAACAACGCTTCGAAAACTTGGCATCTTAGACTCTTCTGTTTCAGACGACTTCGGGAAAACAATTCGATGGCAATGACTGCAAATTTGTCTGAATGATATCATTTTCGGCAAAGAAAGCACTCGTGCGCGGTGCCGTTCAATTTGCCTACACTGGGAAGAGCTGCGAAAGCGCAACATCTTGAAAAAAACCGGACACACTCGACAAAGTTTCGTATAAAAAACGGCGATAGTCCCCCGAGCCGCCAAGGCACACCCGTGTTCAGTATCCCCCCAAACGGAGTGCCGCCTGAATCTGGTACTTCCCTGATCTGTTTCAGCAGCCGGGCTTCGTCACAATTTCAATAGACACATTCATGCTCTTCGCGGTTTCCATACTTTCTGCAGTGCTGCTTCTC
>CAYTUE010000142.1:0-9582 GCA_964441085.1 uncultured Planctomycetaceae bacterium
CTGGAAGCCTTGGGGCTTGAAAATCGTTGGGAAGCTCAGGCCACTCTGAATGTCAATCGAGACGTCGTTCGTTACGTCACAAACGACGAAGAAAACGTGTATGTTCAATCCTCGGCAGGAGCCGTCACGGCGTTAAATGCCGAGAACGGACGTCAACTTTGGACTCGCCAAGTCGGTGCAAACGACAACCCATCGTTGCGAGCGATCAGTAATTCCAAACTTGTGGTCGTCACCAGCGGTCCGGACGTCATTGGCTTGAATAAGTTTTCCGGAGACCTCGTCTTTCAGCACCGTCTGCCAAGTGTTCCAACGGCTCCTCCTGCCATTGATGAAGGTCGACTGTATGTGCCTCTCGGTGGCGGATCGGTCTATATCTACGCAATACGCACGCTTTCTTATCTGACTCGTTACAAAGTCCTTCCACCAGAAGAAGCTCGTGCCTTTTTGTACAAGTTTGTGTGTGGCGAAGACGTTGTGCGTGCCCCCATTGTGGGTGACAGAACGATGGCCTTCCTTTCGGAAGCAGGAGTCTTCTACAGTGTCGAAACTGAAGGCAGCAAACCCGGCAGAACTCGGTTTCAACTTGGACTATCAAATACAACAGTCGCCAACCCCGTTCTCACCCAAGGCATAACGGGCCCAGCTGCTTTGATTTTAACGAGTGACGGTCAAGTCCTGCAAATCGACATGACAACTGGGAACAACGAATGGAACTTCCCAATGGGGCGCCAAATGACTCAGGAACCCATCGCAGTTGGTTCTGGAGTTTACGTGGTGACTCAAGATCGTGTCTTAACAAAATTGAATCGAGACGGTCGGATTGGACCTTTGGGACGCCCAGCGGAAATTCCCAATCACAGTTCGCCAAATGTGATCGGAGTTGGACTGCGAGAAGTGAAGTTGCCCGACAACGTGAAAAATCTTGGCAATGTTCAGGCCACAACCGGAGTTCAGGTGACTGAGGTAACACCTGGCAGCGAAGCAGAACGAGCCGGTTTGGTTGTGGGAGACATCATTGTTGTTGTGGACGGCCTAGAAGCAAGTTCGGTAGCAGCGACAGCTGGGATCTTCGCTGAACTTCCCCTTCGAGTTCCTCGCCGAATGCAAGTCATTCGCAATGGGCAGTTGGAACGGTTGCAGATCCGAATCAAGGTGCGAGAATGGGAAGCTCTTGGCATTAAAACTCTTTTGGCAGTTGGCCGCTTTTCGGTGTTTGGAATTGACGGAGCTGGCCGACTTGTCGCCATCGACCGACAAAAAGGCCACCAGCTTGCAGTCACTGATCCGACTGGGTTTAACACGCCCGTCATCAATGCCAAAACAGATCAAATCTACTTGGCCACGTCTTCGGGACGCGTGATTTGTATGCGAGAAATTGGCCCAACCATTACAGTTCCCGAATCCACTCCGCTGACTCAGTTTTCAAAAGTCATCAAAATGCATGTGCAGGTAGGAGACGCTGTTTCTTCGACGGGGACTCCACTTTGCGAAATTCAAATCGCCGATGGATCCACCTACACTGTCAGCAGCAATCATGCGGGAATTGTTCAGCGGGTGATGCTTCAACCCGGAAACGATGTGATGACAGGTTCAAATGTCCTGCGAATTTCAGACGATCAGTTCGCAACTTACCACCAACGCCCTCAGCAACGCCCCGTTGACATTGATGTCGACCAAGGATCAAACGCAGAAGACGCGGGCGGTCAATAAACGCAGGCAAGAATGGCTTGGCAGGTGATTCACTTCACTAAGACCAAACACGAAATGACAACAAGCCTGCCAGGTCTGCTGTTAGACCGTCTAACAGCAGACCGTCCAACTGCAGATCGTACAGATGCAGACCATGCAGATGCGATGGCAGATTTCGTTTCGACTTCACAATAACCGTTCAATAAAACCACCCGTCTGTCGAATCTTAGGTTTTCACAACCGGAACTTTAAAGCACCTTCAAATGCGTCGTCTGATGCAAATTCCGATGTTGCTTGCAGTCATCTTGATGATTGGAGCCAGCGGTCTTCACTTGCTCACGCAACAACCTTTCCTGACCTGCTTTTTCCAAGCCTTCATCTTGCTAACAACGGTTGGTTCAGAACAACCTCGGCCCATGACCAATGGCACCATGGTCTTTATCATGGTGTACCTTTCCTGCAGCTTGGGAGTATTCGCGTACAGTGCTTTTCAGTTTGGAAGCCTGCTGTTGAATGCCAACTTTCGAGCCATTATGGAGCGACGTCGAATGGAAAATCGAATTCACAAACTGTCCGACCATTTCATCGTATGCGGCTTTGGTCGCATGGGACACGAACTGTGCGAGTATCTTGAAAAACGCGGCCAGTCGTTTGTCGTGATCGATAAAAAGCAGGACGTGTTTACAACAGAAATGAGTCAACGTGGCTGGCTGTTTTTGCACGGTGACGCGACTCAAGATGACATTCTGAAAGACGCAGGCATTCAAACTGCTCGAGGGCTTACGACTGTACTCCCGACCGATGCCGACAATCTGTACGTGGTATTATCCGCTAGGCTGCTGTCGGACAGTCTGCAAATTGTGGCCCGAGTCAGCAATGATCAAGCGTCTCAAAAAATGCTGCAAGCAGGTGCAACTCGAGTCATCAACCCGCTGTCATCTGGAGCCATTCGGATGGCTCGATTTATGCTGTCACCCAGCATCGAAAACTTTGTTGAAGTCTCCGAAGGCGAAGGGGCCGACTGGGAAATCGCAGATCTGCAGATTCCTGACGACAGTCCCTTAATTAACATGGCCCTCAAAGATACTCAACTTCGTGAATCCGGCATCATGCTTTTGGGAGTCTGCCGAAGTACGGGCGAAAAGTTGTTTCCGCCACCCGGCGATTTGCTGTTTCAAGCCGGTGACAATCTGTTTGCTTTTGGCAACGCAGAAGATCTTGGACGGCTGTCTGTTCTGGTATCACAGGCGGCTGCCACATCACAAGGCGATTAATGGAATCATTCAATCAAATCGGCCTTCAGTCGAAAGACAACATTGGGTCTGACAGACTGAAAGCCGACAAGCACAGAAAGCCTTTCTTCACAAGGCTTGGTGCAAGCACAACAGATCAAACTGAGGTTTGATCTGAGTCATTCGATTGTTCAGTTGGGTTGGGTTTCGCCTGATCAGGCACCCACAACACATCTGTCTTGCCACGGTCATTGGCATAACGAGCGAGCACAAAAAACAAATCGCTTAAACGATTTAAGAAGATGGCGACTTGCGGGTTCAGATTTTCAACCTGCCGAAGTCTCAATACGGCTAATTCAGCTCGCCGACAAACGCTTCTTGCCACATGCAAAGCAGCAGAAGCCTTTGAACCACCGGGCAACACAAAGCTTTTCAGATCGCCCAAATCGGCGTTGTATTTGTCGATCAGAAATTCAAGATTCGTAACATGGTGCGCAGCAATTCGCGGACACCGATCATCCTCGTGATCAGCAACCCATGGGCACGTCAGATCTGCTCCTAAGTCAAACAGACGCTGTTGAAGCCCGGTCAAAACCTCTCGAATCGCTTCATCTTCCGATTCCGCCACTGCGACGCCTACCAAGCTGTTTAGCTCGTCAACAGTTCCCCCCGCGATGATTCGCTGATCAAGTTTTGAAACACGAGCACCGTCACCGATTGTCGTCTGCCCGGAATCACCTGCCCTTGTGTAGATTTTTGTGAGTGAAACCATTTGCCCCGTTTCTGACTCAAGTTGAAAATTTCATGGCCCACAGCCACACGAACTTTCACCACGACCAATTTTAGCAACTGTCAGGTCAGCGAACCATCAGGTCAGCGAACTGAACATCTTGTTGATTGTCGTCGTGAATTTACTCGTGAGAGTGCCTCACCAATGGTACACCCAACAATACAAATCGCTTCGAGAGATCGCGAATGCTCACCGTTTTTTAAAAGGGACAGTGCAGGTTTCAGCGATTGCAGAACTCAGGTGATGTTATCAGTTAGGAATCGATGCCGGAAACACATGCTGGCCAGCCCCATTGAGGCTCATTTCGTCCACCTGCATGACATCTGCGACTTGCAACATGTCATACAGATGAGGAAACAAATCACCGCCACGAGAGGGTTCCCACTTAACAGCATCCCCTAACCGGTCACAGTCCACTGATAGCAGCAGCAAATCCGAACGTCCCGTAAAATGTTTGTTAGCCGTTTCACGAACTTGCTCTGCAGTCGAAAAGTGAATAAAGCCGTCCGCAAGGTCGATCTCGGCCCCCACAAATTCTCCCACAGCACAGGCCGCCGCCCATTCTGTGCGACTGATTATTTTATAAATCAATGTCATGATATTCACACTTCAAAGAAAGCACAGTGACTGCTTCAGGAACAATCCACTGATATCAGATCGTTGGCAACTCGCTTGCATGATGGCCCATGTGGCTCAGCTCATCAACTCAAAATGAACACTGCCCCAACCTGCAGGAACCTTAATTCGACTTGCTTATCTGTCCTTCAGCATGGTAAGTTCAGAACCATCTGATTCGCGATTCGAAGTCATCGATTTTACAGAAAGTCATTCATGGCCACTTCACGACGTCGCTTTTTAGCGTCAGCTTCTGCCTTTGCTGCGGCCAGTGCCTTACCGATTGATGCCTTTGCTGACCAACTGGCAAAGACAGCCGCCATGACAGAAGGCCCGTTCTATCCAGACAAACTGCCTCTTGATACCGACAACGATTTGATTTTACTGAACGATTCCACAGCATCCGCCGTCGGCGAAGTCACCTACTTAACGGGGCAAG
This sequence comes from uncultured Planctomycetaceae bacterium, assembly GCA_964441085.1. Classification (GTDB taxonomy): domain Bacteria; phylum Planctomycetota; class Planctomycetia; order Planctomycetales; family Planctomycetaceae; genus Fuerstiella. The sequence goes on from CAYTUE010000142.1 coordinate 4,766, forward strand.
TTCTCTCGAAAACTGGACAACCCATTCGCAACGCGTCGGTCGAAATTTGGCAGTGTGATGGCAATGGCGTTTACCTGCATAGCGGGTCTTCCACGCCCAATCGTCGAGACGGCAATTTTCAGGGCTATGGTCGCTTTTTAACAAACGCAAAAGGCGAATACTGCTTTCGCACCATTAAACCCATCGCCTACCCAGGCCGAACGCCTCATATCCATGTGGCTGTTAACCAAAATGGCCATCGAATTCTGACGACTCAAATGTTCATCAAAGGCGACACTCGAAATCACAATGACGGACTGATTCGGCGCATCAAAAATCAAGAAGCTCGAAACACGTTGATGGTCGACTTCACAGCACTTCCCGAAGCGAAGATCAAAACCTGGCAAGCCAACTTTGACATCGTGTTGGGAAAAACGGTCGAGGACGCATAAGCACGGCGGCAACTGGAAGTCGATTTTCAAATCACCTCTAGTCGATGATTTTACTGATTGGGTATTCCACAATGCCCTTTGCTCCTGCCGCCTTTAAAGCAGGGACGGCAGAACGAACCGTGCTTTCATCCACAATCGTATTCACGGCAATCCAGTCGGGATCGGAAAGGTGTGAAACAGTGGGAGTCTGCAGTGCGGGCAGAATGCCCACAACGGTGTCCAGCTGAGCACGATGAACATTCATCATCAATCCCACTTTGCCTTCAGCTGCGAGACATGACTGCAGCATCAAAGCAATGTTGGCAATCTTTGTTTGAACCCAGTCTTCTTGGTACGCCTGCGGATTCGCGATCAGGCGAGTGGTACTTTGAATCACTTCGTCCAGAATTCGCAGATTGTTGGCTCGTAAACTGCTACCGGTTTCTGTGACCTCGACAATCGCATCGGCAAGTTTGGGAGGCTTCACTTCTGTGGCCCCCCACGAAAATTCAACCGTCACATTCACGCCGTGCTTTTCGAAGTATCGAGTTGTCAGGCCAACGGCTTCTGTGGCAATCGTACATCCTTCAAGGTCCTGCACGGTCTGAATCGAAGAATCGTTTGGAACGCACAACACCCAGCGAACCGGACGACGGCTGACCTTCGAAAACACCAGTTCACACACTTCATGAACGTCTGCATTCGTTTCCAAAACCCAGTCGTGTCCCGTGATACCGGCATCCAAAATCCCGTTTTCGACATAGCGAGCCATCTCTTGAGCTCGAATCAACATGCATTCGATTTCTGGATCGTCGATGGTGGGGAAGTAAGATCGAGAAGCAAACTTGATGTTGTAGCCTGCTCGACGAAATAGCTCCGCAGTGGAATCCTTTAAGCTGCCCGCCGGAATGCCCAGTTTCAAAACTCGGTCTGACATTGATTCGTCAATTCGTTTCAAAGGTATCATGTGTTTGCAGATAAGGAAGGTGTTCGACACCGATTGCCGCTCTCCCTGAATCTGCTTGTATTATAGGTGACTGTGATTCAAACAGCCATTTTTAAACCGTCCCATCGCAAGCCCAGCATCGCAAGATCGCACCAACCCCAAGATCCCACCAACCCGTTGTCGCGAATCTGCCGCGGATAATCGGCCGCAATCTAAAGGCCAGCCTTCAGTTCTCAACTAACTTCCATAAACTTTGTCGGGGTCAAAAACTTGGTCTCCAATCACTTCGGCTTCGCCAGTAGACGGATCGACTTTACGGAAAAAGCAACTGCGGTAACCCACATGGCAAGCCGCGCCGCCAATTTGATTCACCTTCACTAAAAATGTGTCGGCATCACAGTCGAAGTACAGTTCCTTCAATTCTTGAACGTTGCCACTTTCTTCGCCCTTTCGCCACAGCTTCTGTCGGCTCCGACTGAAATAGACGACTCGACCAGAAGAAAGAGTTTCACGGTAGGCTTCTTCGTTCATCCACGCCATCATCAAAACATCACCCGTTTTGAAGTCTTGAGCAATCGCCGGAATGAGTTCATTTTTTGTAAAATCTGGACCAGATGCAGTCGCCATGTCAGCTGTTTCGTTCGGTGGTATTTTGTTCGTTTAGGAAGGTACGCTGGAAATGTTTACAAACGACAAATCCACGAAGTGCGGTCAGCAGCACCTTCATCTTAATCTGCAATTGTCTGTGTTCGCCACTTCAATCAGTTCTCAGTGAACTCTTTATTCTGCATCGCAGAATACTGAAAATCCCGTCCACGACCAGGTGGGTGTCCAGATACATCTAAAAATCGGTCGTACGGCCTTCATCACAGTTCAAAGTTCGAGAAAATGAGAGACTTGGTTGTTCTCCCGTTTCAGGCCATGGTCATACAAATAGGCCGTAGGAAAAGGTAACCCGCCACGTCAAGCTGTCACTGAAACGGTCTCTCGACAGCCTCCTTACGGCGAAACACACCTATTAGAGTGCACAGAATTGCAGTGTGAATAAGCTTCGGTGCACAGAATTACAGTGTGAATCAGGGCCCCGTTTGCAGAAAACGCCAATTGAAATCCGGAGTTCGCAAATCCCCCGGCATGGACACGAAATCAGCGGCCTGAGTTCAAGATGAGGCAGAATATCAGCCTTTCAGTGATGGCTCCAGCAATTCTGTTTTCCTTACCACAGAACTCAGAAATCCTGCAAAATCTTTGAAAATCGAGATTTCGAATTCGCATCACTGAAATATCAGGAAATCTGTCAGACTCGCATTCCACACATTGTCATCACGTTTCAAACGCCTAGGATTCCCCTCCAACACCGAAACCAAATAAAACACCGTAGTCTCTGTGGTTTGTTTTATTTGACATACCCCCTAAATCGTTTGTCCGGTTTTGACCACAAGCTCACCTGAGTGAATCAAAAAATCATGGCCGACCAAAAAGCGACCAATATCACATGGCATGATCAAAGTGTCAGCAACCAACAACGCCAAAAGTTGAATGGCCACAAGGGAGCCGTCTTGTGGTTCACTGGTCTCAGCGGTTGTGGAAAAAGTTCTGTGGCCAACGCCGTAGATCGACTGCTGCACGATCGAGGAATTCATACCTACATCTTGGATGGCGACAACATCCGACAAGGACTTAATAAAAACTTAGATTTCAGTCCCGAAGACCGAACAGAAAACATTCGACGAATTGGCGAAGTGGCCAACTTGTTTTGCGACAGCGCTACCATTGTTCTGACTGCATTTATTTCACCATACAAACAAGACCGCAGCCAAGTTCGAAGCATCATTCCTGAAGGTCAGTTTCTTGAAGTGTTTGTCGATGCATCACTAGAAACCTGTGAAGCTCGAGACCCCAAAGGGCTGTACAAAAAAGCACGAGCCGGCGAAATTCAAGATTTCACTGGCATTGGCTCTCCTTACGAAGCTCCAGAGCATGCCGAAATCCATCTGGATTCAGATGCCAAAAGTATCGAAGAACTCGCGAACGAAGTGATCAATCACCTTGAAGCAAAAGGTTTTTTAGTTGCCTAAATCGTTCCCTGTGGGAATGCTCGGCAAACTAAAGGTTACGAAGATCTGTTACAAAATCTCAGCGAACAAACAGCTGAGAACTGGCAAGGAATCGCCAGAAAATTAAGACACTTAGTCGCTTTTGAAATCGAATGGATTTGGTTTCAAAATACCGTCTCGTTTCATCAAAAGGATGCTCGATGTCAGTTGTTTTAGTCACGACTTACCTCTCCATTTCTTACCTGTCTGCCGTTGGTCTGGACGGAAGCGACCATGCTTCCAACATGTCCAGCACTTCAGCAGCATACCAACAGAACCTTTATCAAGGCCTGTCCTCAAACGAAGTCATCGCTCACGCAAAGCCATCTCCAGCTGTTGGAAAATGGTTGACGTCTTACGAAGCAGCTCGTCAAGTCGCCATCAGCAACAAGCTACCGTTGCTGTTGCACTTTGATGCCCCGTGGTGTGGAGCCTGCCGACAAATGGAAGCCACCGTTTTGCATTCCAGCAGAGTCACCGCAAAGCTCGGAAAAGAAGTGATTGGAGTGCGTCTGAACGCAGACATTAACAAAAACCTGATCGCGAAATTCGGCATCTCCACACTTCCATCAGAAGTCGTCATCCTGGGAGACGGAACTCGCGGCGAAACATTCGTGGGAGCCACTTCGCTATCCACCTACGTTTCTCGCTTGTCAAATATCAGCGGTAAAAACAGTGCTGTTTTCCAAGACAGCTCCGCAATGGCAGCGTCTGACGCAACTTCAACCAACAAAAATCTTCGAAGCTGCCTGATCGTAACGCGAAATGGGGCAATGGTTGGGCTTGGAGGATTCTCACCCGTGTCACTCGGCACCAGTCGAGCATGGCAAAAAGGGAGTCCAGATTTTGTCGCAAATCACGATGGGGTCGACTACTACCTCACATCTGCCCAGCAGGTAACAAAGTTCGAAGCAAACCCCACAGCCTACATCCCCAAGTTTCACGGATGCGATTTGGTTCGATTGCGACATGATAACGAAGTCAAAACAGGAGCCATCGAATTTGGAGCCTTCTATGACGGCGACATGTATTTCTTCGCCACGGTTAATAACCGAGACCGCTTCCAGAAAAACCCAACATGGTATTTGGAAGGTTCTTCACTGGCCAAGCTGTTGACCCCAGCCATGCTGGCTGAAGAAGAAAGCTTCAACAACTAGACCTGAAGAAACGTCTGATTCGTTGGCAAAATCCCCCCTTTGCCCAAATAAACAACATGAGTGCTGAGCCCACATTGCTCAGCACTCATCGTTCGTTATGCGTCATGGCGACAACGCCATCTCCGGCCGGAACGCTGAAAACTTCAAGTTTCCCTCGTCGATATCTTCCGCCAGTTGCTGCTGCCAAATTTCTGCAGTCAGATTTCTG
>CAYTUE010000143.1:0-2773 GCA_964441085.1 uncultured Planctomycetaceae bacterium
CCCGACGACCGGTTGGCGCTGAGTCCAAAAACTGGCCCGACTGATCGAAGCGATATTCGACTTCGAATCCGCCCATGTTGCTCCAACATAAAACGGTCGTCCATTGCGATCGAGCGAAAAGACGCGCCGCAAGAACTTGGGATATTGATCAGTGGCTTTCATTTTTGCCAACAGCTTTTCAGGGCAGGACAAAGGGGTGACCACGCCATAACCGCGAGGACGTTCGACAGAAGCGTTGGGATGCGGTTTGATTTCAAAATCAATACGGTCGTTCAAAAACGCCAACAGTGTGGTGGTTAATCGCCGGTAATTATGGCGGCTATGAGGCCCCGCCCATTGTTGCGTCGGCAGGTGAAAACTATCCGCAAACATTTCCCAAGCTTTGACACGAATTGCTTCTGCGGCTTGCCGAGTTTCTTTGTCGTTGACCAGTTGCAAAATGCGTTCGGATTCACCGATCACCACTTTGCCGTACGGCGGACTGTTGTACTCAGCAAAGCTATCAACCTTGTGATTGTGAATGACGACACTCTGCAAACGTCGCCGTCCGTAGCGAAGCAACTCATCATCTTCAAGCACTTCACCGGCAACCGCACACACGCCGCCGCCCAAAACGGCAATGTTGGTGTACTGTGCTCCCACGTTACGTTTGCGGATCGCGGTTGCGGCGTGACGAAGAGCCTCTCGCATTTGTTTTTCAAGATCGGCGTCGTGCAGTTGGTGACGATGGTCGACCAAAATCTGAGCGATTGCCGAACCACAAAAATCGGCCCAGTTCAGATCGATCGAATCCATTTTCTCAAGCGGTTCTTCCAACAGCCATGGCCACGCACCATAGCCGGGGTGATCTGGGCGAGTCTGTTGCCACGGCAACAACTGCACTAAGATTGCCTTTGATCGACTGACATCCTCCGGTCGTCCTCGTTGCAATAATCCGACTGCATAATAAAAAGATTCCCGAATCGGATGCACGGCAGCTCCTGCAGCAATCCCGCTGTGATAGCCGGGACTGATGAATTGTTCCTGCAACAACTGCTGCTGGTTATCGAACTGGGCGTCATAGTACTTCAGTAACCGTTGCAGCCCTGCCGAGGGTGTTGCTTCACTGTAACCCTGCCGAAGGTGTTGCTTTTGCAACCCAGCCGAAGAAGGTTGCTTTACTGGAGCCCTAGCCATGTCGCGCCAAGCAGAAATGGATAGAAAAATCGCGACCACAGCGATCGTGCAACTCACCACATAGAATCGTTTTTTGTGTTGACTGTTTCGCAATTTCACACGTGACCTGTATCGTGGCTTTGATTGTTGGCTTTGATTGTTGGTTCCGGCTGTTTATGTGCTGGTGGAGAGGCAACACATTTATACATAAGTGAATCACGACCGCCCAGCGATTTTGAGCGTTATTCAACAAGGCGTCACCATGACTCGCCACACGGCTGTGAATGCTCCACACCCCGATCGGATTCGTATCCGTGCGTCGAAACTTGCATTCGGTTTGCTCTTGATGACTGTCACCGTGCCAGCAATCGCTCAGGAAATCGTGAGCCAAAATGTTTCACGCGAGTTGCTGCAGCTTGGGCTCGATAAGAAAGGCGATGACGTGGCAGTGATAGAGCTTCGGTTTTCACCAGACGGTAAATACCAAGACGACCAACGGCGAGAATGCACGCGTGTCAAAGTACTTCAACATTCAACAGAGGTGACAAGTGTTGCTTTGACCCCCAATGGTCGATCGCGCGTGACCGGAGACTCGAAGGGGGCCATTCTAGGCTGGCGTTTGAAAGAGAGCGGAGATCGTCAGATAGAAAAGTAATTCACTTGGCCGATTCACGGGCTGCTATCTGGGCTGCATGAAACTTGCAAACGCCTGAATTTCTCAGGCTGGTTCATGACATGCCTGAAGGAATCTCTGGCCGACATGGTGAACATTGAATCTGGTGGCAGGCTTCGGAAGATCCGGAACACACGTCAGTGAAAGCGTGCGGGGACAGGCCGGACACGGCGATTAGGTGGTAAACTCTTTCATTTTTGTGCCCTTGTTCTTTTGTTTTGTCTATTTGTTGAAACCCTGCGATGGTTAAAAACAACGTTTTCTCAACGTTTCGGCAAAATATTCCAAAAATGGGTCCAAAACACAAAAAAACGTGTGGATTTGTTCACTAGGTCTGGCATGTCACGATCAGGGTGTTAATAATTGTTAATAATAAAGTTCTATGTTGGAATTCTTACAAACTAAATGAGGGCACGATGAAGGGACAATTGACCTACTTGATACTTGGACTGTGTTGTATTTCTCTCGGCGGATGTGGTGGAGGTGAGACTGTGTCACTCGGTCAAGTGACTGGCATTGTGACGCTCGACGGAGAACCTTTGCCTGGTGCGATCGTTTCCTTCAGTCCTGTCGAGGGAGGACGCACGTCAGTTGCCACCTGCGATGAATCTGGAGCCTATGTCATGATGTATGTCGGCCAGAAGGGTGCTTTGTTGGGGCAACACGTTGTTACGATTTCCCATATCGTTGACGGGAAGCCAAACGGGGTGGGCCCTGAAGGCGAGGAGGTGTTTGAGTCGATTGAAATGGTGCCGGAGAAGTACCGTTCTGGTGAAGAGTTAAAAGCTGAGGTCCTTGAAGGCCCGAATGAACATAACTTTGTTTTAAGTTCTAAGTGATATTCTGCCACTTGACAAAAGTGGCCGATCTATTTTTTATGCATTTATGCATCTGTTTTCTGTTTTCTTTGAAGGAGAAGATGTCATGAAGAAGTTATCCCAAAAA
>CAYTUE010000143.1:2873-7664 GCA_964441085.1 uncultured Planctomycetaceae bacterium
TCTGTTTTCTGTTTTCTTTGAAGGAGAAGATGTCATGAAGAAGTTATCCCAAAAAAGGGGCTTCACACTGATTGAATTGCTGGTTGTGATCGCAATCATTGCAATTCTTGTCGCACTACTACTGCCAGCTGTGCAGCAGGCGCGAGAAGCGGCTCGTAGAACACAATGTAAGAACAATCTCAAGCAAATTGGATTGGCACTGCACAATTACCACGACGTCCACAAAACGTTCCCACCAGGTTACATCGTGGATCACGGAAACCTTCCGAACCAGATGTTTGACAGTGTTCACACGATAAACGTCCGTCACGGATGGGGGTGGAGCATGTACGCTCTTCCGTTTATGGATCAAGCACCTCTTTTCCAACAACTCCTCAGCTCAGGCCGGGGTGTGGAGGAGTTAGTCGACACAGGTAACCTGCTATCGCGAAGCGTGCTGTCAGGCTACATATGCCCGTCATCAGCGGACAGCGGAGACGACAGAGCGGGACAGAGTAACTACATAGGCATGAACGCCGTAGACCAGGCTTTCGTCACCAGCAGCCGAGCGGGAAATGTACGAGGCACGGCTATTGATGCAGTTGCAGATGGCGCAGAGGTATATGACTTGGATGGAACATTCAGTCGCAACAGTAAGATTAGAATCAGAGATATTACTGACGGTACCAGCAACACAATTGTTGTTGGTGAGCGAACCAAGTTCCTCAACGTGAATGACCGTCGCTTCAACTGCAAGGCCGGCTGGTGGATCGGGACAGATCGAATGGGAACTCCAAACAGCCAGCGAATGCGAGCCGACTGGGAAGAGTTCTCGGGGCTAGGGGTGCTTGGTATTACCGCAAACGGCATCAACAGCACGGTCGTCACTGGAAATGCAACCGCTCTTAACAGAAGTGAATGTATTTTAGGATTTAACAGCACTCATGTAGGAGGGGCTCAGTTCCTTCTGGGAGATGGCTCTGTGCGATTCATCAGCGAGAACGTGGATCACAATCCAGGAACCGCAGCTGCTGACAGCATCTACGAGAACCTTGCTCAACGCAACGATGGAAACGTCATTGGTGAGTACTAGGAATCGCCGAAGGAAATGAATGTTAGTTCACGAGTCCTGAAATCGTAAGATTTCAGGACTCGTTTGCGTTGAGGAGCAAGCATCAGCGAAGCTGCCAGCAATGCTTAAAGGCGCCTTCGAGAAAGAATGACATTCGACAGGGTTGAACAAGCGGTCGAAATCTTGTCGTAGCCTCTCGCTGCTGTTTTCCTAGGCGGTCAACTGGTCTGGCGGACTGGTTTTGCCCTTTTCGGGCAGATCGCTAACATGACGGCAGACTTTGACCTCAGGGAAGCACAATGTCATTCACAAATTTGCCACTTAGCTATTGTTCAAACGTCCATCCGGGACGAAACGTTGATGAGGTGATCGACGGCTTAAATCAGTACACGGCCGCCGTTCGTCGATCGGTGAATCTGCCGATTGCGGCGGGACTGTGGTTACCCAAAAGCGTGGTCACCGAATTACTGGAATCAGAAGCTCAACGAGACCGCTTAGGACAAGCTTTGTGGCAAAACGATCTGACCTGCCACACACTCAACGCATTTCCCTACGGTGATTTTCACAGTGATCGAGTCAAAGAACAGGTCTATCTTCCCGACTGGTCTGACCGCGATCGTCTGAATTACACTCAAGACTGCGCAAAGCTGTTGGCTCAACTTCTGCCAGAAAATTCAGAAGGCAGTATTTCCACATTGCCTTTAGGCGGGACAATGAATCCCACGGAGCCAGATTTTCATGCCAAGTGCTTTAAAAACTTAATCCGGTGTGCTCGTTTTTTGAAGGAACTGCATCAAGAAACCGGTCGACTGATTCGCCTTGCCGTGGAACCTGAACCGCTTTGCCATATTTCTTCCATCCGCGAAGACGCAGTTCCTCAGTTCCGAGCGATGTTCGAAATGGCTGACGCTCTTGGCAACGAAGAAGAGACTCGACAATACATCGGGCTGTGCTTAGATGTGTGCCACCAAGCGGTCGAATTTGAAACTCTGCCCGTGTCGATCGATCAGCTGAACGACGAAGGCATTCGCATCAACAAGGTCCACATCACGAACGCTGTAGAGATCTTAAAACCGGCTGTGAACAAACCAGCGATTGAAGCACTCAAGAGCTTTATTGAACCTCGATATCTGCATCAAGTTTTTGCGAAGATGGCCGACGGTTCTATTGAAAAACGGTTGGATCTGACTGAAGACCTTCTCTCAGATACATCCGATACTTTGTTTACCGCAGATGCGTGGCGAGTTCACTTTCATGTTCCGATCTTTGCGGAAACATTAGGCGCTCTTTCAACCACGCGGGACGATCTTTCGGCAGCACTCACTCGCATCGCCAGACTCCCCTATGCTCCTCATTTAGAAGTCGAAACCTACACATGGCCGGTGATGCCAGATTCAGCAAATGACCACGGTGATGATTTGGTGTCGCAAATTTCAGGAGAACTGCAGTCGACCTTTGATCTCTTGTTAGCAGCCAACAGTGCTTCATCGTAAGACAAAGTCGGCAGCAAGATCGTGCGTGATTTGAAAACGCAGCAGCAACGGCATCTCGTGCCTGACCTCGCCGCATTTTTGTCTGCCCTGCGGTAGCATCGATACCCAGCATGAAAATGCTTCATCTTTATTAGCAGCCACCATTTTTAGTGAAACCAATCAGTGCAGTATCTTAGGCAAACAAGTTGGTTGGCGGCGAGTGTTGTTTGGGCGCTGACCGTGTTTGTTGTGACGCTGTTCGAATGGCCCCGAATTTGCGAATTTGGCCTGCTGGACTTGGTTGTTTCATGGGATCCAGAAACCACATTTCCAACATTGATTCTGCTGATGCTGCCCGTCTTGGCGTTTCTGTTTCCGGCGAAGCGGAGATCTCACCAAACGAAGCAAAATCTAAAAAATCTAAAAAATCTGCAAAATGATGTTGGCTGTCTTGTTGCTGATTCTTTGCCAAAGCAGGTTCCAGTAGATTCTGGTCACACAAATTTCATGCGGGAAAAATCACGCCTGCGAATCACCGTTGGCTTAGCGCTGCAAACATTGACGATTGTTTTGTGCTCTTTATTGTCCAGCTGGTGGATCGGACAATCACAAGTCGACGTGCGCACTGCCAGCGGAGCCGTACAGCAGGTTCCACTGGCCGAACTTCCTCATGCCTATCACGATGAGTTCAGCTATCTGTTGCAGGCTCAAACGTACACCGCAAGACGCTTGGCTTGGCCTGCCGTTCCTGCAGCTCCTGATTTGTTTCACCAGTTTCATGTACTCAATGAAGACGCTACGGTAAGTCGCTACTTTCCACTCACCGGAGCATGGATTGTTCCCAGCTTAGCACTCGGGCATCCCATTTGGGGGCACTGGGTTGCTGGAGCACTGTCTGCCATGTTTTTCTTCTGGTGTGCCAGAATGATGATGGCTGCTCGACCTGCATTTTTGAGTGGGCTTCTGTTGGCATTGAGCCCGTCGCTGGCGATTTTCAGTAACATGCTGTTGGCTCATCATCCCGTCATGTTCATGCTGTCTGTGTTTCTGTTTGCATTTTTAAAGATGCTGCAGCCCGATTCAGACGGTCAACGTAAGTTGAAATCCATTGTGTTGATGTGGTCATTGATTGCTGGCTGTGGGCTATCTGCTGCCATGTTGGGGCGGCCGATGACAGCGGCTGGCTTTGCTGCTCCTTTTGGAGCATGGTTACTATGGACCTTAATCGGTCGACGAATTCCCGCGATTGTCATTCTGGGATTTGCACTGCCGCTGATTGGTGGATTCTGCATCTTGGCTGCCACGAATGCGGCTGCGACAGCAGATCCGTTCAGAACCGCCTACCAAGAATACACCGACAATTTTACACCTCGACACAAGTTCGGTTTTGATAACGCTGTTGGTTGCGAGATCGCTGCTGGTCCGGAAGCGGTCCGCAAATACGATCAGTGGGCTCAAAATTTGGATTGGGCGAAGGCCGCTGGAAATTTCAAACTACGTTTCAAATTCAGTCTGTTGTGGACATGGAATTTGACTTTGTTAAGTCTCGGGTTGATCTCTGCAATTGTGGAACTGTTCAAACTTGGTGGCCCCCAGCGACTTGCCAGCTTAACCACGTTGCCGGATCAGGCTGGTTCCCAGGTCGCTTTTCGCTTCACAGCATTAGCGATGGTGTTGGCTGCGATTGTGTCTTTGCACGTGGTGCATATTCCGTATTGGTATTCAGGAATTATGGAATGGCACTATGTGTTTGAAACGGCTCCCTTGATCCTGTTGCTCAGTGCCTTTGGTTTATTCAGTTTCGTTGGCAACGTGAAAAGAATCATGAGGTCGGGGTTGGTGACAACATGCGTGTGCGGTTTGCTATTGGTGAGCATCATTCCGGGATGGGTGGATACACCCGACGTATTGGGAACCAGCAAGGTGTCTGGATGGATCAGTCAAATCAGCTTTTCTCGCCGCCGCATCGCCGAATTTCATTCTGCCGTTGAAGCGGCCTCTGCTGAACAGGCGACGTTGATTTTTGTAGACGAAACGGGCACTGATCCTCAGCTAAGCTACATCATCAACCCTCCGGATTATGCAGGACGGTCGCTTGTCTGCCGACTTCCTCGCACACCAGAAGAACTGAAAGCAGTGCAAGCCGCATTTCCTAACCGCCAGCTGTATTACTTTGCTGCTCAAAACCCAACAGCCGCCATTCGGCCGTTTGACATCGCAATTCACGGCCCGAAATAGTTGGTTTGATGTTTCTGCTGCCAAGCTGCC
>CAYTUE010000143.1:7764-9437 GCA_964441085.1 uncultured Planctomycetaceae bacterium
CCCGAAATAGTTGGTTTGATGTTTCTGCTGCCAAGCTGCCGTTTGCCAGCTTTGCTGCTGATAAAACATTTGGTTCATTGTCTACGAAAAAAGGTGGCCTTAAAGAAGGCCACCTTGGAATTCTGTTTTCGCAACGACTTCATTCGTACGAAGTCAGTTATGCGTTTTCCCAGCCGCTCTTCATGAAGGCAAGGCCTTCTTTGGCCAGTGTGAGTTCATCGTCGTACATTTTTCTCCAGATGCGAGTTGCCGCAGCAAGTTCTGGCAGAGCCAAACCGAAGGCTTCAATCATGAGATAACCATTGTCGTATCCGACTGCTTTTAAAGCGGCAAAAGATTCGTCCCAGTTGACTCCCCCTTTGCCTGGAGTCGAACGATCATTTTCTGAAATGTGGACGTGGACCATTTGATCGGCACATGCCTTGACGGCTTCTGTGATCGACTTTTCTTCGATGTTCGCATGGAATGTGTCGTACATCGTTTTTAAGTTGGGGTGATTGATTTCTCGAGCAAATCGGCCCGCGTCTTCCGCCGAATTCAAGAAGTAGCATTCAAAGCGATTCAGGTATTCCACCACCAAAGTGACGTTTTGAGTCTGAGCGTACTCTGCGGCCTGAGTCAGCGTTTCTTTGCCCCACTTCCATTCGTCGTCTGTGCGTCCATTGCCCGTGAATTCTCCGAGAGCAGAATGGATTGGGCCGAGCAACTTTTCTGCTCCTGAAAGAGCGCACATATCAATCGCTTTTTTCAGGTGATCTAAACCCGCTTTACGAATGTTGGCGTCTGGAGAAATCGGATTGGTTTCAGCAGCACACACGGTGACTGCAGTGGCTCCCAATTCTAAAGATTCTCGCTGAGCACCAATTTTTTTGAACATGTCCGCATTCAGATCGAACATTGGCAGTTCGATGCCGTCGTAGCCCATCTCCTTCAACTGTTCCATGACGGGAAAATGTTCTTCTGTGATGACAGAATTCCAAAGCAACAGATTGAAACCGTACTTAATTGCCACGAGATGAGGCTCCGATTTTAGAGGTGTTTCGAGGTGAAAATTCGGACGTAACCATTCGAACTGTGCAGTCCGAATCGCAATGTCAGCGTGATAGAATGCTGAATCATCGCTCGACATGCAAGCGAAGTTGGCTTGAGTCTAAGTGTTCGCGGTGAGGCATTCTGCTCACTGTGAAAACTCAGCCAAAAGTTGTAAAAAAGCGGCAGTTTTGCAACTTAACCCACTTCAACCTGCGGGTGCTCACACCTTCAGGTCATAGAACTTGATTGCCGTGCCTCCCAGAATTGCCGCCTGTTCTGATTCAGACAGCTGGGCGATACACTCTTTTAAGGCGGCAAATACTTGTTCATAAGACGCCGCTAATTCGCAAACGGGCCAGTCGCTTCCATACATGCAACGTGCGGGGCCAAAGGCTTCTATGGCCAATTGAACGTAGGGAAGCAAGTCGGCGGTCGTCCACTGGTTCCAATCGGCTTCGGTGACCATTCCGCTTAGCTTGCAGTAAACGTTGGGCCGACTTGCCGCCTTCGTCATGTCGGCCGCCCAGTCGTCGAAATGGCCAGCCTTGATTTTTGGCTTGGACAGATGATCGATCACCAGCTTCAAGTTAGGAACAGCATCTGCGACAGCAACCGCATGTTTGAGATGCTGAGTATAAAAC
>CAYTUE010000144.1:0-3160 GCA_964441085.1 uncultured Planctomycetaceae bacterium
ATTCAACTGCCTAGTGTGCATAACGGGGGCAGGTTCGCTAGCTGTTGTTTTTTCTCTACATGCTTGTATCGGTAAACTTTGCCACATGCAGAATTTTCGAGCTGGACATATTGCAGCAACTCGAGTGAAAACCGAAAATCTACGTAGTCGCAAATGTGCACTCATCGGAAGCGCTGTCACGATCGTTCTGTTATTCTTTTGCCGAAGTGATATACGTAAGCTATGACGATTTTGAAATGAGATAGCGCAGGCTGATTTGCGGTAGCCAGTATTGCTCTTTTCATAGGAAAGAGACCTACAAGCAGTCACTGCGGTTTTCGGTGATGCAACATTGTAGAATGATGGCAAGTTGTTTTATGCCGAATTTGCATCGGGGAAAACACATGTGTTTTGAATCCATGTGTTGACTGTCTGCGAAGCGAGCGAGACAGTGACGGCGTGGAACGATTCGAACGACATGAGTTCGATCATTGACCAGCAGTGGTCAGCAGTGGTCAGCAGTGATGCAGGCGGTGCACCTGTGGAAAGAACATTCCCTTTGGATATTCTGTCGCCGATCGTTTGGCGTGACGTTGCTGCGACGAAATGACTGTGAAGGACAGTATTTCAAAAGGCAAGCAGTGTTGCTGACCCTTTGCTGCAAATGCGCAGCTTTGGGCCGTCACAACCAGTGATTCTGTTTGGCTGAATGCAAGAAATGTGCTCTCGCATTCTTTAAAGAACAGGCTGTTAGTTGTGGGTGCCTAGTGGGAGTGTCGAAACCTTGCTTGCACTTCTTGTTGGTAGACAGGATTGGCAGTATTCTGAAACAGAAATATTCTCTTCTTGAAGCAATGTTCCGCGAGCTTGCTTGAGAGTAATTGTGGCGAGGTTGTGAGTCATGATCGATCGCAAATATTCGTGTTCTGCTTCTTGGAGACGTTCTTGAGCAACCAATAGGTTTTCTAAGGCAAGGCTTGTGGCGACATCTTCTCCTGGAAGTGCTTTCCACCGACGTTGCAATGAAGACAATTGGGCTTCTCTGGCGTGAACGGCTTCGCCTTTGGCAGACATTTCTTGAAGTGAGGTGCTTAGTTCTCGAACGGCCACTTCAACTTCAAGGCGAATGGTGCTCAATGTTGTCTTGTATTGCTGTTGAATTTGGCGGTGTTCTAGTCGTTGCCTTTCGTGGCGTGCTTTGGCGGCTCGGCCTCCCAAAGGAATTTCAAAGTTCAAGCCAATTGAGTAGCTGGGGGCGCCTTCTCTGAAGCTTTGGCTAAACGCATTGCCTGGGTCATTGCTTACGAGTCCAGATACATAGGTTTCTGTCACGAGATTCAAGATGGGCATCAGCTCATGCTTTGTCATTCCCACTCGGATACCAGCTGCTTTAACTCGCTTGATGGCCCCTGCGACTTCCGGACGATACTGTGTCGCATCAGCCATTGCGATAGGAAGAGACACGTTATAGCCCGAGGTTCTGGGTATGTCTTGCGGGATGAGTTCCATAGATTCATCCAATCCCAAAGATGGATCATTGATGAGGGTGCGTAGTCGTGCTTCTGCGTTCTTGATCGCCATACTTGATCGGTACAGGTCTGCTCGCCGTTCCGTCATAGATGCGCGTGCAGAGATGAGCTGGCTTTGGGAAACGTCGACATTTTGTCGAGCTTCTAAGTGGTCAAAAATCTGTTTTGCTCGTTCGAACGATTGAAATTTTTGAACATACAGTCCTCGCTCCAAGTAGAGCCCCCAGTAAGCTCGAGAAACTTCAATCAGGTGACTTTGCAGTTGCCGATGAAATTCTGTTTCGGCCACTGCTTTGTCGATTTGGGCTAATACAATAAGCGACTGATTATAGGTCTTGCCGCGTCCTTGTAGCAGTGGTTGAGTAAAGCCAAGAGTGAGTCGAGAAGTGCCCTGTGGATTGGGAATGAAAAATGTAGAGTTGGTGTTTTGGTGTCCGAGTTGCTGTGTGATTTCTAGTTGACCGCCTGTGTAGGTTCGGCGGCGAATACCGCCACGAAGGTTGATATTGTGGTCACTGAATCGTGTCGCGTTGCCACCGACAGTCAGAGTACTGCCGACTGGTTCGTTGATGTCGTCCCACGTCGAATCCAAAAATGCGGTCCAGTCAAATGCAGCATCTGCTTCTTGAATTGCAGTACGTCGAATCAGGGGAAGTTCACTAAAAATCTTGACTTGGCTGGAATTGTGCAAGGCTCCCACGATTGCGGATTCCAACGTGATTGGCAAACTGTTGGCGTTCGGTCGCAATGATTGCGCGGCGTACTGTAACCACCATGCTTTGGTAACGTCAATTGAAGCCTCTGCTGTGCTGCCAGGTACTTCTTGTGTCGAAGAGACTGGCTTAAGCTGTCGTTGTTCCTGTGGCGGGTTACTTGCATTCACAGTATTGCACGTTGCGAAAATAAGAAATATGCATAGGGATGCCTGAGGGCCTTTGATCATTATGTATCTCCTTAATTGTTGTGTTCTTGGTTTTTGTGAAAGAAGCCTTGTCCTGTCAGCCTCGTCTGTTGTTGCCTTGGGGGTATCTGTCTTACTGTGCTTTTCGGAGTATCTGTTTATCAAGTAAAAGATAATTAATCGTAGCATGTGAGGCACGATGATGTTGCTGAACCTATCATGGGATGTCGTTTCGTTTTCGTTTAAGCAGACCGGACTATTGCTGGTGTGGTGTGTTACACTAAGTTTTTAGTAAAGTGTGTTTTGCTTATACGTGTTGCCGTGTGACAAGATAGTTGAAGTAAATCCGTTTACACCATTCCAGCGTTGTTGATGCGATTGTGTCACTTTGTTGCTGAAGGGAAATCGTGGCTCGTTGACCGGCGTAGAGAGAATGTTTTAAGGAGCTGGGAATCTTCGCCTGCACCAAAAAATGAGGTTCTGCTGATTCGATGGTCTGTTCATCGTTGCTTTCCGAGACATTTGAATGAACAACCGTCACGTCACCGCCATGCTGAGCACTGAATGCTGCGTGTGGCAGCCGAGTTTGTGCCTGAGGTGATATTTCGTTAAGGATCACTTTATTCCAGTGTGGCCCACTTCCGTGGATGTGAACAGCAACGACTTGCCCTTGATGGTGTCGAAAGTTCTGGACGTGGTGCTGAGCAATCATGCTTTTTAGCACCAGTTGACTGTGATCTCCCACGGTCAA
>CAYTUE010000144.1:3260-9158 GCA_964441085.1 uncultured Planctomycetaceae bacterium
GTAATGAGTAATTGGCCACGTTTGACGTACTCACCATCAGTGACATGAACCTGCGACACAAAGCCATGCACACGTGATCGCACATCAACCACTGGCTGAAAATCGACAACAGCCGCAGCTTCAAGAGACTTGTGCATGGGAAGCTGTGCTCCGTACCAAGCTGCAAGTGCCAGTATCCCAGTCAAGGTGATGCAGCGAACACAACGAATGGGATGCTGGCTGAGTTGTGAAAGAAAGAAGCGTGTGAATTTAAAGAGCAAGATACCGACGGCACTGAGCACAAAGACGGCTGCCATCACGATTCCTGCACCTCGCAATAACAATGCCGCACCTGCTGCGAGGCTGATTGTGATCAGGATTCGCCACAACGCTGCGCCGATTCCGTATGCAAAAATGGTGCGTTCTGATTTTTCTGGCCAAGTCATTCGTCGTTGCCCAGGGCCAAAGAAGATTCTTGCAAGAACCCAGCTCGTGAGTTGCTGCCCGTGTGCTGCAAGGTTAGGCAAATTCAAAAAATCAGAAAGAATGTAGTAGCCATCGAACTTCATTAATGGATTTGCGTTGAACAGAAGGGTGGTCAGGCCGGCAGAGAAAATCACATACCGGCAAACTTGCAACACGACTGGGTCAGAAGACACATGCAGAACGCAGGACGCTACGGCGGCAGCTAACAATTCAAGGTACATGCCCGCTGCGGCCACGAAGATGCGTTTCCACTTTGAACGCATGCGCCACGAAGACGTGACGTCGACATATGGCAACGGGATAAGCAGAATAAACATGATTCCTGCTTCAACAACACGTCCCCCATAGTGATGACATGCCAAAGCATGTCCCGATTCATGAAGCAGTTTTAATACGCACCACACAACTGCGAAAATCGCAATGTCATGAGGGCTAACCGCGTGGAAAGATGCGGTGCCAGCGACCGTGTCGAAGTCGGCCCAGATAAAGTAGGTTCCAAAACTCACGACACACAACCAGACGACAGCAAATAACGACGAACAGATCAGCGTTCCCAGAAAGTGAAACATTTGCAGCATGTTGTCTGGATTGAACAGCGCAATTCGTGGACTTATAGGATTTGCCGCTTGCATCAGACGTCGTCGTTGCATCGAGCCCCGGCGAGGCCCAGAATCGGATCGTTCTGATTCGCCATTCAGCACAGCAAGGCCAGAATCCATAAGCCATTTGCAGATAATCGTGGCTTCGTTTTCGGTGAGAGCAGCATCATTCAAAGCCGTCGCGGTAGATGAAACCGCATCGCCGAGTGTGGTGTGCCCATCAAACAGAGAAATCAACGCGTATTCAGAAAACCCGATGCGAAAGAAACGACCGCTGGATAGATCTTCTACGATGTAGCATTGTTCTGCGCCGTAGCCAGCGAGGCTGCATTCGACATCGTTTCTGAGTTTGGGCTTAAGTTCTCGAATGTCGAGAGTTTGTCGGTAGTCGGTATCGGTGTCCATATTACCAATGCGCTCCTGTGGCTATGTTTTCGATCGCACGATGGAATAGAACCCACCACAGCTCTCTTTTACCGGCTTTAATTCGTGCTGAAGCTGTCATTCCTGGACGAATGAGTCCATCTGAGTTTTCAATAGTGACTTCTGCAATAAAGACGTTCTGATCCTCGCGGATTTCGGAGCGTGGTCGAATTCGTTGTATGGCAGCATGGATGGGCTTCGATTCCATACCGTTGATAAAGAGTTCAACTTCCATCTCTTCTGCAGCGTGTGTGATATCTTCAGAATCAATTGCGACTTCAGCTCGTAGCGTAAGGAGTGGCGCAATTTCGTAGATAATGTCTCCTGGTGAAACAGGATAGTTTTCTCGACGATCAAGACTTCCATCAAGGATGACACCGTTGATTGGAGATCGGATTGAAAGATTGTTTTCGCGGAACGACAAGACGTTCAGTTCGTGTTGTAAGCGTTCGCTTTCCAGTCCGGCAATCAGTGCCTGTGGCATTTGATAGCCGGCCATGTGGGCATCTCGTTCTTTTTCTGCCTTTTGCTTTCCCGCAACAGTGCCTGCCATGTCCCAGCGAATCTCGCGGCCATCCATCGTGGCTAAAAGTTGCCCTTTGGATACAACGTCTCCTGGTTCCATCAAAGTTGATTCCAAGAGTCCGTTATGAGGAGCGACGCTGTATTGCCGTTTCACCGGATGGATGACGGCGTCGCACCACAGATTGTGAGGGACTGGAATGAACATCATCAGTACGATGGCCGCACAGGCCGCTAGCATGATCAGTGCTTTGACTGATGCTACGAACCCAGCAATGGTTCGTAACGAACGTCGAATCCATCCCCCTTGGCGTTTTTTAACCGCTGCAAGGTGGCGCCCCAGTGGGTCGGAGAGTGCGTCCATCATTCCCCAAACAACGGGTGAAGTCAGCTGGTCGCGGCGACCAAGAACGGCGACTGCGCCAATGACGTGGCCAGTTTTATCACGAAGTGGAGTCGACAGAACCACTTCTGCTTTTCCCGATGTGACTAGCTTTTGATGAGCCTTTGTCAGAAATCGTTCGGTGTCATCGGTTGCGGGCCAACTGGTGACTCGATCACGGGCAATCGTTTCTTCAAATACGTGAGCCAAGTCTTGCACCAGATCGGCACGGTGGTCGAAGTCGCGATGCTCCGATAGGCCCAGAACTTTTGCGTGACCGTTGGGGCTCGTTGAAAGCCCGACCACTGCCAGATCACAATGAACGACTTTCTTGACTTCCTTCGAGATAACATTCCCGAGTGTCGTGACGTGATCACATGCGCTCATTTGAGCGCCAATTTCCACAAGTGTGGATGTTACGTTGACTTCCTGATTGGCGATGACGGCGTTTCGTGCTTGGCTCCAGAATGAAGCCCACGCGGCCGTCAGTTGGAGTGTCAGAGCGTCGGATTCAGGAGACGTTTTATTGGCGACCAAGATCGCCACAACGTTTTGGCTGTCTCCTTCGGCAAGGTCCAGTCGTTGGGCATGCAGATGCAAGTTGCGTATCAGGGGGGATGTGTGAGTTACGCCAGCAGGTTCCAGAGCCGCTTGGGTAAGAGACTGCTGGATCCATGATGACACTTCGTCTCGTTCAAAGACTGGTCCCGTGAGCGTGTGTTCCACAAGGCGTACTTTGTCGTCTGATACATGAGCCCACGCAACTGCAACGACTTGCGGTAGATTATTCAGAAATTTGACCATCAGGTATTGCAGCTGATCTTGATTTGCTGCTTGGCAAACGACTGCCCTTAAGCGTGGAGTCAGTTCACTGATTCCATCTGGTGCCTTATTTCGATCAATAGGGGCATGCTGAGGTTTTGGCCGCCGTGGTTTGGTTTTTTGTTGTGAATTGGTCATGGAATCCGTTCCAAGTTTGTGTTCAAAATGGACCTTCGAATATCAACGATATCGATGAGTTTGCAGCTTTGGGCTCGACGAATGTCAGCGATCCGTGATGACGATTACCCCTCTTTGGTGACAAGTCATTTTCTTTGATTCACTTGTTTTCGGGTGACAACGGTTTGTGATCGTGTTGTCGCAGTCCATTCTGTTGCAGCAGTGTTTTTCCCTTCTGCCGTTTTGGTTCTTTGATGATTCGCTTCGATTAACACGCAACGAACTCCACTGCGGTAGGTTTCGTTCGAATTCGGGATCAATAAATGAACACGAACAAGGCCACTGTCTGGTTCTGTGACAGGTGCGACGTATTCCAGCTTTGCATTCACGGATTGATTGAGCAAAGGGATATGAATTTTGAAGCGTTCTTTGTTCAGGACATTCATCTTCGAAGCGATGATTGTGGGCACAAAAAATACGGCTCGAAGTTCTTCCAGTCGAACGATTGTTGCGACATGAAGTTCTTCTGCTGCCACGTATTCTCCTCGCTTTTTTTTGACATCCACGACGATTCCATCGATGGGAGATACGATTTTTCTTTGAGCGATCCGGGCGTCCAATTCACGTAGGCGAAGCTTTGCGATTCCGCGTTGTTCTATTGCTGCCTCAACTCTTTTGGAGGCCACGTCAAAGTCAGCTTTTGCGAGTTTCACTTCTTCAAACGATCCAGAGCCCGCTTCTTGCAGTTTTTTCAGCGTTTCATATCGTCCTTGTCTGACGTTGCGTTCGATCGCAAGAGCTTCGATGTTGGCAACGCCTTCGGATTCTGCTTTCAGTGCAGCGCGTGTTTCACGCAGAACTTCGTCATTCAAAGTGACAAGCAGTTCTCCTTTGCGAACTCGTTGTCCACGACGGATGAAGACTCCAGAAATCGGCCCAGATTCCATTGCGGCAACATCAATTGATACAACTGGTTCGGTGAAACCTTCTGGAGATCTTAGCTCACGACCGTGCGCAGGTTGTCCGCTCCAAACGAGCACTAGCCCAAGCAACGCGATCGCAGTCTGCAGTTTCACTGAGCCAGAAGGTGCCGGATTCACTTGCTGACGATTGTTCATCGTAAGGATGTTTCTTTTTATCATTGGTTTTGTTGACCTAACCGACTGATGTGCGGACGGTGTTCATCCACTGTTCATGTGTGAGCATGTTTTTGCGTTGAATTCGGGCCTGTTTTTCAAGCTGGTTTTGAATGTGGGAAGCCATTGTGCTGAAGTCTTTTTGGCATTCTCCTGTTGCATCTGCACATGCCCGCATTTCATCAGCCACTTTTGGTGCATGGTCGGTAATCAGGTTGTCGCTGGCAGCGATAAAGAACTGGTATGAGCCCGGTTCGCCTTGTCGGCCACAGCGACCAATGAGTTGGCGATCAACGCGTACTGAATCGTGATGCTGAGTCGCAATGACGTGTAGGCCACCATTCAGAAGAGCCTCTTGGTCGGGACGGATATTTGTTCCTCGCCCAGCCATATTGGTTGCAATGGTAACTCGTCCCGCTTTTCCTGCCTGAGCAACAATTTCAGCTTCGCATGCATCTTGCAGACCATTTAAAACGACTGCCTCGATACCTGCATCATGGAGACATTTGGCGATCTTTTCACTTTGGTCAATGGTCGCAGTTCCAATCAGGATGGCTCTTCCTTTTTGCAGGGATTCAGCAACACTATCTGTGATGGCAGAGTGCTTTGATTGGGCATCAATGAACCAGCGTGTTGGGAGTTGACGCCTTTGGCTCGGGCGATGCAGTGGAATCTGCACAACCTTTGTGGAATACATTTCTAGCAGTTCATCAGTGGTAGATGCAGCAGTCCCCGTCATTCCGCTGAGCTCTTGATAGAGGCTATAGAAATGTTGGCGAGTAATTCGTGCGCTGGTGCTTCGTTCAGGTGAGATCGGGACCTGTTCGAGGCATTCGACCGCTTGATGCAATCCATCTTGCCATGCTCGATCGGGTTCAATGCGTCCCGTATGGGCATCCACAATTTGGACTTTGTTGTTTTGAACCACGTAATCTTCGTTGCAGCAAAACGAATAGGTGGCTCGCAAAGCTTGGCAAACGTATTCATTCCAAGGACGGCGCAGACGTAGTCCCTTTCTGATTTGAGCGTGGATTTTATCCCACCCAGATTGTGTGAGTTGAATCTGTTTGGTCTTAGGAGTAACTCGAAAGTCGATTTCATATTCCAGTGATTCAGCGACGGTTTGCGCAAATTCAAAAGTCGCCGTCATGTTGCGAGTTAATGTTTGATTTGGTTCACCGCTTAAAACCAGAGGCGTCATGGCTTCGTCTAACAAAAGACTGTCTGCTTCATCAATGATGGTGACTTCGCGTACTGGTTGTAGCACACCATCTGAAAATCGCCGTCGCCGCAATCGGCTCATCACATCCAAGCCGGGACGCTGAGCGGCACGCTGTTGGCGAGTTTTTTGATCTCTGAGATAGTCGAAGCCGAATGTTGATCCTGCTCCAAAGATGACTTCTCGCTGATAAACACGTTGCTTTTCACCTTC
>CAYTUE010000145.1:0-9147 GCA_964441085.1 uncultured Planctomycetaceae bacterium
AGGTTTCAGGGACACCAGACATGGCACTCGCTGGTTGACCTGCACAGCCTACTAGCTGTGCAGCCTGTTAGCTGTGCACGCGAGGTAGTTCGCAGCCCTCTTCAATAATGGCCGCCTCTAGAGCAGACAGCTCCTCTAAACGTTTCTTCACTTCAGCGTCTGGTTGAAAGATTCTTGCGAGACGAGAATAAGTGGCGTGATGCCGAGCCTCTGATTCAAACAAAGAACCAAAGAATTCGCTGAGTTCAGGTTCGGAATCTTTGAGATGATCTCGCAGTAACGCAAAACGCTCACAACTTCGAGCTTCAATTAAGCCAGCAATCAAAAGCCGATCGACCGCCTTTTCTGGTTCTTGACGACGACATAGCTCCTTGAGCTTTCGACCATATGTGCCTGGTTTCAATTTGAAGAAGCGAATCTTTCGAGCATCCAGAATGTCTGTGACCATCTGAAAGTGCTCCAGTTCCTCCTGCACAATTTCAGACATTTCTTGCCGTAGCTCTGCATGCTCAACATAGTCGAACATCAAATGCATGGCGGTTGACGCGGCCTTTTGTTCACAGTGAGCATGGTCAATTAAAATTGTCTTCAGGTTTTCATCAACCTGTTTCAACCAGCGTTGAGAGGATTGGCTTTTAAGATTCAGCATAGCGACGGGCAGTCAGTAGAGTTCAGGATCAACCAACGAACAAAGAAGATCGCCGATTGTCTACCAACAGGCGTTCGTTTGCCACTGCGACGAAACAGAAAAGCCGAAGGCATCACCCAAATGGATTTGACGCAATCCAGTATCCCGCTGATGCAGCTTGCCCGCTTTGACTAGAACTCACGACAACCTAAAGCCGGCAAACAAGCAACTCATTAAGCACCCCGACGCATCACTTGAAAACAGGGCAGGGCAGGCACGAAAGTTCTGAACAACAAACTACTTGTTCAGCAGCAGCTTGTCGTTCTTCGTCACCTTTAGCAAATAGGTCTGGCCCTTGTACTCAATCAGCAGTTCGCTCTTCCCCTGAGCGAGTGCTGCAAACTGAACGAGTTCAGGGGACACGTCGGATTGCTGTGAACCACCCGGCAAGGAACGGCTGGGCACAGCGTCTGATTCATTCATTGGGAGCGACTCTAAAATCACAGCAGCCAGCTGAGTGGCTACAAAACATGCCTAAAACAAAAAAACGGTGCCTTAAAACAGGTAACTGGCGCAGCTTTGCGGTCAATCATAATGAGATTGCGTCTCAATGTCAATGCGATTCGCAACTCAACCAGACCCCACTAAATGCTTTTAGCGCTTCCCTCTCCACTTAACAGTACCCAAACCCACAGTGAACCAGTTTGGCAGCGAACAAGCTTCGCGACTCCACCCCAAAAGGTCCGAAACCAACAACTTCGGAGCCATTCCAACATCAGCAACAGCCAATTCAGAAAGCAATCAATTCAGAAAACAGCGCGGTGAACTCTACGAACTTTGGCGGCGTCAGAGTGTCTTAGGGACGATCTGCAGCGAAAAGGCTGCTGTCTTGGTGCTGATTTCTGCCGGAATTGTCGACGCGTTCATCTGCCACTTGCATTGATCGCAGCAAATCATCAGTGTTCCCCCGATCATGTCAGATTTGAAGGAAATTCAGAAGCAAATCACTTCGGCCATGCTGGGCGATCAGTTTGCGCTGCGCCGCTCCTTACGGTCGATCCAAAATGCTCAGAAGGCAAACAAGCCGTTTGATCGCAGTCTAGAAAAACTCACGACTCGACTGGGCAAATCCGTCCAGCTTCGCGAACAACGACTGCAATCCGTTCCCCCAATTGTCTACCCAGCAGACTTACCTGTGGTGGGCAGGAAGGATGAAATCAAGGCTGCGATCGAAAAGCACCAAGTGATTGTCGTTTGCGGAGAAACAGGCTCTGGTAAGTCGACTCAGCTGCCCAAAATTGCGTTGGAACTCGGCCGAGGAATCGGAGGAACCATCGGACATACTCAGCCTCGCCGAATCGCTGCAAGATCCATTGCGACTCGCCTTGCCGACGAATTGAAGTGCGAAGTCGGCAAGCAGGTGGGTTATCGGATTCGCTTTAACGACGCATCGGGGCCTCAAACGTTAATTCGTCTGATGACCGACGGAATCATGTTGGCAGAAACTCAATCAGATCGCTTTCTTGAACAATACGACACCATCATTGTCGACGAAGCTCACGAACGTTCTCTGAATATCGACTTCCTCTTGGGCTACCTAAAACGTCTGCTTCCCAAACGCCCCGATCTCCGAATCATGATCACATCAGCGACGATTGATGCAGACCGCTTTGCAGAACATTTCGCGACTCAAGGCAAACCCGCTCCCGTGATTTTGGTGGAAGGCCGTACTTATCCCGTCGACATTCAGTATCGGCCTTTAGAACAGGGAACCAACGAAGCCGGAGAAACAATCGAACGAGACTGGCTCGACGCTGTTGTTGATGCAACTCATGAACTCGCAGCAAATGACAATGGTCACATGTTGGTATTTCTGCCGACGGAACGAGACATTCGAGAAGTTGACAAACGCTTAAGTGGCCAGCGATATCCGGGAGATTCTCCCAAACAACCGACTCAAATTGTGCCGTTGTTTGGTCGGCTATCGATGGCTGATCAGGCCAAGGTTTTCCAGAAGTACCAACACCGCCGTATCGTATTGGCAACCAATGTCGCAGAATCATCATTGACTGTGCCGGGCATCCATTACGTGATTGATACGGGAACAGCTCGTATTAGCCGCTATTCAGCTCGCTCAAGAATGCAGCGATTGCCTGTTGAAGCTGTGTCTCAAGCGTCTGCTCGTCAGCGAGCCGGTCGGTGTGGCCGAATTGGCCCTGGCGTTTGTATTCGGCTATACAGCGAAGAAGACTACCTTGGTCGCGAAGCTTTTACGGCTCCAGAAATTCAGCGCACCAACTTGGCCGCCGTGATCCTGCGCACGATGAACTTAAAGCTCGGACGCTTAGACGAGTTTCCGTTCTTAGACCCTCCCAAACCAACCAGTGTTCGAGAAGGCTACAAGACGCTAGAAGAACTGGGAGCCATCGAAGTTCCTCAAGAATCCGATTCCGAATCCAATCGTCGTTCCACTGTTGATTTTCGGCTGACAACAATTGGTCGTCAGATGGCTCGACTTCCCGTCGATCCTCGAATCAGCCGCATGGTGTTGGCAGCCATCAACGAACATGCGGTCGTCGAAGTCATGGTGATTGCAGCAGCGTTAGAAATTCAGGACCCTCGAGAACGTCCCATCGACAAACAGCAGATGGCCGACGAAGCTCAGCAAAAGTTCAAGCACGAAGACAGCGACTTTTTAACCTTGCTGAACTTGTGGGACGCCTGGTTTGAAAACAAGAAAAAACTGTCTGGCGGACAGCTTAAAAAATGGTGTAAAAACAACTTCCTGTCCTGGATGAGAATGCGTGAATGGGTCGACGTGCATCGCCAGCTGAAAGATCTTCTTGCTGATAGTGGCGACGACAAACTGAAGCAAGCGGCCGCTCGACACCCAATCAAAGATCGCAAAAACGATTTCGCCGCCATTCATCGATCCATCATGACTGGACTGTTGGCCAACTTGGGATATCGCAGTGCTGATCGAGAATACACAGGTGCGGGAGGTAATAAGCTCACACTGTGGCCCGGTTCCGCACTGTCAAAGAAAAGTCCCAAGTGGTTTGTTGCTGGCGAGCTGGTCGAAACGTCTCAACGGTTTGCTCGCACGTTGGCAAGAATTCAACCGGAATGGATTGAACCGCTGGCCACACATCTGGTAAAGCGAGAATACTCTGAACCGCACTGGGATTCCAAAGCTGGCAACGTGATGTGCTTTGAAAAAGTGTCGCTGTGGGGACTACCGATTGTGCCTCGTCGCAAGACGCTGTTTTTTAAAGTTGATCCCGTGAAGGCTCGCGAGATGCTGATCCAGTTCGGGCTTGTGGAACTGGGATTGCTGTACGGCAAAACCGAAGATGAAGCCGAAAGTGAATACGCAGACGAAGAAAGGGAACTGATGCTGGGACGCCGCACCCGGATGACTCCTGGGCGAACCACCACTCCCAGCGTCACGGCTCGACCAGACGCATCGGCTGCCGCTTATCGTTCGAACCCGGCGACGCGCAAAGGCTGGGGCAAAGACTTCCCGTTTCTACAGCACAACGTCAATGTATTGGGTGAAATTAAAGAACTCCAAGCCAGAACTCGACGACACGATTTGCTGCCCAACGAAGAATCACTCTTCGAAATTTACGACAAGCAAATTCCCGCCGATATCAGCGAAAGAACGCTGTTAAAACGCTGGTTTCAAAGAACGACAAAGAACCATCCCAAGTTGCTGCAGTTCGACATGGCGATGTTCACCGAAGATTCCGATGCGGAATCGGAATCTACCGACTTCCCAGCAACAGTCGCAATGGGTTCCATGAAATTGCCTTTGTCCTATCAACTCGATCCTGGACGAAATGCAGATGGAGTCACTCTTTCTGTTCCTGCCGCTGGCCTAGCTCAGCTACGAACAGCGGAATTAGAATGGCTGATTCCCGGACTCATCGAACAAAAAGTCACCGAACTCATTCGAGCACTACCCAAACACCTGCGACGTCAATTTGTTCCAGCTCCTGACACCGCAAAGCTCATCGTAAGCAAGCTGCCCTTTGGTAAAGGAAACCTTCTGAATGTCATGGCCGAAAAACTATCCGCCATCGCTGGTGAGCCCGTTAAGGTCACCGACTTTAACGTGGACAGCTTGCCTGATCATCTGCGAATGAACGTCCGCATTGTCGACGACAAAGGCAAAACCATATCAGAAGGTCGCAATTTAATTGGGCTACGTCAGTCATTGCGAGAAGCGGCTCCTGAAACCGCAGCAAAACAACAAACATCAGCAGAAGAAAAACAGTGGCACCGCACTGGGTTTACTTCTTGGGCGTTTGCAGATGTGCCCGCGCAATTGGTGACTCAACGATCAGGCATGAGCCTCACGATGTTTCCGGCGATTCGAGACGACGACAACAGCGTGGCATTAACGCTATGCTCAACAGCAACAGATTCCGCTGCCGTTCATCGTCGAGGACTACGGCGGCTGACCTTACTGCTTGATGCGAAACGAATTCGCAAACAGATTCAGCACTTGCCTGAAATTCAGAAGATCCGCCTGTTGGCAGCATCGATTAAAGGCTTAAACGTTGAAGCCGAACTTCAGTTACTGCTGGTGGAACGAGCCTACTTATCAGTCAAAGAATTGCCTCGAACATCAGCCGCGTTTGAAGCATTCTTAGAACAGGGCCGAAAACGAATTGGAATCGTCGTGCAGGAATTGGTGCAACTGATTCCCAATCTGTTCCGACAGTATCATGAAGCTCGCGCGGCAATTGAAAACGCAGCAGGAGCTGGTCGGCAAGCTGTGCTCAAGGACATGAAAATTCAGTTAAACGCACTCGTCTGTCATGGTTTTCTGAAGGAAACTGCTTGGCCTTGGCTCATCCAGTTCCCACGTTACTTCCAATGTATGCGTTTGCGAATTGACCGCCTGAAATCGGGAGGTCTGAAAACAGAGCAAAAGCTATCAGCAGAATATTCTGAATTCGAGCAGCGATACATGGAACGCCGAAAAGTGCATGCCGAGCAAAAAACGAATGATCCCATGTTAGATCATTACCGCTGGATGCTGGAAGAATTTCGAGTCAGCTTGTTTGCTCAAAAACTCGGAACAGCCATCACGGTGTCTCAGAAAAAACTGAACGAACACTGGGATCGAGTTCAATAACGGAAAGCCACGACAAGCACCGTTGTGGCGTTCGTTATCGCGAAATCATGTTTGCTGGCAGCAGCCCAATCCAATGGGTCGCCACTCAGCATTTAATGAGCTGCTGGCACACTATTTTGAAATGCTCGGTTGCGGTACAGAAAGTCGATGATGTTGCCTTCGTGTGGTTGCAGCCAGTTGAGCGCGTTGGTTGGCACGGGGCCGATGTTCAGACGATCGATGTTGCGAGCGTTCATTAGCTGTGCCGACCAAGCTTCGTCGTCCGTGATCACGGTCCCGACTAAGGTGCTTCCGATCTTCTTCAGCATTTGATCCTGAGGACACTGAGTGACGCTCGCGAACGGAAACATGTATTCCGTATTGGCCATTGCATCGTCTGGATCAGACACGTGAAGAATCGTGGGGCGAAGGTAGTCACAGCGTTCGTGCTGAATCAGACGTTCGCCGTCGCGATACTTTTCAGTCACTTCTGTCACAGCACCAGAGAGGCAACCGTCTTCGAGCATGCTGTTCATTGATTCTGCCGCACCTTCCATTGTGAAAGCAGCCAAAGCCGCCTTTTCGTCGGTACTTGGAAGTGCAGAAATCGGGCCAATCTTTTCAGCAATGGCTTCTGCAATTTCTTCGGTGTGGCGAGACGCCCAGATGCCACTGCAGTTGATGCAACTTCGACCACCATTCACCAAAATACTACTCACCATCAGATCCAAATAGTCTTCCCATTGATCAACCTTGTCGTCTCCCAAAAGGATTTTGCTGAATCCGGGACCATGAGCCTGGACGGCTGGGTTGGCTGAATACTTTTCAACAGTCGCAGTGCCTCCGAACACCATCGCTCGTCCGCACTTTTCGACGACCGCATTACCAACTTCGTGTGCTCCTGGGTACAGGCAGAAGGCTTCTCGAGGAACACCAGCTTGAGCGAACGCTTCGTACATTCGGTAAGGAGTCCACGGTTCAGAAGAACCCGGTTTAAGAACCAAGCCAATTTGCAAAGGAATTGCAGGAAGCCACAGCGTGTGGACTCCGGGAGAATTCGAAGGAAGCACCAAGCCAATCGCGTCGGTGGTCGCCTGATAGCTCACCATAACGCCTCGACTTTCCATGCCGTAGCCTTTGTGCAGGATGTCCAGCGGAAGGCCTCGAGTGAGCGCTTCCAGTGTGGCTCCCATATGAGTGAGCACAAAAGCAATCTTGCTCATGTTTCCCTTGGCCATATGAATGGGCAACCCTGTTGTGGCTGACTGAATTTGACAAAACTGTTCGGGAGTCTGCATTCCGTCGCCGAGAGGCAGTTCGGCATTCAGAAACAAGTCGGCCGCTTTTTCGCACATTGTGATCAGCTGATCGGGCGTGAAGTCTTTTAACGCTTCACGAGCTTTTGCGGCCTTCCGCATATCCATTTTGACCAAACCGCCATTGGCCTGATGCATTTGAGCCATCACTTCGCCCGTTTCAAAGTGGACGACGTTCGCCTTTTCTTTTGATTCATACGGCTTTCCCCAACGAACGACAGGAATGTCGATGATGGAAGAAGCAGAACTGTCAGTCACAGAGGTGGGATGAGCGATCGACATAGCGGAAAATTCTATGGGCAAAACGGCAAAATCAGTCTCGATGCGGGCTCGAACAGCAATTCCATCGAATTGTGTTAGCAGAGCAGTTGTCCATGGTAGGCCACGAAACGATGAATTCAACCTGTACATTGCTGTCAGAACGATCTGGAATTCTTCACCGAAACTGAGACTTCACAGTACGACTGGCTTGGCCAGCCCCAGCCATCCTTCGGGAACAAGCACCGTTCTGTCGCTCAATCATGGAGCAACCGTTTCAGGTCGACCAATCCAAAGAACCCAATCATTTGCAGGCAATGCCTGAACCATCCCTATTAATTTCTTTACGAAATCTTCATTCCTTGACCTAGGTTTCCATCGGGTATCGCTGATTCAAGGATCTGCTATGCCCAAATTTTTGCGTGTTGAAATTGTTCCTTTGTATTGTGGTGGCCCATTCCAGCTACCGAATGGAGAACCGTTTATGTCGGCCACGACATCTGCTCTCGACTTAGTTGATCCCAATCCATTTCGATCAGAACATTCTTTTTCTGATGAAGCTGTGGAATTGATGAGAGCTCTGCGGACTCAGCGGGTCAACACAGGGCAACGCGAATCTTCTCCTGATGAAATTCTGGCTGTCCTTGAAAAGCTGGGATACCAGAGCGACAAAGCTGCTCAACAACGTCGCCCTCAGCAAACGAAGCAATTCGTCATGGCTTTGGAGCGAGAAAAAGCACAACGAAATTCGGCCTATGTCAGCTGCGACGATGTACTGCAAGTCATTCAGTCGCTCGGATATCGACGAAGCAATCCAGTGGCCGCCAAGGAAGCCACACGAGGTCTTGCCATTGATCGCCGTCGCTGCGAAGAAGACGAACGAGCCAGCAAGACAGAACGCCGAGACAACATCAGTCCTGGACCTCAGGAAGTTCTGGAACTAACTGCCGACGAACACGCTTTCTTGGATCAGCTGAAAACACTGCGACAACAGCATGGACGAGATTTCGCGTCCTCACAGGAACTGCTCTCCATTGTATGGTCGATGAATTATCGCCCGCGACAGAACAACGGACAGTTTGCGAGTGAACTCACTCAGGACCAAAAATTCGCGATTCAAATCGCGTTTACTCGCGCCATCGAAGAACGCATCAGCCACGATTCCGATAACGAGTTCCTAACAGTGCGATCTGTTCTGCAAGTCGTAGCAGAAATTGGATTCCGCAAAGTTCCGTCCGCTTAATTGCCTGACGGGATGACACACTTCCAGCAACCGTGCAGGGATCACGAACACGGTCGCGGTGTGCCGCACACGAAGAACTCGGCCCACGCCGAGTTCACGTTGGCGAATGCATCATGCGTACCAGCCTCTTGTTGATGCAAAAGCATCAATAGCGTCCGCATGCGTCTGCGCATTCAGTAGCCGTCAAGACAGCCGCATATTTCGGTGAAATCTGAGCGCAGAACAACCACCGCAACGGCGAAGACGGTCGCCTAAAAACAAGGGAGCGTAAACACCCTGACGTTATCCCCCGCGATTGATCTTGAACGTCAAAGACGTTCGTACGACCGTTGTTTTTGGCAGGGTTTGCCAGTGTGAGATAGAACAATCCTGCGACTGTGTTGGTTTTTTCTGTGACTGTGGTGGTTTTGACACCAGGTGGCAAATTGAGGGCATGTTTGCTGTGTGTTTGAGCTTCTCACACTGTTTTCCTCGATCAGACATTGTCTGCTGACGATCAGAGTGTACCGCCTAGCCATTTTCATGAAGCTGATCGTGAATGGCATGCAGGCCAATTCCACGGTGTTTTGATACGGTG
>CAYTUE010000146.1:0-3634 GCA_964441085.1 uncultured Planctomycetaceae bacterium
ATTCGACACATCGAATTTTAAGAACACAATTCGACACATCGAATTTTAAGAACACAGTTCGGCACATCGAATCGTCAGGTTCTTTTACCTTGCCTTGTGAAATCTTTGTCACCGAGTTGCTTGATGATTGAATGAGTGATTTTCAAGCTCGCATTTGATGAGCTGAATGAGCTGATTGGCGGCTTCAACTTGCCGTGTTCGTCTTAAATCTGCAGGTTCAGAAGGACGGTCTTCTACGTCAAGAATCAGCTTTTGAGTAGATTCTGTGATCGTTTCGTTTTCTTGACGAACCAGCACAGTTGCCCATGCAATTCCATCCAGTTCGACTCCATCCAGTGCGACTGGGGCGTTGGGGCCAAGATGCCCGGTGATTGCAGCGGCTACGGTAGCCCAAGGAGTTTTTTCGAGAGCTCCCGTGGCCATCGCTAAGCTGGTTTCGGCACTCACAACGTCGAACGTGTTAAAGTGGATATCGGTCAAGCCAAGCCAGTGTTGTTTGGCGGCAACTTGGTAGACAACAGACGATCCGATCAGCACGGATGAGGCTCCCGGGATTCCAGCGAGAGTTGATGCGACAAGGCCGGCTGTGCAGCTCTCCGCCAGAACCAGTTGATGGTTGCAGCGATTCAGCAACTTCATGACATCTGCTGCCTGTGTTGTACTTGGCATTGAAACCTAGCATTGAAACTTGGCTGTGTGGCTTGAATGGGAGATTTGATTGGTTTAGGGTGATTGGGTTGTTGCGTCTAGGTGGCTGGGTTGGCAGTTCACCATTTTGCAATGATAGCGACGTGTCCAGCATGAGTCTTTGCGGATGCGAGCTTGCTTTTCAGGGCCTCGGCTGATTTTATTTTCTGCTGTTACGAAAGCATCTTCAATGACTCGATTGATTCCTGTTGCCATCGCAACGGCACTGTGCCTTCTGACTTCAGTGGTTGCTGCTGACGTTCCTCAAACCAACAATCAGCAGCTGGCGATGGACGGGTACTGTCCGGTTAGCATTATCGAAATGGGCAAGTGGGAAAAGGGCAGTCCATTACATGTCGCTACGTTTGATGGGAAAAATTATCAGTTTCCGACGATCGATCTGATGGCAAAGTTTAAAGCGAATCCGGCAAGATATGTTCCTGTACTTGGCGGCAATTGTGTGGTGAGTTTTGGTAGTCGCGGAAAGCGCGTGCCCGGTCACATCAGGCATGCGGCCATTTATCATGGCAGGTTGTATTTGTTCTTCAGCGACAAGGAGAAACAGAGGTTTCGTGAGGCTCCCAAGCAGTTGGCTGATATTGATTTGGCTTTGAATGGCGACTGTGCTGTGTGCCTCGTGATTGCCAGAAAACACATTTCTGGAAAACCGGCATTCGTCGAATACCACGACGGTTTACGGTATTTATTTCCTTCTTCCAAAGAACAACAGATGTTTCAAGCAGCTCCAAGTCCGTTTGCAATGAAGGCGGCTGAGACTGCTGCAGGTGTCGTTTCTAAAACTCTTCAACCGCCTCACTTTGTTGACTTGCTTAACGTGTCGCGATAGAGCTCACCCACTTTTTGTTCAGTGGGATTGCAGGAGGTGCGACTCAGGTGCTTTCTGAAGAACGTGACTTCATTTCAAAGTTACGACGAGTTTAAGTCACACTTGATTGCTGAGCCTATTGCTGTTGGGAAGAGTGCGGCGCCTGGCTATTTGTTTAGCTTATCCAAAAGTCGATTCCGCAGACTTGGCAGTGCATTTTGGAAAGCTTGGTTTGGATTGTTAAACCCTTCAAGGACCTTGTTGGCTTCTCCGAAATACTTGTCAGCTTTCTGCTGATCCTTTTGCTTCAGCAGTCCAGAATCACTCACGGTACGAAACACGGAATTTGGGTCGACTTGCCCATTACGGAAGTTGCTTGCAATGGTGCGGACGGAATTTAAACCATTCATCAGCTTTTCGTGATCTGCAAGCAATGTGGAATAACGGCTACCCAGCTTGGTTGAAATTTCTTTTTTCTGGTCGATGGCATAGCTTGACACCATCGTCAAGGCTTGCTTTTTCATTTCAGGCAATTGAGTCTGAAAGGCGGTTTCAAATCCGGCGGCGACTTGGCTTCCGAGGTCAGACGTCATGTTCACGTCGGGCTTCCTCGCGTCTCCCTTGATTTCGATGACCGCGTTCACGGTGTGGATTGATTGCAGTGTTTGTTCGGCGACAGCAGCCAGAGACGCGGCGTAGGGTCGAGCGGTTTGAAACTTCGAATGACCGAAATCAGATTTCATTTCAATTCGGCCATTGATCTGGCCTTCGGTTAATGTGACGTTGGCATTCCAGTGTAGGTTGTTCAGACTGGCGGTCAGGTGTTCTGCATCTGGCTTGCCTGCTGTGAGAACATGTTCGGTTTCGTCAACAAAATCGGCAGACAAATCTGTGACAGCAATATCCGATGTCGCATCGTGTTGAATGACTAATTTGACCGGGCGTTCGCCTTGAGTTTGTACGTGTAAAATCGCGGGTAACCCATGCAGCTTGGGATCACTGGTGACGTCAGTCAAGACGGCTCGAAAGGGAGTCGGTAGGTCGCTTAGCATCAATTCGCCGTCCATCAAGATCTTTCGGCAAAGAACTTTTGGGGTCGGGTTGAGGATCGGGAATTCGAAGTTTCGGCCTACTGATCGTTGGGGTTCGGCTGGAGCTTTCAGTTGTTCTTGATAGTCACGAATGGTGTCCACCCAAGTCAGTAAGTGCTGCAGTTGCAGGTACATTTCTTCACCGACTAATGATTCGGTGATTCTTCTGGAATCTGGCTTCAGGCTTTGAATGGTTGCAGCCACCATCTGACGGTCGTTTTGTTGAGCCTGATCTAACTTGGCGAAGTCTTGTCGAACTTCATTGGGAATGTTTGTTTTTAATGTGGTCACAAAAGATTGACTGTTCTTGAGAAGTGTGTCGGCGTTTTGAGCGATCTGCAGATACATTTGAATCTGCTGCACTGGGTTCGCTTCTTTGGCTGCTTTGATTTGCTGTTCTAGGTGTTCGGCTTGTCGCTTGGTGGTGTTAATCGCCAGATTGACTTCATCGAAGCGGCGGTCCCATTTGACTACCAACTGGTTGCCCACTTGGTAGGTTTGTAGTCGCTTGGGATCCAGTTGAGACTTTGCTTGATTGGTAAAGTCTTCTAGCCATTCGTCTCCTAGATTTTTCAGTTTGTCCTGAAGCCATTCAGGGATCACAGGGCCAGATGGATCGTCTTCGTCTTGTTTTTCTAATTGCCCGTTGTCATTTCGAGACGTTTTGAATCGGATTCCCGTGAGCGTTGCTTCGTCGATCACGTAATTGCGATGCATGAGCGGCTGACCAGCCAAGTGAAACGAAGCCGATTGGAATTCCACAAGGTTGGAACCCGGTTTTGAAGCGCTGGCGAGAGCGACTTGGTTGACGTTCATTCGGGGAGGAAAGAAACCAGTTGTGACATCCGCAATGTCAACTTTTGCTCCCGTGATGCTTTGCATGCTATTCGTAGCAGCCGTGCGCAGCAAAGGGTCGAAACCGAAGGCGAAAAATGCCCAGACGATTGCAAGGATGATGATTCGAGGTATTAAGTAGCCCCAACGCATGGGGGGTCTCCTAGTCGAAAGCCATGGTGGCGGTGCTGCCTGA
>CAYTUE010000146.1:3734-7071 GCA_964441085.1 uncultured Planctomycetaceae bacterium
GAATTTGTTGTGACCAGTTAATCGGACAAAGAAAGTCGGTCGGCAACTTCCATTCCCAGCAGAACTCGGGTCAGCCAAAACCGTTTGGCGTAGCGAGCCGCTTTTTCTGTGTAAGCTGCAAACAGTGGTTTGGAAATTCGATAGCTGGGATACAAGCAGGCGATTCCTACCAACAGACTTCCCATCACGATGGTGTTATTAAAATCAGTCCAAGGAGCGAGCGGACGGTTATACAGATTGGTCCACGTTTCGAACAAAGCGGGGTGAGACAACACGTATCCGCCTACAGAATCGAATACGGAATCGAAGTATCCCGATAGCAAACTGACGATTAAAATTGTCCCTGTTGCAATCGCCAGATTTGCTCGACTCGCGGCCAAGATGATCCCCAGCGTCAAAGCAATCAGATTCCCCTTGGGGACCATTCCGATGAGGACTCCAAAAGCAAACCCAAGAGCCAACTGGCCGGGTGTCGCTTGAGTGATCAACGCTTTTAATGTGAGGCGGATCGGTTTGAGAAAAAACAGCATGACTTTGAAATCCTGTCAATCCGTTCATTGGGCTGATCATTGTGGTTCGCCGCAGAGCTGCCGATTGTTGCTCGCAACTCGTGTAAAACTTAGCGGTTGAACGCACTGTGTGATTCCCCTGATGCAGCGTCAATAACAGTAACAAGGGCAACAGCCCCGTGACTGTGTTGCGGATTTGGCAGGATTGGTTGCAGCGGCAGCCGATTCAGTTTTTGCCGGTGAGCGGCAGAAAGTGCCGAAATTGGCCGTGGGTCTTGAGGGCCGATTGCTTGGACGGTCGCTGAATTGAAGTGCGGGCTTGGCCTGTTTGAAAGCTTGAAATGGGGCTGTTGATCGATTCTAAAAACAGCGAAGGCTGAGAAAACAGACTGGGAAGGCGGGGGAATCACCGAAAGTGAAAGCGGATCGGTTTGGGATTTTCCGTGTCCTGCTACACTTCTCGCCAATCGAAACTGAACCGAGACGGTTTCACCGTTGTCTCAACCAAGAAGATTCCGGAAACGCCTTCTTCGTCTGCTCTAAGGTTTGCCACAACCATGTCTGACCGACAAATTCTTGTCACTTCTGCCCTTCCCTATGCCAATGGTCACATCCATTTGGGGCACCTTGTGGAATACATCCAAACTGATATTTGGGTGAGATTTCAGAAGCTGCGAGGCAATCGATGTGTTTATGTTTGTGCAGATGATACTCACGGCACAGCAATCACTCTTCGAGCTCGCCGAGAAAACCGCAGCGAAGAAGAAGTGATCGCCGACATGCGAGAAGCTCATCTCCGCGACTTTGGTGATTTCGCTGTTCAGTTCGATCATTACGGAAGCACCAATAGTGCAGCGAATCAAAAGCTTTGCAATGAAGTTTGGGCATCGATTGTTGCAGCCGGATTGGTGAAAGAAAAAGACGTCGAACAACTTTACGACGTAAAATCAGAAACATTCCTCGCTGATCGTTTCGTGCGAGGAACTTGTCCCCAATGTTCTAGCACCGATCAGCCGGGCGACAACTGTAGCCAGTGTGGAGCGGCCTATAGTCCGGCAGACTTGGTGAATCCCGTGAGCACGATTTCTGGTGAAACACCAGAGATTCGAACGGCCAAGCATTTGTTCATTGAATTGGAACAGATGCACGAGTTTTTAAATCAGTGGATTGAAAACGGCGACCATCTGCAACCAGAAGTTGCCAATTATTTGAAGGGCCACTTTTTGGGAGACCCACTTCGCGATTGGGATATTTCTCGACCGACTCCGTACTTCGGTTTTGAGATTCCAGATGCTCCCGGCAACTGCTGGTATGTGTGGTTTGATGCTCCGATCGGCTATATCGCTTCGACCAAGGAATGGTGTGATGCCAATGGGCAGCAGCTTGACGATTGGTGGAAGAATCCGAAGTCGGAAATCCATCACTTTATTGGAAAGGATATCATCTATTTTCACACGCTGTTTTGGCCCGGCATGTTGAAGACGGCTGGTTTTGAATTGCCGAAGTCGGTTCATGTTCACGGCTTCTTGAAGGTGGACGGCGAAAAGATGGCCAAGTCCAAAGGCACGTTCATCATGGCGTCGACCTATGCCAAACATCTGCCAGCGGCTGCGTTGCGATATTACTATGCGACCAAGTTGGGCAGTGGTTTAGACGACTTGGATTTAAACCCAGAAGAGTTCGTGACGAAGGTGAATTCCGATCTCGTCGGCAAGGTGGTAAACCTTGCTTCTCGATCTGCAAAATTTGTCGCCAATGGAAGTCTCAGCGAAGTCTATCCCGAAGATGGTGGGCTGTTTGACGCTGCGGCTGCGAAGGCAGAACTGATTGCCGAACAGTACGAATCGTGTCGTTACAACGCCGCGATGCGAGAAATTATGGCTCTGGCTGATGCTGCCAATAAGTATGTCGAAGACGCAGAACCATGGGTGTTACGCAAGGACGAATCTCAAGCCAGTCGGCTTCAGGATGTTTGCACGGTGGCACTCAATCTGTTTCGGCAACTGGTGATTTATCTGAAGCCCGTTCTACCGGAACTCGCCGAACAGACTGATCTCTTGCTGGGTACTGAAATTACAAATTGGAATGACGCAAAAACTCCGCTAACGGGAACGCCTGTTAGCAAATTCAAGCACCTCATGAAACGAATCGACGACAAACAGGTCCAAGCCATGATTGAAGATAGCAAAGAAGACAACGCATTGGAAAATCCAGAACCAGAAACTACAGAAGTGCAGTTTCATGAAGCTGACACGTGGAAGGATTCTGGCGATGCTTTGCAGAAGGAGCCGATGACAGAAGAATGCACGATCGACGACTTTATGAAAGTTGATCTGCGAGTGGCTCGAATTATTCAAGCTGGCCATGTGGAAGGTGCGAACAAGCTTCTTCAACTGACATTGTCTTTGGGTGGTGGAGAAACTCGCAATGTGTTTGCGGGAATTAAAGCGGCTTATGAACCGGAAGCTTTGGTTGGTCGATTGGTTGTTTGTGTGGCCAATTTAAAACCTCGCCAAATGAAGTTTGGTTTAAGCGAAGGCATGGTTTGTGCGAGCGGCGGTGGCGGAAAAGAAGTGTTTGTATTAAGCCCCGACGACGGTTCTGTACCAGGCCAAAGAGTTCACTAGAATTTTCTTTGACACGAATGACTTCGCTGTTGAGCGAGCACTGTCTGTCAATTCGACGTCCACCAGACAGCGCTCGCGGCGACTTCGGCAAGATCGCTCGCATCCTCCCTGTCCATCAGATGTTGAATGACACTCCCTCTGAAGGAGCTTCATACGAAGTCACGAAATTCGCAAGCTCTGGGAACGGGGTGCTCTGGGAAC
>CAYTUE010000146.1:7171-9069 GCA_964441085.1 uncultured Planctomycetaceae bacterium
GCTCTGGGAACGGGGTGCTCTGGGAACAGGGTGCGAAGTGGTTGGGGTGCGAAGCGGTCAGGGAGCTTGAAGGCTGTGGGCACTGAAGGCAATGTTGTAAATCACTTGTGTTATTTATTTGGCCTTCGGCAACCGTTTGGCCTCTGGCTTCCATTCTCGTAATTCAGAGACCCCGATTGCACCGCTTGGTGAGATCGTCCAAATCTGAGCCGTCATTCGAGAGGTTATGTTGATCGGTGACATCCCAGACACCACTCCCTTCGGTAAGCAGGTCATCACAATCGCGCCGCGTGATCCGTCGGCCCCGAAGTGAGCTTTGATCAGAAGATTGAGGTGATCACGATTCGAATCTGAAACGTCCCACTGACAGGTACCACTTGGCGGCAGGACTCCGTCCTGAGGTCCGAGAATTGCGGGTTTGGCTAGGTCGCTGCTGCGAGCATCCTGCCATTGGAACTGCAGTAACCGTGCTGGTTTATCGACGTCTACATCGTACCCCAGCATTCCTGCGGCGAGAATTCGCCACACATTCGCTTCATCGCGTTTGAGAATGACCAGCGTTGGCGATCCGATTGTGGTCGAAGCGCTGATGAACCATGGTCGGTCTGCGTTGGCTCCTGTTGCTCGCGTCTCAATCAGAGCAATGGCGAACTGATCGTTCCCCACGAGTTGGACTCCATCGCTGTGAACTTTCAGGTTGTTCGCCCAGCGGGTTTCGTCGGACTCGGGCATGCCGTACTGCGGCGCTCTGGTATCCCAATGATGCTGCAATTCCTGAACTTTGCCCCCGACGAATCGCATTGCGGCTTGCTGAGCAAAGTCGCGCGCTTGTTGTTCGTTCGTTGGTCGGGTGAAACGTGTGACACCTGCCATGCTGCCTGAGGGAGCCTCGAACAGAGACTGTATCGCTTGTTCTGCACGCTGCTGATTCCGGGAGCCGATCACCAGCCACGTGTGTCGCAGAGTGAAGTCGGTGCAAACCGCAGGGATTGATTCTAATCTCAACCGGGCTGAAATGACGTCACGCGTTACTCCGTCCTGCATGAGTTGTTGCAGCAGTCCACTGCGGTTGTGGGCAACCAGAAAATCGGGACGCTGGCTTGTGTTCGATTCGGCCCAGCGAGCCTTGAAGTCAGGGCGAGGCATATCTTCAATTCGCGGCTTGAAGCCGCGGTCGCGCAGGTACGACAGCAATTCCGAGTGATCGTTCGCTTGAGCTGAGTCAGCGGCTGTGTCCTCAGAACGGTTGATGAACCAGAACACAATGTCCGCTGTGTCGGCAGACGCACCCACAACGCGCGACTCATTTGAGCCACGTTTAACTGGGGGGAGTGGATCGGCGTTGATTGCAGCTTGCAAACGCGTTTTGTGTTGAGCGGGAGGCTCGAAGCCAATGCAGTCTGTGATTCGTTTGTTGTCAGGTGTTAGCACGATCGTCCGCGGAATCGAAAAGACTCCGTAGTCCTCTCGAATACCGGGTGACTTGTTGACGTCGACCTTTACGCACACGAACCGAGATGCCAGATCAATGATCGCCGAATCGGCATGCGTTTTTTGTTCCATGACTCGGCACCACAAACACGACGGCCCCGAAAAGTACACAAGCACTCGTCGATCCTTTTGCTTGGCCTCGTCAAAAGCGGCTGCAATCGAGTCCCCAAACTCGATTGAGTCAAGAGGCGTGACTTCGGTGCTGTTTGAATCCAGTTTTCCAGTCGGAACCTTTACCGGTTCTCGCGTACAGCCGAACATCAAGCCCACGACGAGAAATCGCCAAACTGTGTTTGGTGGGCGACAGATCATTCGCAAAGAGTGCTGATGGCTGGGGGGCGGTTTTGACTCGTTTGGCAATGGACTGAATCCTAGGTCACGTGATGGAGGATATGACACTGTGCAAA
>CAYTUE010000147.1:0-4545 GCA_964441085.1 uncultured Planctomycetaceae bacterium
CCGTTGAGACTACGATTCAACTTTCGAAGAGCTTCGCTTTCGATTTGACGTACTCGTTCACGAGTCAGTCCCAAGGCTTCTCCAATTTCCTTGAGAGTTCTTGGTTCGCTGTCGTCAAGTCCAAATCGCATTCGCAAAATCGTGGCGTCTCGGCCTTCCATTTCGCCCAACAGCCGCAACACGTGCTTTAAGTTGTCGCTGTTGATCAGTTCGTCTTCGGGAGCAAGCGTGCGATCATCGGGTACGATGTCGCCTAAAGTCATTCCCGCTTCATCCTGTTCAGACTGAGGAGCTGAATGGTAAAGCTGAATCGCCTTCTTAACGATTTTGAGCTTCTTGTCCGGGATTCCCAGTTCCTTAGCGATTTCTTCTGCGGTGGGAGTCGACTTGAGTTCATCGGCGAGCTTCGCGGCGGCTCGACGCCACTTCGAAAGAAGTTCCACCATGTACGCGGGAACTCGAATGGTTTTCGCCGTGTTCACCAATGCTCGTTTAATGGACTGCTTGATCCAATAACTTGCGTAAGTGCTGAAGCGAGTATTCATGTCGGGATCGAAACCTTCGACAGCTCGTAATAGCCCAAGGTTACCTTCTTCGATCAGGTCCTGTAATGGAAGACCTTTGTTTGCGTAGCCTCGAGCGATGTTGACGACCAATCGCAAGTTGGCTCGCACCATTCGATCTCGAGCAGCCGCGTCGCCAGCGGTGATCGAACGCGAAAGAGACTTTTCTTCGTCGGCGGTCAGAAGAGAAGTTTCATTGATTTCACGAAGGTAGGTTTCCAGAGGTGTTTGGACTCGTGATCCACGTGGGGCTCGAGAAGTGGTGGTTGTCATGAATTGCCCGTTACGGTTGAATGCCTAGGGAAGGAGTTTGGTTGAAGTTGTTCACTTGCGGAGCTTCGCAACTGGTTGGCAAAAATTGTTGATGGCAGATTTGCCGAACACGATTTCACCGACAGAACAAAACAACACAGGGCCACAATCACAAATCAAAACGCAAAATGCCAAAACGCAACTATCTGGCTTTGTTGCTGCAAACAAAACCAAACCTGCAACGTTTGAATGAAGGTGTGCTGTGAAAAACACTTGACCCACAACACTTATCGACGACGGTTTGAATTCGAATCAGTGTTTACCGGCAAAATTTGCCGTGGCGAGCTGGCATCGGTAAGTACGCTGCCTGATTGATTCAGCCCGCAAAGCTTGGCTGTTAAGCACGGCCCGCGCAACCGTTGCGATGAGATGCAAGAAGGGCGCACAGAGAATGGGCTTCAAGGCGCGGAATCAGGCGTTAAGCGGGGCTTTCCCCTCGCTCGAATCAATCGTTACGAACGCTTACTGTTCACGAGCATTCCGGCCATTCGAATGGCTTCAATCATTCCTGAAGCATCTGCTAAGCCAGCTTTGTTCCACGCTTTGTCGAACGCAGTTCCGTGAGTTGGGCTGGTGCGAATGATGGGCAAGCCCAACGTGATATTGATGGCGGAATCAAAACCAAGCAGCTTCACCGGAATGTGGCCTTGGTCGTGATACATCGCAATCACTCCATCAAATTCTCCCATCACGGATCGGCGAATCAATGTGTCAATCGGTAGTGGTCCTAACGCGGCAATGCCACTGCGTTGAGATCTCACGACAGCTGGCTGAATGATCTGCCCCTCTTCGGTTCCAAACAGTCCATTTTCGCCACCGTGAGGATTTAAAGCGGCCACTCCAATGGCCACTCGTTCGCACCCAATCGAATTCAAAAAACCATGCATCAATTCAGTGGTCTGGCAGATTGCCGCTTGGTTTAACATTCCCGGTACACTCGCAACAGACGTATGGAGCGTCACATGAGCAACGCTTAATCCCCAAGCCGCCCTATTTGCTTTTGGGGAACTTGTTATGTCTGCAGATGTTGTGCTAATCAATTGTCTTAAAGGGCTGATGGCGGATTCTGGAAGATGCAACATCATTGCGAATTCGGTGACTCCGCAACGGTCTGCCAGAATTTCGGTATGGCCCGGAAAGTGATGTCCCGCACTGTGTAACGCTTCTTTGTTTAACGGAGCCGTTGCGATGGCGTCGACAATACTGGCTTGAGTCATCCGGATGGCGGCGGTGAGATAACAGAATGCCGCATGGCCAGCCGCCGCCGAAACTTCACACACAGCCGCGGAGGTGACATCCCAATCACTGCGATCTTCGTCGCAATGGTTGATACACACGACTGTGGGACGGCCCGAGTCGATGGTCGCTTGTCTGGCATTCTTTAAGCTGGCTTCCAACGTGGTTCGTTGTGTGGGTTCGTCTACAACCAGCAGGCTCAATTCGGGAGCCCAAAGCTGGCTGGCTCGTCGAATCATTTCTGGATGCCCTAAAATCACGCAGTCCACGACCTGCTGTAAGCTGTCGTTGGTGACTGCTTTCACAATGATTTCTGGGCCGATTCCAGCGATATCTCCGCTGGTCAAAGCAATCACAGGACGCTGCGACATAAAAACACGTTCAGATAGAAAGAAAGCTAGCACGGCGCAGTTTGGCTAACCTGTGCCGCCTTGAATCAAGGAAGTCAAAAGATTATCCCAAATGCGACGAGTCTGACTTGGCAAATTGGACAGAATCGGACGTATTTCAGAGGCAATCCCACTATTGAATGATTCAAAAACGTCCTGACGGTAAAAATGTGGCCGTCTTTTGCGTAGAAATAGAATTCGTAGCCCCTGAACTCAGATTCTCTGCTCAGGAAATTCAACAGAAAACGAAAGCAAATTGATGGCGAAGTGCCTCGTGACCGGTGGAGCTGGCTTTATTGGCAGTCACCTAACAGAACTTTTGCTGAACCAAGGCCATGAGGTTTCGGTACTCGACAACCTTAGCACAGGCCGAGCAGTCAATCTCGAACCCCTGCTGGGGCATGAACGGCTGACATTTCATACCGGTTCGATCACCGACCCGGTGCTGCTGGCCGAATTGGTTCATGGAGTCGACACGATTTACCACATGGCGGCGGCTGTGGGGGTCAAGCTGGTTGCAGACGACCCCGTTCGGACCATCGAAACCAACATCTTTCCAACTGAAACATT
Source organism: uncultured Planctomycetaceae bacterium (assembly GCA_964441085.1). Classification (GTDB taxonomy): domain Bacteria; phylum Planctomycetota; class Planctomycetia; order Planctomycetales; family Planctomycetaceae; genus Fuerstiella. The sequence goes on from CAYTUE010000147.1 coordinate 3,071, forward strand.
GCTAAGACTTGCGGCTCAAGGCAGCTGCACCAAATTCTTTTTAGCATCCACCAGCGAAGTCTACGGAAAGCACCCCGGAGACGCATGGGTAGAAGACGACGATTTGCATCTGGGACCAACCAGTCGTCCTCGATGGGCCTACGGTTGTTCCAAAGCGATCGATGAATTTTTGGCGCTGGCCTACTTTAAGAAGTACGGCTTAGGAGTCACCGTGGGACGTTTCTTTAACGTCGTGGGCCCTCGACAAGTTGGTAACTACGGCATGGTGGTGCCTCGATTTGTCGAAGCTGCACTCAACGGCGGCCCCGTGACAGTCTATGACGATGGAAGCCAAGTGCGTTGCTTCGGTCACGTACTGGAAGTCGTTAAGTGCGTGAACAAATTAGTGGAAACCAAAGCCGCTGAAGGTCGAGTTTTCAACATCGGCAGTGACGAACCGGTTTCGATTTTGAAGCTAGCGGAAACCGTGATTCAAAAGGTTGATCCCCAAGTCAAAGTGAACTTCGTTCCTTATTCAGAAGCCTACGGCGACGACTTCGAAGACGTGCAACGGCGAGTTCCCAGTACCAACCGTCTGTTTGAAACCATTGGAATTCGCCCCGAAATGAGCCTCAGCGAAATCCTCGATGACATCATCAAATGGAAACGAGAAGGGTAAGGGGTTGGAACTGCGGTTCAAAACATGGATCAACTGACTGCGACGCTGCACGCGGATGAACTATTCCGCGATCGTTTCGTCGGCGGGACTCGGGAAGGCTGTGAGATCTCGAGTCGTGCGGTTCGGAGATTCCTCATCCGAAAGTGTCAATTCGATCGTGATTGTTGTGTCTCCAATGATCAAGACGTCTCCGTCCTGCAAAATGCTTTGATTCACATCAAGGTCATTCACGATCGTTAAGTTTGTGGAGTCGAGATCTCGCACTTCAATGCTGCCGATCGGCAAAAGTCGGATTTCGCTATGCAGTCGGCTTAGGTGAGGATCGTCAATGGTGATGTCAGCTCGCCCGCTGCGCCCCAAAACGACTGGTAGGTCGTCGACCAAAATTTCGATGGTGGCTTCAGCAAAGGCATCACTCATCAGTTTTACGCTGGCGATCATATTAGGACAGTTCAATTCTGCGAAACAAATGTCGGTCACCAAAGGATGACTGATTACGGCCCAACGTCATTGTACACCATGTGGTTCAACTGGTGCAAAACAATCATGCCGACATTTTGTACGCCGGAGCCGCAAAAATCAGTAAGGTCATCCTGCGTTTTCAAGCAGTTTGTCCTGGCTTGTTCTTCACGCTCGCTCTCGAGAACAAGGTGACAGCGGGCAGTGGTTTTTGAGCGCGTTTGCCAACACGGGCCTTGCCCAAGATTTCTTTCTGCCAACTTTGCTTACTGTTGGTCGAAAGGGCCATGGATCACAACTGATTCCGATTGGCTTTGCGGCCGAATTGGTCAAGCATCATCACAATGAGAAATCCACC
>CAYTUE010000147.1:4645-8921 GCA_964441085.1 uncultured Planctomycetaceae bacterium
TCCGATTGGCTTTGCGGCCGAATTGGTCAAGCATCATCACAATGAGAAATCCACCAACAGCCAGCCCGATTGCCATCATCACGGTGCGATCAAAGCTTTCTGGGCAGACTGCCTGAAAGACCTTGTGCTTGAATTTTTCAGCAAAGCCCACTTCTTTCTGAAACGGCCACAGTTTCAGCAGTGAACCCAGCATAAAGCCGCACAGCATCGCCATGGTGCCATCGTGATACTTTGTCAGCAGCCAGCGAAGAACTCGACTAAAGCTCAACAAGCCTGTCAGACAGCCGAGTGCAAAGACACCAAGATTAAGCAGAATTTCAAATGAAATTTCTCCCTTCGGGAGTCCCTTAATACTTTCGGTAATGAAGTGATAACGATTTAGCAGCAGCAAGATAAAGGCTCCACTGATTCCAGGCAGAATCATGGCTGTAATCCCGATCATACCGCACACGAATAAGTACCAGAGTGTGTCAGGTGGGCTTTTTAAAGCGGGCAATGATACCAACCACAAGGCGATGGCAGTCCCTAGCAACAACGTGGCCACATGCGCTGGCTTCCATTTTTCAATGCGACGACCGACCAACAAACTGCTGGCTAAAATCATTCCTGAAAATGCAGCAAAGGTCGCCGACATGTGATCAGTGAGCAGTCGATTCATCAAAGACGCAAGAGTTAAAATTCCACACGCGATGCCGCCCCCCAAAGCAATAACAAAACGCAGATCGATGTGGTTTGCCGCGGCTTTCCACTGCTTGGATAACACGAGTCCAATGAACGTTGTGTCGCAGCGACTGATGGCTGTGACCAACCGTTGGTAGACTCCCAAAATCAATGCCACTGTTCCGCCGGATACACCGGGAACAATATCAGCGGCTCCCATTAAGAATCCGCTGCCCACGATTGTGAAATCTTGCTTCACCGACCCTGTGGTATGAGTGGCTGACGAGTTCGAATCTGAAACTGTGTTCGAATCTGAAACTGTGGATGAATCATCCATATCGATATCACTGGAAACAAAAGAGTGAGAAGAAAAACGGGGTTCAATCGAAGTCTGTCTCCTTCATAGCGTCTTTTTCACCTTCAGGGAACGCAAATGTGGAGCTGCCCGCTGAAATCAAAGAAGCGAGTCATCAGACTCATTACAAAACGGCATCCGTCTCGTTTTTTCTCGACATCGCCAAGACCGTTTGATTTCACTCCCGCTCGCATCGCCCGATTTCAGGATCGAACTGCCGATCAGTGAAAGCTGGGACAGTCCTGTGCGAGGACGTCAAAAAGACTGGCTGTCGAGAAGGAAAGCTGTTTACGCGGTGATTGAGAAAACTACCAGACTCAAAGACAATCGTGGTAAGAAGTCTGAACTGCCGATAACAATCAGGACTTTCGTTTGCTAATGTTGCTGCTGATTTTCTTGGCCCGTTGAGCCTCCTTTTTATTCCTTCTGAACCATGCCTTCATCGTCTTCAGTTACGTTGAAATCTGCCACAAGCATCATTGTGGCAATCGGCTGTGTGCTGCTGGCTGCCAGCTTTCTTGGAACATCGATCCCTGGGACCAATGAAGCTCATTATTTTTCAAAAGCTCGATCCACCGCCGATCCTGATTGGTGCGTGAACGACTTCTTTCTGCAATCGCAAAATGCTCACGCCGTGTTTTTTGCGATCATCGGCCCCTTCGCCAAGACTTTGCCGTTTCCTGTCGTTCTTGCAGTTGGGCGGTTGCTGAGTTTACTTCTTGTGGCGATCGGACTGCATTCATTGTGTTCGGCTGTGGGCTGCTGTGGTCGACGATCAGTTCTGTCCGCTGCCTTGTTTTTTCTGATCGGTTTAACGGGTAACTTTTCTGGCGAATGGATCATTGGTGGGTTTGAAAGCAAGGTGCCCGCGTATGGATTTGCTTTTCTGGGCATTGCCACATGCATTCGCAATCGAATTCAACCTGTGGGCCAACGATATGTGTTGGCAGGAGCCTATATTGGCTTGGCAGTTTCTCTGCATCCTGTGGTTGGAATCTGGACAGCGATTGCATTGTCGATGACAGAAATCTGGCTGTGGTTACGACCTCATCAGTCAGATTGCAAGGGTGTTCAAGGCATCAGCAGTTTGCTTCGTCGTGGATCGACGTGGGGGATAACCAGTTTGGTGTTTGCGTTGCCTGGATTGATTCCCGCGCTGCAAATGCTGCTGTCAGCTGATGTGAATGTCTCGACAAAACAGCAAGCCAAACAGATTCAGGTGTTCTACCGGTTAGCTCATCATCTTGATCCAACTCGATTTTCAACGTTTTCGTGGTGTCATACGGCGGGATTGCTGGCTGTTTTATGCGCCACCGTGGTCTGGCTAAAAAGGCACAGGCAAGCAGTTTGCGTGCACAACTCAGAAGACTGGCAACCACGCTCAGAAAACTATCTGCTGATATTTCTCATCTGCACGGCCATCATCGCTGCTATTGGAATCGCGATCGGTTGGCACAGTCAGCCGATGATTGAACTCAGCAGTCGGCATTGGCGAGCTGCCTTGTTGCAGTTCTACCCTTTCCGATTATTTGACGCATTTCTTCCTTTAACCACGGCAATTTTTCTTTCCGCAATCGGCTTTGGTTTATCGAAAAAGGATGGCCCTGACGAAGGTGATTCCCCCACAACAGTTGGACAAAAAACTTGGCATCCCCAAACTTGGCATCCCCTGAAATCACTGATGGGGACCACTGTCATTGCAACCGCTGTCATCGCAACGGCTGTTTGTGGGATGGCAGCATTCAGTTCACGAGCCAACAGCCCAACTGGTTACAGTAAAAAAACGTTTGCCGAATGGAAGCGTGCCTGCGAATGGTTAAAAAACAATACGGCCAAAGACGCGTTAATCTATTCTCCGCGAGAAAGCTATGCTTTGAAACTATTTGCTGAACGTGCCGAATACGTGTGTTTCAAAGATTGCCCTCAAGATGCAGAAGGCATTGTGGAATGGAATCGTCGTTTGTGGAAACGGTATTATTGGTCAAGGCAAGCGTACCAAGATTCAATTTTTGATGAAGCCGATCTCGAACAACTGCACAAAAAAACGGGTGCCGACTATGTGTTGACTCGACAGCTGGAACCGTTTTCAATGGCACCCATCTGGCAAAGCGGACCTTGGCGAATCTATCCAACGGTTGTTTCAAAACAGGATGCAAAGCTGGACGCAATGAAAAATCTGGGGTTGCGAGGAGAGCCGAATGATCGAACTATTGGATACTGAAGTTGTGGTTGACGTCGATGCGCCCTATGTGATCTTGGGAACACTGGTCGCGATCACAGAACAGTCGTTAAAACTACAAACTGCCGATGTGCATGACCTGCGAGATTCCGAAACGACTCGTGAACGCTACATTATAGACAGCGCCGCAGATGGGATTCGCACGAACCGAGACACCACTTACGTTCGGCTGGATCAAGTCGTTTGCGTTTCTGCACTCAAAGATATTCAGCTGTAGATATTCAGTTCGTAGGTGTTCAGCACTTTGCGGCTGCCGTGGAGTACTTTTCTCTCCCTTCGCAGCTTTGTTGTTTGACCGCACCTTCGGCACCTACCGAGCCTTTGCACCTACCGAACCTGAAAGCCGACGCTTTTTTCGGTGGTCTTTGTTGACAGCTTGTCTCTAATCTTCAGGCGAATTTCGTATTCTCCAGTCATCAGATGAGACGGCAGAGTCAGATCGTAGCTTTGGAAGTAGTCGGTTCGAGCGGACGTGGCTTCGTCTGTGATATCTGTCAGACGAATCGTTTCTTTGACCACACCATTGTTCTTTTCCACGATTTGTAAAGTCGCGTCGAAGCTGGCGAGGTAGCGTCCCGAAGGCGTTAACTGACTGCCAAAATTTTCCATTTCGACATACAGCAGCAATGGCCGACCAGGATCAAAATCATTCGATGGAAATGTGTCGATGCGGCCGTAGCTATGAATGCGACTGCAAATTTCCAATCGACGAATTCGCAAATCTGCCAGGGGACTCAACGCTTGTACGGCCGCTCGAAGCTGATGCACGGCCCCCGTATAATGCACGGATGGTGAATCGCTGGCCTGAGCCTTCCGGTATTCCGCCAAAGACAAGACCAGTGACTGAAAAAATTCTTGCTCCCCCGGACTGAGCGAATCGACAGCCGAAGCCGCATCTTCCGGACGATCTTGAATCAGATACAACAAACGAAGTTCTTGCTGAAGTCTGCGAAACTGGTCTGAGTTTTCCAGCCGTTCGGCTGGAGTCTTCGGCCAGTGGGCGAGTCGAGTTTCATATTCAA
>CAYTUE010000148.1:0-2264 GCA_964441085.1 uncultured Planctomycetaceae bacterium
GGAGATAACTCATTCGAGTAAAACAGTTTAGGACATACGACTGTGCCATTCGTGCCACCGGGCAGTGGTCGCACTAAACACCTGCCGCACTAAACAGTGCTTTCAAATTAACAACGGCCACCACAACAAAAAGATGTTGTGGTGGCCGTTTGTATTTCCCGTTAGCAGAGTTCAGTAACCAACCGACTCTACTTCGCTTTTGGCTGTGTGGAGCCGCTTAACCAGTCTGCTGCAGCCTGCCCAGCAACTCGACCACTCGCGAAGCTAGCAGTCAGCAAGTAGCCTCCCGTGGGAGCTTCCCAATCCAGCATTTCTCCTGCACAGAACAGGCCGGGATGAGTCTTCACCATCAAGCCTGCGTTTAAAGCATCAAAGCAAACTCCCCCCGCCGTACTGATGGCTTCTTCAATTGGTCGAGCGGCTTGAAGCGGAACGGGCAACGCTTTGATGGCATGCCCCAACTTGACTGGATCGCTGAATGTCTCTGCAGCAAATTCACGCAGTAAACCGGTTGCGGCTCCATGAAGCTTCACCTTGCTGCGCAGGTGACTGCTGATGGTTCGCGATTTTCGAGGCACCGAGAGTCGTTCGATCACGTTTTCAACAGAACGTCCGGGGGCAAGATCGAGGAAGATGGTGGCGGTTCCATAAGCGGTCAGCTGGTTGCGAATCAAAGCAGAGGCCGCATAGATCAAACTTCCTTCGATCCCTGTTTCGGTAATCAGGCAAGCGCCTTGACGTTGAAAAATTTGACCATCGCTGGTCTCAAACTTTAAACCAACAGATTTCAAAGGCTGTCCCGCGTTTCGTTCCTTAAAATGGTCGCTCCAGTGAACGTCGAAGCCGCTATTCGATGGTTGCAGGTCGGCCACTGGAATGCCAAGTTGCTTGAATAGTGCAACCCACTTTCCGTCTGAACCCAGCTTCGGCCAACTGGCTCCACCTAAAGTCATTACGATGGCATGAGGAGTCGTTGACCGCAGCCCAGCTTCGGTTTGAAATTGCAGATGTCCGTTTTGATCCCACCCATTCCAACGGTGGTTAGTGTGGATACTGACACCGTTTTTGATCAACCGATCTGTCCACGACTGCAACACGGGGGTTGCCTTTAAATCCTTAGGAAAGACTCGACCAGACGAACCTGCAAATGTTTCGATTCCTAGACCGTGGCACCAGTCTCGCACCTGTTGAGGTCCAAACACTTCCAGCAGCGGCTGAATTTGATCTGCGCGAGCCCCAAACTTCTGAACGAACGATTCAAAACGTTCGGTGTGAGTCAGGTTGAGCCCACCTTTTCCGGCAATCAGAAACTTCCGACCAACCGTCGGCTTGGCTTCATACAGGTGGACAGAAAGATCATGCTTTGCAAGAACTTCCGCTGCCATCAGGCCAGCCGGACCTCCTCCAATCACTGCCACTGTTTTTGTGTTGTTCGAATCCACGCCGCTGATGCTGTCTATTGGCAGATGATGACTGGTGTCGGAAAATGGGGCTTACTGAAAGTCCGATTCCGTATTTCCGATAAGTAAACTACTGGATGAACGGGGATACCATCGTTGAGGGAAGATTAAATCTGCGATTCCGTGGAATTGCAGATTTGCAGTCCCTGCAACCGTTTTTCGTTTCGCTCAAAACAAAATCCGTGAGAAATCATTTTCAAATCCGCTCAAAAAAGACGAAACCTGTGGGTCACTTCAATTATTTTTGTGTCCCTTGAATAGTTCTCACACAGTAAAGTGGAAATTCGAGGTAAGGGTTTGTATTGTTCCAGCCGATGAAGTGGTTGTGAATTGAAACCAGCTTGCTTGCAGAAGTATTTGAGGACGATATTCACAACAAAAAAAAGCGAAGACCAATGTGATTCGCGATGCACCTATAGCTCAACTGGATAGAGCACCGGTCTACGAAACCGGAGGTTCCTGGTTCGAACCCAGGTAGGTGTACTAGCAAAAAGCCCAGTCAAATCATGACTGGGCTTTTTTCGTGCGCTAGGCTTTCCTGGGTTGCTCTGTCAGCCCGGTCAGTGTCAGCCCAGTCAGTGTCAGTCTGATCAGTCTGGAACACCACCAACACGCGGCGCTGCTCAGCAAATGATTCTCAGGGCATCGCACGCAGTTCGAACCGCGCATGAAAAAGGGCGTCGTTTTGTGAAACGACGCCCTTTCGCAAAGTCTTTTCTTCCTACCGTGGAAGCTTACTCGGCAGTTTCTTCAGCTGATTTTTCTGCAGCTGGCTCTTCAGTCGTTGCAGTTGATTCCGCAGCG
>CAYTUE010000148.1:2364-7073 GCA_964441085.1 uncultured Planctomycetaceae bacterium
TTCAGCTGATTTTTCTGCAGCTGGCTCTTCAGTCGTTGCAGTTGATTCCGCAGCGGCTGTGGCTTCTGCAGCGGCGGCCGCTTCTTCTTCAGCACCGAGGCTGAACAATGGACCAGCTCCCAAACCAGTTCCGCCTTTCAGTTCTTCCTGACGTTTTTCGACAGTCGCAGTTTCAGATGCTTCAGCAGCAGCTTCTTCGCGAATCTCTTCGTCAGAACGACAGCTGAGGCCAATCTTACGATCCGCACTGTCAACTCGCAGGATACGAACTTCGATCTCTTCGCCCACGTTGACCATGGTCTCTGGATCTTCGACCTTGTCGTCAGACAGTTCTGAAACATGAAGCAGGCCTTCTAGCTCGTCTTCCAGTTCAACAAAGACACCAAAGTTGGTGATCTTTGTGACTGTTCCTTTGACCGTGCTGCCTGGGCTGTACTTTTCTGGAATCGTGGTTTCCCACGGATCGTTGTCCAGTTGTTTCAGACCCAAAGCAATTCGACGTCGGTCTTGGTCGACAGACAGAATTTCGCATTCGAGATCGTCGCCTTTTTTCAGCATCTCGTTTGAGTGTGAAATTTTGCGAGTCCACGACATGTCGCTGATATGCAGCAGGCCATCAACGCCTTCTTCCAGTTCAATGAACGCACCGTAGTTGGTCAAGTTGCGAACAGTACCTGAAACCTTGGTTCCCACTGGGTACTTGTCCATGACGTTGTCCCATGGGTTTGGCAGAGTCTGCTTCATTCCCAATGAGATTTCTTGCTTTTGCTCGTTGATCCCAAGCACCATCACGTCAACTTCGTCACCGATGCTCACCAATTCACTTGGGTGATTGACTCGGCGAGTCCAAGACATTTCACTGATGTGAACAAGCCCTTCGATCCCATCTTCCAGCTTGACGAAGGCACCGTAGGTCAACACGTTGACCACTTCGCCCTTGACTGTGGTATCCACAGGATACTTTTCGCCAATGTTGTCCCACGGGCTTTTGCTTTTCTGCTTCAGGCCCAGAGCGATCTTTTCTTTTTCGTAGTCGATGTTCAAGATCATGACTTCGACCTTGTCGTCGATCTTCACCATTTCTGTTGGGTGACTAATACGTCCCCAGCTCATGTCGGTGATATGCAGCAGACCGTCGATTCCGCCGAGGTCAACAAACGCACCGAAATCGGCGATATTCTTGACTGTTCCTTCGCGAAGATCGCCAATGGCGAGTACTTCCAGCAACTTCTTCTTTTGTTCTTCTCGAGCTTCTTCGATCAAGCGACGACGAGAAACAACGATGTTTTTTCGAGCTTCGTCGATCTTCAAGATCTTACATTCGATGTCGTCACCGATGTAATCTGCGATGTCTTGAGGACGACGGACGTCCACTTGGCTCGCAGGCAAGAAGACATTGACGCCATTTTTGATGACGGTTTCGCCATCCATTTCTCGTCCAATTTGAACAAGCAGGCCGCCCTTGATCTTGCGAACCACTGGACCACTGACGATATCGCCTTCGTCGTGAGTCTTGATGATGGCTTCCCAGTCGCGGAAACGCTGGGCCTTCTTCATCGATAGAACGATGAGGCCAATGCTGTCTTCGAATTCTTCAAGCAGCACTTCAATGGAATCGCCGGCTTCTGGAAGAACTTGGCCTTCTTCCCATTCGTCCCGCTGAACGACACCTTCACTCTTGTATCCAATATCTACGACGACTTCTTCGTCATCAACCCGGACAACAGTTCCGGTCAAAATGTCGTTGATGTCGTAAGTCTGAGCTTCTTTTTGGATTTCTTCGTCGAGGTCAAATGCCCCGCCTAACAGATTTTCCAGCTCCTCGTCGTCTACATGAAATTCTCGAAGAAGATGATGGTCTACCATGAGGTAACAGCCTAAATGCATGTCGCGTAACAATTTACACGTGCGACATTGCATGTAAAAAGGGTTAAGATTTAACGCTTGAACGGCACATACCAGTTCAGCAAAGCGCGCAATCAAAATATGAGGTTGCGGATCATATCGAAACGGTTCTACACCGTCCAGCACTGCTTTTTCGGACTTTCCGGATTGAGGAAAGGATTTTTTGAAGTCTTTTCATACTTGACTCGCACACCACGCTTGAAATACCTCAACCGGCGGGAATGCCTCCCTAAAAACAGCCTTTTCCCGCCGAAAAGCTGACCTGCCGCAAGACACTCGCAGTTTCAAGCAGCAGAGCCGAACCGAATATTGCCGCTGATTTTTCACTTGGCCTCACCAAACCTTGCGAAAATCGAGATTTCTGCAAATCCAAGACACCGGATTCGAGACAGTCCGACGGTTCAGATGCTGCGTCGATCCCTTGAAGCTATAAAGAGCCATCTCAACTGCTGATTCTAAGGGTTGATCGCTTGGCAAATTTCGGGCTGCAGCCTCTTGTCGGTAGGCTGCAAGCGATTCAGCAACAGCCATGGTTACGTTTCATCATTTTCTTTTGCTCTTCGGAACTGCCGGTCGAATGCGACAAACCATCCAGCATTTTGGTTCGCTGATTCGATTCAGTCACACTGTGTTTGCTCTGCCTTTTGCTGCACTGGCCGCAATTTTGGCATGGAGACAGCCCAGCAGTGAATTCCGCTGGCAAGATGCGTTGGGAATTGTGCTGTGCATGGTGACTGCTCGGTCTGCAGCCATGGCCTTTAACCGACTGGTCGATCGTCAATTGGATGCTGATAATCCACGCACGGCAACTCGACACATTCCCGCCGGAATTCTCTCTGTCCGTTCTGTGACGCTCTTCACGATCGGCAGTAGCTTGGCCTTTCTGGCAGCCACGACTTTGTTTCTGCCCAAGACGCTGCCTCTTATCTTGGCGGTTCCGGTGCTGTTGTGGTTGCTGGGCTACAGCTACGCCAAACGATTTACCAGTTTGTGCCACTACTGGCTGTCAGCCGCCCTCATGATGTCTCCTATGGCTGCATGGATCGCTGTGCGAAATGAGGTCGCCGTGATTCCCGGCATGCTGGCGGCTGTCATCTTTTTCTGGGTGGGCGGCTTCGACATCATTTATGCGTGCCAAGATGCCGATTATGATTCTCAACGCAAACTGAATAGCATTCCCGCCAAATACGGAATCGCCAAAGCTCTTCGAATCGCCTTACTAAGTCATCTCATCACCATCGTCATGCTGTTTGGACTTTGGTGGATCTCTGAGCTTGGAATCGTTTTCTTGTTAGGAATGATTTTGTTAAGCGGTTTGCTTTTATATCAACACAGCTTGGTTCGCCCTGACGATTTGCAGCGAGTGAACATTGCATTCTTCAATGTCAACGCTGTGATTAGTTTCGGAATCCTGCTGTTTGGATGTGCGGACTTGGCACTTTCTGCGATGTCCTAGCCAACATTCAAAACAACGCACCTTCAGACCTTACACATTTACATTTGCATTTGCTTTTCCTTTCCCTTGACGGCCAGAAACCATGTTTGACGTTCTTGATTCTTCCATGCAGACCATCGCTGACAAAGTCGAAGCCGGTGAACGTCTGACGTTTGAAGACGGAGTCTATCTTGATGAATCTGCCGACCTGCATACTCTGGGATATCTGGCCAACAAGGTGCGAGAACGCAAAAACGGTAACTTCGCGTACTACAACACCAACATCCACTTGAATCCAACCAACGTATGCGTTTACCGCTGCCGGTTCTGCGCCTTTCGATCTGATCTGAAAGACGAAAAAGCCTACACGTTCGACGAAAAGATGGTGCAAGATCGCGCTCTCGAAGGACGAGCAGCAGGAGCCACCGAAATTCATGTGGTGGGTGGATTGCATCATCAGAAAAAATTCGACTGGTACCTTGATGTCGTTCGTACGATTCACGAAACAACGCCCGAAATTCATATCAAAGCGTGGACCCCTGTCGAAGTCAGTTGGTTTGCTCGAATCACCAAGAAGCCGATTCGCTGGGTGATGGAACAGTTAGTTGAAGTCGGCCTTGGCAGCATGCCAGGCGGGGGAGCCGAAATTTTTGACCCCGAAGTCAGAACTCAACTGTGCGAACACAAGGCCGATGGTTCGGTCTGGTTTGATGTTCACAAAACGGCTCACGAACTTGGCCTGCGTTCAAACGCGACCATGCTGTATGGTCATATTGAAGAAGCCAAACACCGCATTGACCACATGATCCAACTTCGAGATCTCCAAGATCAAACGGGCGGCTTCCAAACCTTCATTCCCTTGGCATTTCATCCAGACAACACTGAACTGGCCGACCTGAAAAAGCCAGACATGCTATTCGACCTACGCATGATTGCCGTGGGACGATTGATGATGGACAACTTCGACCACGTGAAAGCGTATTGGATTATGCTAGGCGAAGCGACGGCCCAGATGGCTCTGGGTTACGGAGCCGACGATATCGACGGCACGGTCGTTCACGAACTGATCTACCACGACGCGGGAGCAGAAACGCCCGAAGGAAAAACAGTCGAACAGCTTCACCACTTGATTCGAGAAGCCGGGCGAGAACCCGTGGAACGAGACACTTTGTACCGCCAAGTATTGCGTGATGGTCAAACATGGAGCATCGGCGACGCTTTGAATTCATAAGCTAAGTGACAGCAAAACAGGTTTACCATGAATCGACGCCACTCTGTGATTTTGCTTTGCCTGCTAGTGCCAGCTTGCAGTCGACCGGTTCCACCCACGGTCCAAGTGGTCAAGTCGACGACTCAGCCTCAAGTTGAA
>CAYTUE010000148.1:7173-8867 GCA_964441085.1 uncultured Planctomycetaceae bacterium
CTCAGGTCGCAGCCGAAACGCAAGCAAAGCCAACGGTCGACTTTGAACAGCTCTTACAATCCATCACGAAGTGCAATGAAGAAGAACTGTCTTTCTTTCACCAGCATTGGAACAAAATTCATAAGCAACTTGTCCAAGCAACTGCAGATAAATCTTTGACTCATTTGCCTATGAAACAACAGGAAGAATTGTGGTTTGCACTTGCCTACCTTCAAGGTTGTCGCCATCCCAGCATCATGAAAGAACACGGCGACGACATGGTTGATATTCTGCGTGGCTTTGGATCACAGCAGCAACGCGATGACCTGAAATGGTGTTTCCCTGACGATACAGCAGCCACTCAATAGAGCCTTGTAACGCATGCAGGGCTCGTTGCTTACCTATGACACGTCTGGCAGTTGTTGCAGTCGGAAGGCTCGTCGAGCACAACCGGCGGCTCCGATAAAGCCCGCCGTGCCACCCAACGATGCATAATCAATCGTGATGTTCTTGGCCAAGACAGGAAACGCTCGAGTACGAAATTCAGCGCGCACGGTTTCCAAGAAGTCTCGCCCGATTCTTGTTTCATGTCGGCCAAACGTCATGGCACCGCCCAGCAGGACCATCGTCGGGTCGATCACGTGAGCAATCGATGTGGTGGCAACTCCCAGGCATCGAGCCATCTGAAGGATTAACTCACGAGACAACTCGTCCCCTTTTTCTGCTTCCTCAGCCATCAGTAACGGAGACAAGGGAGTGACGTCGTCCATGCGGTCAGAAACGCTCGATTCACGCCCTTCTGCCATCGCTTCTTTGTACCGAGCAATCAATGCCGTCGCACTGCAATACGCTTCTAACGTTCCGTACTGCCCTGTCTTGCACAAACGCCCATCATCCATTTCGATAATGATATGGCCGAGTTCAGAACCGTGAGAATGTTCACCCTGAACAATCGTATCGTCAACGATCACTCCACCGCCGAGGCCAGTGCCCAAAGTGAAAAAGACCAAGCTGTCGGATTTGCTGGCGGAACCGGCCCAGTATTCTCCATAGGCAGCGGCATTGGCGTCGTTCTGCAAAATCGTGGGGCGTTTCAACTGATCTTGGATCGCCTGCCGAACGGGAAAGTTGTTCCAGCCGGGAAGGTTGGGCGGATCCAGCAGCATGCCCTTTGGGATATCCATCGTTCCCGGAGTCGCAAGACCAACGGCGGCAACATCTTGAAGAGACTTGCCCGCCTGCTTGAGCGACTGGTCGACAGCAGACACCATTTGAGCAACACCATGTTCTGGCCCCTTGGGTGCATCTGTGGAAACGCTGGACCTTGCCAGCACAGTGCCATCGTCTGCCACAAGCCCCGACTTGATATTCGTGCCGCCAACGTCAATTCCAAGGAACAGGCAATCGGATGTGTCTAAAGTCATTGGCATTACAACAATTTCCAGAACGCAAAAATAAGATTTCACAGCGACGGAAGTTCACGATCGTTTCATCATCGTCACCAGCTGTTGGCTCCGCAGCATGATTTGTAGCAAACTGAACAACCAACGTCAGGACAATCCCCCCACGTTCCCACCCTCGGGGCAATTCTGAAAACAAGTCGAGGCCACACAAAAGACTTTCTGTTTTTTTAAGTCACTCAGCACAGACTCAGCGAACTTGGTTCCTACAATGACTCGACTGTGGCTTGATCTGAGGTGGTTTGATCCGAGGCC
>CAYTUE010000149.1:0-8819 GCA_964441085.1 uncultured Planctomycetaceae bacterium
TTGTTGAGGGACAAGGTCACACAATGTGATTCCAGCTTGATGCATCGTCGTTCTTTGCCGCATTTGCTTGAGTTTCATTGCAGCAATCGTCTGGCCGAAATTGATAGAGCGTGCAGGCTAATCGTCGCCTGATGATTCCAGGACAGACAAGAATGCCTTTTGAGGAATTTCGACGGCACCAAATTGCTTCATGCGTTTCTTACCCGCTTTTTGCTTTTCCAGCAGCTTACGTTTTCGAGAAATATCGCCACCGTAGCACTTTGCGGTGACGTTCTTTCTCATGGCCGAAATGGTTTCTCGAGCAATGACCTTGGCTCCCAAGGCCGCTTGAATGGGGACTTCGAACTGGTGTCGACTGATTTCTTTTTTCAGTCGTTTCACGAGTGCTCGTCCTCGAAAATCAGCGGTCGACCGATGCACGATCGATGACAACGCATCGACTCGTTCGCCTTTCACAAGGATGTCCATTTTCACCAGATCGGCCATCCGAAATCCGATGATATCGTAGTCCATGGTACCGTAGCCTCGAGTCACACTTTTTAGCTTGTCGTACATGTCGTAAACGATTTCGCTCAGCGGCAGTTCGTAGAAAATTTGAGCACGATTGGGGCCCAAAAATTCGGTGTTTTGAAAGACACCTCGACGATCCTGACACAGCTGCATAATGGTGCCCACGTTTTCTGATGGCACGATAAAGCTGACTTTTGCAATCGGTTCTCGGAACTCTGCGATCATTCCCCCGTCAGGAACATCCTGAGGGTTATCGATTTTGATGACATCGCCAGCCTGCGTCAGGATTTCATAGGTGACGTTTGGGGCAGTCTGGATCAAGTCCATGTCTTGTTCGCGTTCCAGCCGCTGTTGCACAATTTCCATGTGCAGCATGCCGAGAAACCCACAACGGAAACCAAACCCAAGAGCATCACTGGTTTCTGCGAGGTACGAAAAGCTACTATCATTGAGACTCAGCCGTTGAAGTTCGCCTCGTAGGTTTTCGAAATCGCTGGAATCGATCGGATACATTCCGCAGAAGACCATTTGCTTTGGTTGCTGGTATCCGGGTAATGCTTCTGCTGTTTGGTTGTCTGTCAGTGTGACAGTGTCACCGACTGTCACCTTGCTCAGTTCTTTGACTCCTGTCAGGATGTAACCTACTTGTCCAGGGCCAAGTTCATCACAAGGCACAAGACCCGGCCGAAACTGTCCGATTTCAATGACATCGCTGTTGACCGATTCTCGCATAAATTGAATACGATCGCCTTTGCGGATGACTCCTTCGACAACTCGAATATACGTGACAACCCCACGGTACTTATCGTATTTCGAATCGAAGACAAGTGCCTTCACTGGGTTGTCGCGTTTGCCAGCGGGAGCCGGCATGCGTTCGATGATTGCTTTGAAAACTGTGTCGACATTCAGACCTGTTTTCGCACTGACTCTTAAAGCATCTGTGGCGTCTAGGCCAAGCACTTGTTCGACTTCTTCAAGGACTTCATCAATGCGAGTGACTTGCAGGTCAATTTTGTTGACCACTGGTACGATTTCGAGATCGACATCGATGGCCGCATAGGCGTTGCCAACTGTTTGAGCCTGCACACCTTGAAAGGCGTCGACAAGTAACAGCGCGCCTTCGCAGGCGGCAAGGCTTCTGCTGACTTCATAATGAAAGTCGACGTGGCCTGGAGTGTCAATCAAATTCAGTTCGTAGGTTTCGCCTTCAAAGTCATAGTTGATCGTGACCGATCGAGCTTTGATGGTGATTCCACGTTCTTTTTCGATCTCAAGATCGTCCAGAATTTGCGATTCAAATTGACGTTCGGTGATCGTTCCACTTTGCAGCAGCAGTTGATCTGCCAGCGTGCTTTTGCCGTGGTCGATGTGGGCAACGATACTAAAATTGCGGATGAACTTCGGGTCCATAGTGTGCTCCGAAAGACAAACAATGGTTGCCTTTCCGGGTTCTATACTGACGTGGTATTTGAAGCGTCGAAAAGTGATATGAGGCGGCATGTCAGTGATCAAGAATTCCTGATCAAGGCAAACCAATCGTATCTTGGAAGGATCGAGTACCGTGTCGATTTTCGACAAGATGGGATGTTACGACCAGTCGGAAACTGGGTCGAGTGTTCTGTGGTACGTCTTGACGGGAAGACGGCGAGTCCTGAATTCAGGAGCGAAAGAAAGGAAAAAGTGGAGTAAAACGTGTGATATTCACAGCGTTTTGGTCTCGAAGTCTACTTTTCGTCGGACTCGGGCAAATCACTGCTGGGATTTGTTGGTTGACGGTCACGCTGGTGTTTTCCATCGCCACGATTTTCAAGCGAGCGTCGAGATCCTCCTCCTGGCCCTCGTGCCCCTTCAGGTCTTGGCCCACTTTGACCTCGGCCGCCACGACCACTGGGGCCACGGCCAGGTGTTCCACGTTCAGGTGTTCCACGTTCAGGTGTTCCACGTTCGTCTGGCCCGCGTGTTCCGTCAGGTCTGAGGCCACCACCTGTCGACCGTGGACGACCTCGCCCAAAACCATCATTCCAGCTGTCGCGAAGCCCACGCATCACTTCATTGAGGTGTTTTGCTCTTCGAGTTTTCGTGTCAGCAAGAATTTCATTGATCCTTGTGATCTCTGGATCTTGAGCATTATTTCCTTCAACAAGACGAGCTTTCAGTTCTTGATTTGCGTCTGCTGGAGCCATCGTCATTAACTGGATTTGTTCCGCCCGCTTGAAGCTTTCCGTGAAGACTTTTGGTACGACCGTTTTGTCTGCTGCATACCGGGAAAGGAAGTTCTTTTGAATGTTCTTTAAGCCCACTTCCAAAATCTGAATCGCACGCCGCTTCTCATGAATTGGTTTCAGCTTTGTGCGAAATTTTTCGCGTTCTGAGTCTCGATCTTTACTACCTGCAGAGCCAGATGAAAGCTCAGGAGGACGGCCACGCTCTTCTCGTTCCGGCCCTTTTGACACAAGCATTTGTCGAGCCAGAGCAACAATGGATGAGTTGAGCTCACCCGATTCATCTTGAATCGACCGTTCCAACAAGGCAAGCGTCTTAAACATTCGCCGAGTGATTCGATCGGGCCGAGAAATGAAATCCTGATATTCTTCGTTGCTGCCCCAGTCTTCTGCCGATGCTTGGTCAAGAAAGGTTTCGTACTGATGTCCGTTAATGACAACGCTTGGAGTCGATGTTCGCCAGCTACCTGTTAGTACCCAGAAAGGGAACACGTATTTGACGTCTCCCGTGTTTTTGTCTTGAGCTAATGTCTGGATTTGCTGAGCCCAATCGCTGGCAAATTCTCCGTCGGGATTTAGCTTCGCTTTGGCATCAGCATTCAGGTTCACAAGTAACCCATCTAGTGTTTTCAGCCGTGTTAACAGCACTGGGTTGGCTTCGACTGCTCCATGGATTTGCTGTAGTCGAGTGAGTTCTGGTTCATTGGTTGAATCAACAAAGGCTTTTGCTTTGTTGCGAATGTCGGCTTGTTCTTGTCCAGAAAGCTGCTCAAAACGAAGTTTGTTCTGAACAACTGTTGCGTCTTCTTTAGGGATCAACCACCAAATGGCAGCAACGCATGCCATGCCAGCCACCAGCGAACCGCCAGAAATCATCCACGACTTAATACTGCTGCTCATTGCGAATCCTTTTCAGTAGCTTGCTGAGCCGCGAAAGGCTGAGTATTGGCAAGATCAAGATCCTTCAAGACGTCGGCGCTGGGAACGCGTTGATAGAGTTCTAGGTTTTGCAACATGTCGAATTCTTGGAGGACAAGATTGTCGACAGCCAATTCCTCGCGTTTTCCGGGGCGCCGTTCAGGAGCTGTTTGGGCAATCCAGAGGCCTGTCGTGGCACAAGCTGCTCCTAAGAGAAATAGGGGCAACACATGGTATTCGGCGAGTAGTTTAAGCAGACGAAAAGAGCGAACTTGTCGAGTGACTGGCTGAGTCTTTGATTCTTCGGCAACAACTTGCAGAGTTTGCTGAGTAAACTGGCGGCTGCCTGATACTTCATCCAATGAATCCAGCATCGCCCACGTGCGTGACAGGATGTCTGCATCGCTGCGTAAAACGGAATCTGTTGATAGTTTTTTTTCGACAGATTCCGCTTGATCGTTGGGGAGTTCGCCATCCAGATAGCTGACAAGGTCGATCAGTTGAGCATCCGCATCGGGCTGATTTGATTGTTCGGGTTTGTTGGACATGGTTTTTACTCACCTTGATCCATCAGATGCTGCTGCAACGCGTCTCGGAGATTCACTCGAGCTCGTGATAGCAATGACTTGACGGCAACGACCTTTAGGTCCATTACCCCTCCAATGTCTTCGTAACTCATCCCTTCGAACTTGTGCAACAAGACGGCCATTTTCTGCCGCTCATTTAATCGATCCAGAGCATTTCGAACCACATCTTGAGTCTCTTTAGAATCAAGCAATCTGGTTGGCATAAGTGCCGATTTTTCTGCTAAGTTTTGCTCTTCATTGCGATTTTCGTCCTCAGCCCCCGCCGAAGTGGTCAGCGAAACTTCCTTTCGGCGAGCCAACCCGCGGCGCTGGTTACTTCCGAGATTATGAGCGATGCGAAAAAGCCACGTGGAAAAACGAGCTGTTGCGACATAGCGTTCGCGGGCTCGAAACACCCTTAAGAAAACTTCTTGAGCCATGTCTTCTGCTGCCGTGCGATCTCGGACCAGATGGAAGAAAAACCCAATCAGCCGGTCCTGATAGCGTTCAACGAGCGTTTCAAACGATTCGTTGTTTCCAGCTGCCACCTGAAGCATTAATTGCACGTCAGGGTCTGCAAGGTACTGATTGGGAAGTGACTGAGAAACCACACCAAGCTTTCCGAGAAGTTCTCGTTTGGAACACGTAACGGAGAGGGCGAACTTTGAATTGAAAATTCCATTTCCTGTAACGTTGCCGCAGGCAGAGTCACTGTAGCGGAAAAATAGTGTGTTCCCAGTATTTGGCTGAGATCTATCGCAGGAACTCGACCGATTCCATTCGCGAGACGTTCTACACGGCATAAACCCTTTCGAAATGTCTCACTCCAATCATTTCATGATGAAAAGACCGCAGTTCAATTCATCCTCGGCAGAATGGAAAGTCGAGCAGCCTCTGAGATCACAGTTGCTTGGGGGCGTTTGCTGCGGAGATTTGGCTGTTTCTTGGGGTTCTGTCTACGGCGTTTGGGCAGGAAGTTGTTGAGGCGCACAAAAAAACCTCATTTGCATGAATGCAAATGAGGTTTTGTGAATCAATAACTGAAGTGACCCCAGGGGGATTTGAACCCCCGTTACTGGAATGAAAATCCAGTGTCCTAGGCCTAACTAGACGATGGGGCCGTGATCGCAAACAAAAGGTCTTAGGCTGACATTTTGCTGATTGTTACTGACTGCCCAAGAGTTTTCGGCAGACCGACGCCCTTGGTTGAGCGAATTGTATGCAGTTCCAGAGATCTCACAATGATTGGAAGCCTGAGTTTTCAAAATTCTTAATCAAGCGCCTTCGCTTCGTGCTTTAGGATCGCATCTCGAATTTCTTTGCGATGAACGGGAACGTCTCGTGGGGCATCGATTCCCAATCGAATTTTGTCGCCGCGGACTTCAACGATCGTCAAAACGATATCATCTCCGATGACGATGCTTTCTCCCTTTTTTCTGCTTAGTACCAACATGATGGTTACCTTCCATAGAATTTCGAAGTCCCGTCTGGCTGTCAGTTATTTTGCTGACATCACTCAGTAGCTGGTCCTTGTCATATCAGATGCTAGAGCCAGAAGCCCAAACGTCAATACGATTACTTGAACTCAAACTTCGATTTTTACAAACAAATACCTAAATCTCTCTTGCATCAAACTGGGTTGGGTGAATCCCTACCTAGGTCAGCAGATTTACTGGTAAAGCATTGAGTTTTGCTGCTTTCAGTCAACTACGGGCCTCGGCGAGAATGGGTGGTATAACGCGAATGAAGGGGTTTGGTTCGAAAGACTGTGTTTTACGCACCCTATGCACACTACGCGCACACGGGGAAATAGGTGTGGTGTGGAACAGTGCCTTCATGATTCAAGAACACTGTCACGGTGCAAATGGTTCACGACTCTTGTCAAAATCGTGTGAATATCGGCAATTTTTGCCGATGAATCGCACGTTTTGGCACAGCCGACGCTCACTGACTGTGAAAAAAAGAGAAGCGCAGTTTCTGCAGCATCAGCTTTGTCTCCCCGCCGAGCGTCGGTTTTGATAAAACAGGACAAACGGCAAACGGCAACTTGGGCCCATTTATCCCCACTGCAAGTGGCTTCGTGAAGCAAACAATCTGCATGCGGCCATTTTGTGTTATGCAATACGAATCAGAATGAGAGATCTGCGGCGACAGTGACTGCTTCAAATCTCAATTCAAACATCAATATGAAGGGATTCAACTGATGTCCAATTCAGCAAAAAATTCATCTCGGCAAACTCGCGTTATTCAGAAACTGGTCGACTATCTTCGGCCTCGTCTGAACGCTCCAATCAGCATTCGGTTGTGGGACGGGGCTGTTTTGCCCATTGGAGAAAATCCGACACCAGGATTTGAGCTGTCAATTTCCAACCCTGGCGTCGTGGGAACGATGCTGCGTAGCCCCAAGCCAGAAACTTTGCTGCGACTGTATGCCGATGGCCAGATCGATTACCACGGTGCAGATTTAGTGACGTGGATCGAAACAGCTCGGGTAAAAAACAGCCGCAGTAAAGCTCGAGGTCTTCCGTGGGGATTGATGGCTCAGTTTGCAGCCGCTTTTGCATTTGCAAAATCCGAATCGAAAGAGATCGAACACTGTTTCGACGGTGACGAAACGGGGTTGAAGCGCCAGCAGGCCGACAATCAAGATTTTATTCAGTTTCATTACGATGTGAGCAACGAATTCTATCGCCTGTTTCTTGATGAAGAAATGGTCTACAGCTGTGGTTACTTTCACAGCTGGGACGATTCACTCGAGCAAGCTCAGATCAATAAGCTTGATATGATCTGTCGCAAGCTGCAGCTTAAGTCCGGCGAACGCATGCTAGACATCGGTTGTGGGTGGGGGGCTTTAATTTGCCATGCGGCCAAAAACTACGGAGTGCAGGCTCATGGCATCACGTTGTCGAAAAAACAGCTTGAATTGACTCAGGAAAAGATCATCAAACTGGGGCTGCAAGGGCAAGTCACTGCGGAGCTCAAAGACTATGCAGACGTTGAAGGGCCATTCGATAAAATTAGCAGTATTGGAATGGTGGAACATGTTGGTATCGACAACATGAAGGGCTACATGGAAAAAGTGAATTCGCTGCTGACGGATCGAGGGCTCTTCCTAAACCACGGGATTACTCGTCCAGCAAAGATGAGCGACAAAGCGTTTCGTAAAATGTCTGCGGAACGACGGCTGCTTGCCAAGTATATCTTCCCTGGAGGAGAGCTTGATCATCTCGGTCACATGATTCAATGTATGGAAGCCAGCCGCTTCGACGTTCATGACGTTGAAGGATGGCGTGACCACTATGCTCTCACTTGCCGCCATTGGTGCAAGAGATTGGAAGCGAATCGAGAAGAAGCGATTCGTCAGATTGGCGAAGAAAAATACAGGATGTGGATTCTGTATTTGGCTGGGTGTGTGTTTGCTCTTGGAGACGGTGGAGCGCGAATCTACCAAACAGTTGCCACAAGCCACCAAGCAAAAGGAGTATCGGGAATGCCACCGACTCGAGAGCATCTCTACCAGCCGCAAAATACGGCAGGAGCAGCGCACGCTGCAAAAACTAAGCGTGTGGCATAAAACGCGAATCATATCGTGATGCTGCCAACCGCTCACAGCACTGCTTCTTTTGTCGGCATGTTCTGTGAACTCAGTCCAAGTGAGCCGCTTGCACAAGATTGACTGCAGAGTGCCTAAAGTGAGTGCCAAGCGGTGATAACGTCTACCTTGCGCTGACACTCTGATTCTAGTCAGGCCCATTGTAGCGGTTGTGAAGCCTAAGATTGACTCACCAATGTCGCTACGCGACATTCGGTTTCGGGTGAGTTTTGCTTGCGCTGTCAAAAAACAACAACCAGCGTCTGCACGCCGCAAAGTTCGACCTATGTTTGGAAAAGTGAACAGAGTGTGCTGCACCGTTAAATAGTGTGCTGCGCCGTTAACACAGGTGCTTGGCTATCTCGCTCACGTTGAATTTTGCGGACCACCTGAATTGGACTGATCGTATGTCTTCATCACAAACCCTTGAACTGAATTCTCAGGAAGCTCATCCCCAAGAAACGTGCCCTCGTTGTCACACGGTAACCGAATGGGGTGAGAATTCTTGGTGTCCTGACTGTGGTTACTATCCTGTTGTCGACGGAACTCAGACTGAAGGCACGTCGTGGGCTGATGGATTGCCAGATGCTCCGGAGGAAGAATTCGACGATCGTTCTGCATTGGCATCAATTCCGATGTGGTTTTGGCTGATGATTGCCGGGATCATTGGAATTGCTTTAAGCAGTGTGTGGATTCGACATTCTCTGGCTGATCAAGAAACTCTTCGGGGGCGAATCGCCTTGGGGCAGCTCGGCGTTGGCTTGTTGATCGTCATGGTTGCTCATGGGTTGGCTGCGAAGTTCGCTATGGCAGGCGATCGCCGGATTTCGATTCCTGATATCTTTTTGTCATGGTTCAATGTTTGGCAACCCACAATCGGAAAATTGCCTCACACATGCCGCCGTTTACTGGCCGTTGTCTGGGGCATGTTGGCATGCTTAACGGCCGTCACGATTATTGGTGGCATTGATTACGGTTATCCGTTCCGAGATCACAAAGGAGTAGAGCTAC
>CAYTUE010000150.1:0-3445 GCA_964441085.1 uncultured Planctomycetaceae bacterium
ATCAATCCAGTCGGCGGCCAATAATCAACACCGAAGCTTCCTCAACATAGGGAGCCAAGTTCCAGACAGAACGTTGGTAGTGCCCACCTTTGCACAAAAGTCTGACGGTCACTTGCTGAGTTTCCTTGTGCCGGTTCGCTCTTGAAAGTGCTCGTGCGGCACGAACTTGGTCGTCAGGGTGAATCATTTCGTAGTGCGTTCGCCCTGTAATTTCTGCGGGATCCCAGCCGAACATGGTTTCCCAGGCAGCGTTCAGGTTTTGAAGTCCCAAGCGGAAGTCCACAATTCCCATCGCATCAAACGTCAACTCAAGACAACGTTTAAAGAATTCGTCTGCTTTTTTCCGTTCAGCGCGGCCGACTAGCCATACTTGAACCTGTTCAATCAATTCACTGGCTGTTTGAAAACGATCTTCTTGGTTTTTTGACAATCCTTTGTTGCAGATCCGAACCAAAGCAGTTGGACAATCAGACACAATATCACTGGCAAGCGGCGGTGCATCATGAATCACCATATCAATGACAGCATTGACATTGTCCCCAACAAACGGTGGACAGCCAGCCAGAATCTCGTACAGCAGCCCGCTGAGCATGTACGTGTCACTTCGGACATCAATCTTTCCCAATGATCCTGTCGCCTGTTCGGGAGACATGAACGCGGGTGTCCCTAAGCTTTGCCCCTCGACCGTCGTCCGCGCAGAAAGCAAAGCGTCTTCGGGGGCCGAGTCCGTTTCTGGTTCATCTGACTCCGCAAGGCTCTGATCGCCACCGACATCGAACGATTTCGCCAAGCCCCAATCCAACAATGTCGCCTCACCAAACTCACCCACCATCACATTTTCACTCTTGATATCCCTGTGCAGGATTCCTTTCGAGTGAGCGTACGCAATCGTATTGCAAACCGAAACAAAGATATTGAGCAGCGTGATGAATTCAGAAAAATCAGCGTTCTCACACACACGTTTTCGATGATACTCGTTGATCATCCGAGTCAAAGTGCAACCCTGTACTAGGTTCATGACATAGTAGGCGTTGCCGGGCTGATTGGAATAATCAATCACGCACACGGTTCCCGGGTGAGTCAATTTTGCCGTCAACTGAACTTCCCGCTTGAATCGAGCAAGATGTTTCGGCAAATAAGACTTGTCCTCCCGAAGCTGCTTCAGTGCGACCCTTCGTTTGACAAGAATGTCGTAGGCTTGCCAGATTTCTCCCATACCGCCTCGACCGATAATCTTTTCCTTCCGAAACCGGCCCTCCTGATAATTCGAACCGAAACTCGCCGAAGCCCACCTGACTGAAGGAATTTGACTGGCAAGATCGTCACCTCCTGTCACCGTGTCAGTAACTAATCTGCCACTGAGCAAAGACTTGATGTGGCTGGCGAAATCAGAA
Source organism: uncultured Planctomycetaceae bacterium (assembly GCA_964441085.1). Lineage (GTDB taxonomy): Bacteria > Planctomycetota > Planctomycetia > Planctomycetales > Planctomycetaceae > Fuerstiella. Next base: position 1,395 of record CAYTUE010000150.1, read on the forward strand.
TTCGTACCGGAAACTTCATCAAGACGCGAAGCACATTGCTCGCATTCAAGCAAATGTTTCTCGCACTCGGGAATCAACTCCTTGGCAAGTTCTTCCGTTACGTAGTCCGACAGCTGCTTGTCGTTCAAGTGCAAAGATGACTCGCGTGATATAGGATCAGTACTCAAGTGAATGGTTCTCGATGACTGATATTACAAGAGATGAAATGTTGGTGGTGGCCGATTCCATACTTCCAACGGATAGAATTCGCCGGCGCAATCCGATCGCCTGTTGAACGAGAGCCCGAATGGAGTATGCCTAACAGCATACAGGATAAATCGCGTTTACGAACTATCGACAGGTCGGTTGCATGTCACCTTCTGTCTTAATAGTCCAACATCCCTTGGCCCATCTCGCGCAACGCCCGAAGTACTCGATGTTGAGCGACTCGCACAGCACCAACTGTCATTTCAAGGTCTTTCGCCACTTCATGGGATGAATGCTCAAGCAACACAATTCTACGAAAAGCCTGAAGTGACTTTGCACCGAATCGATTTTCCAGCTTGCCAAGCAAATGTTCAATCAGACAAGCGTCGTGTTGACGTTCGAACTCGATCGACAGCCTTGCGTTCGAGTCAGCCAACTGATCGGCAATCATCGAGATCTTAGTAAAATCCTGACCCGCCGCCTGCTTCTTTCGTTTCTCCCAAAGCCGGCGCAGCCGATTGACGGTGATCTGACGCAACCAAGTTCGAAATGCTCCCACTCGTCCGTTGTGATCAAACTTCTCAATCCCACTGCAAACCGCAATCATGACATCCTGTCTTATGTCTTCAATGTCCTGCGGCGAAACCGCTTGGCGTCTGAGCCAATTCTCGATCAGGCTGCCATAGAGCGCTGTGAACTCAACCCAAGCATCATCAGATGCGGGTTCCCGCAACTGTGCTAATAAACTGGTTCTGGTTGAGGTACTCATGACTTTCCGCCCACATAATTTTCCCTTATTTCATGTAGAATTTCAATTGAAATGTCCGTTAAAGATAGGGGTTTCCGAAAACGAGCCGATTTTTTTCGCTAAACGAAAATTTGGTGTAACAAACTCGGTTGTCTGAGGCTTTATATTAGGTCCCTCCCTCAAAAGCTATGTCTTTTCACACACCGCGGGCCTAACCCCCACTCCCCCCCCTCACCTAAGTTGTGCACCTCGCAGTATCCTTCCTTCTCTCACTATTGAGCACATCAAAATGTACGAACTAAATTCAGACAAGAACAACGTCAGTGTGATCGCACTGGAATCACAGGGCGCCGATGCAGTCAGCTCTGTCATCCGTTCGCTTGGATTTTCAGAAAACCGATTCGCAAGCGTCGATGAATTTCTAAATGCAACCGAATTGGTCTCGCCTTCCTGTATTGTTGTTTATGCCGGGGATCAAGCTGCTGCAGCAATAAATTTTCAAACGAGAATTTCTGAGCAGTCTGCTTGTTCTGCCCCAACGATTTTGATTGCAAACGTCGAACTCCGCGACGCTGTCAAGCTGATGGAGAAGGGTGCTCTAACAGTGCTTACTGCTCGGTTCAATGATGCGGAATTGGGCGAATATCTGAAAATCGCGGTTGAGAAAGATCTTGAATGCGAGGCGGTTCGAAAGCGTCTTAAGGAACTGGAATCTTACCGCAACGCGTTATCCGATCGCCAACTCAAGATTCTGAACATGGTCGAGCAAGGCCACTCGAATCGTCAGATCGCCAACTGGTTCGATCTTTCACAGCGAACGATTGAGCTTGAGCGTGCGAGATTAATGAGTGCATTCCAGTCTGCCTCACTGGCACAACTTGTTTCCAAGTGGACCGAGCTACGGGTGTTGAGTCGGAAATGGCATCGATCCGACCAGCAAAACGAGCAATCCTCTGATCAGTTGCTGAACGCATAGGAGCAAACCTAGGTTGTCTAAGACCTAGGTTCAGCCCAACGTTCTGTCAAACCTTGAAATCACCCGTTCCTCGTCAGGATTGAGGCCCGTTTCGTCAGCCGCGCGCATGCCGGTCTGATTTCAGCGTTTGTCCCGTGTTTT
>CAYTUE010000150.1:3545-5810 GCA_964441085.1 uncultured Planctomycetaceae bacterium
CCGAACAACCGGCGACATACTGCGTGCCTAATGCTGCCTGAAATAGGTGTCATCTTCGATGCGGGGACTGGAATGTTCCGCGTGCGTGATCTGATCGCCACAAAAACGCTCGATATCTTTCTATCGCACATCCATCTTGATCACTGTGTCGGTCTTACATTTCTGTATGACGTGCTGCGGGACAAAAATTTGGACCGAGTCACTGTACACGTTGATCCGCCCAAAATCGCCGACCTGAAGAACCACCTTTATGCCAGCGCTCTGTTCCCGGTCGAACCGAACTTCGAAATTAGAGCCATTGAACCAAACAAAACAATCCAACTGAACGATGGCTCAAAACTGAAATCGTTTCCGTTAACTCATCCGGGCGGCTGTCTTGGCTTTCGGATCGATTGGAATGATCGGAGTATGGCTTATGTCACCGACACCACCGCCTGCCCAGACGCTGAGTATCTTTCAAACCTTGACGGGATTAACACGCTGATTCACGAGTGCTACTTTCCTGATGGGTTTGAGGATCTGGCCGCCACGACTGGCCACAGTTGCTTGACACCTGTGGCGAAAGTCGCTGCCAAAGTTCAGGCAGGTTCTCTGTTTCTGGTACACATCAATCCGCTTGATGAGAGCGACAAGCCGCTGAATCTTCCCAGCATCGAGTCGATTTACCCCGGCGCGATCGTTCCGTCCGACCAGCAGGTTATCGACGTCTGAAGTTCTATTGCGCTGCTGCCTGATGGTGCGATTCTGCTTGGAGTAGGCCGATTGTCGGCAGACAATACGCGCCAAGAAGTTACTTCTCCAGCTCAGCCAGCAAGTCTACCCAACGCTGCAAGATCGCTTGCTGACCAAAATGCTTCTCGCCAGCCGCCCGCAGTTTTGAGCGTCCCTCGTTCGCTTGCTCGATTCCTCGATCGAATTCGTGCTCAATCGCGGCCTGAATTCCCTCTACCGACGTGTCGCCGCAGACAGTCCCGAGATCTTCTTCACGAACCAAGGATGCCAGTTCGGTATCTTTTTCCAGCACCGCCAAAATTCGACATCCCGCTTCAAGATAGCTCATTGTTTTGCTGGGATACGCCGTTCGAATCACACCCGGCGATAACGAAATAATTGCCAATTGAGCATCAGAAAGCAGCTTCAGAACGATCGGCAACGGCTGAAAGGGAAAAAAGTGGATGGTTTTGCCTAAACAATCACCAGCTCGTTCACGCAAACGCTCCGTCATCGCGCCGCCGCCAATGAAACAGAATTCGATCCGTTCGTTGTCAGCAAAACGCTTCGCCGCGTCCATCAGGTTGGGCAAATTCTGAAACCGGCCCATGTTTCCGGCAAATACAATACGAAACTTATCCTCAGACCGTAACAGCGCATCGGGAATCTCCACCGAGGCATCCAGCTTGTCGATGATGAAGTTGTTAATCACCGAGAAGTTTGAATCTTCCAGCCCACGATCGCACAACGTATCGACCATGCCGCCGGATAACGTGACCAGCCTCGCTGCTCGTTGACAGGTTCGATAGTCAATCTTCTTTGCCAGCTTCCCGAGCCATGGGCGCCGAATCAAACCTGTCGCTTGAGCCGTTTCCGGATAAAGATCTTGGCAGTGGTACAGATAGCGACTTCCGGTGAGCCACGTCAGCCAACGAGCCATGACCCCCATCACCGTCGGTGGAAAACTAGCGACCGTCATCAGATCGTACTTCCCCCACCGCAACAGCCAGTGTCCTGCCAGCGATCCGCAGAACAACAGGACGTTGATCGCTCTCACGAGCAGTTTTGTTTTCTGCTCTTTCAACAGCGGTGTCCGATAAATCGTGACGCCGTCGACGACCTGCTTTCCCGGTAGTTTTTCGGCTACGGAGTCGTTGTAGCTAGGCTGAGTCGAAAAGACCGTCACGTCATGCCCCGCTTCGACAAAACGCTTAGCCATCAGATGCAACATCTGCGCATAAGCAGGGGTGTCCGGCCAGTAATAGCGATGAACCAGCAGGATTCTCATGATCAAATCTTTTCTTCGGTCGAGTCAATTCCCTGCCAGCGATGCGCCAGCTTGGCGGTGCCGAGAATCAGCTGAATGACTCGCTGCGAACAATTATCAACCTGATACTCGGCCGGCGGAGTCGCAATGTTTCCAGCCTCAAATTGATCCACCACGACTTCGACGCAATCCATGATTCGATCAGGGTCAGTACTCGCGATCGTGATACTCCCTGAGTCCATCGCCTCGGGACGCTCGAGAGCATTACGAATGGTGACCGCCGGGAA
>CAYTUE010000150.1:5910-8621 GCA_964441085.1 uncultured Planctomycetaceae bacterium
GCTTCCATGTGATACAGCGGGATCTTCATTCGACGAGCCATAATTCCCGCCAGTGCGCTGTTGGTATCACCAAGGATCACCACCGCGTCGGGCTGTTCGGCACGCATCACCTTTTCGCTTTCAATCAACGTACCGCCTAGGACATTCCCTAAGCTGCTGGTGTCGACGCCCAAAAAATGATCCGGCTTGCGAATCCCCAAGTCATCAAAAAACACTTGGTTCAGCTCGTAATCGTAGTTCTGACCCGTGTGAACGAGTTTATGATCGGCGTATTTATCCAGTTTATGCATGACGCAAGCCAACCGAATGATCTCAGGGCGAGTCCCCAATACGGTCATGACTTTCAAACGTTGAGACATGGTTTTTCAATCTGTTGCAAGGTCGGAATCAGCAAATTATTGTTCGAGCGATTCAAGGCCCACAAAAAGCCTATTGAACCGGCAGGAAATGAGTGTCTGAATTTTCGGGATCGAAATGCTGGGCCGCCCAGAACAGCGTCACCAACGGTTCGTCTCCCGTGTTCGTAATATTGTGAGTGTAAAGTGTCGGCATATCGATCGCCTGCGGCTTGTCTCCCGTCACTTCATATTCGTCCACATGGTCGTGAAGAACGCGACGCATTCGAATGGTCGCCTTACCCGAGATCACCGCAAATCGCTCAACTTTGTCAAAGTGAAAATGGTTTCCACGAGTGATCCCAGGGTGCGTGGTCGACAGAAACACTTGGCCCTGACCATCGCTTCGAATTGTTTCAAACAAGCTGCCGCGATCGTCGGAGTGGAACTTGAAATCGATCGGTCGCTGCTCTGCCGTCAGATAGGATCGCCACGTATTGAACAAACGCAGGTCAAATGGATCCATGAACGACGGAACAACGCCACCGCGATACCTGTCGGCCAACCGAGTCATTCGCTCAACCAAATCCACCACAGAGATGGATTCGCCCTGGGGCCTCAATTGACCGCTGGTGCCCTTCTGAATCACGTCCCAGATAATCCTTGCCGCTTGCTGAGTATGCAGCAGATTCAGCTGACCGTTCCCAGTCACCGATGGTTGCTCACCTTGCGCGATTTGGTGAGCAAAGGTGCTGCAGGCAGAATTGTAGAACGGCTTGCCGTGCTCGCCGTAAATATGAGGCAGCACCAGATCACAAAACTTGGCTCCCGATTCCGAAGCCCATTGACCCAGAATCTCACCAGCTTGTTTTTTTGACTTGCCATATTGGGAATCGCCATCAATGTGCGTCGACGATGAATAGACCACGTGAGGCGTCGCCGAATTCGATCGACAGGAATCAGCTAGTCGCCGAGCGATTGCCACATTGGCGGCCGCGACTTCTGCTTCGTCTCCGCGATTCATTCCCGCCAGATGGATGACGGCGTCGGCACCGTTTAAACATTCAGACAACGCTTTGTCGTCGTTAAACGTCTGCCGATTGCAGGGAATCACCTCTACGTGCTCGTGCGTCGACAGAAACACGCGCGTGTGCCAGCCAAGCAGACCATCGCTGCCGGTCACCACAACCTTCTGCGGCGCCGTTTCGGAATCGGCTATGTTGGAGTCAGAATTCTGCGTCATGGTACTTCGGCACAAGAAAGCGAACGTTGGATATCGAATAGATTCGTCAAGCTATGCTTGTGCCGGTAAACCAGCCAACTCTAATTCGTGACAAACTTCTGGCAGCGACAGAAGCAACTCTTTCACTTGGTCGATTGTCAATTGATCGGTGTTCTCAGAGTCGTAGTCGGTTGCCTGAGAAATCAAGTTTTCACCTTCGGTAAAGTACTTGTTGTAGTTGAGGTCGCGGTTATCCATCGGGATCCGTAAGAAATCGCCCATGTCTTCAGATCGTTGAACCTCAGGCAGGCTGGCCAACGTTTCGTGCAGTTTTTCTCCGTGACGCATTCCGATCGTTTTGATCTCCGTATCACTCTTGAAAAGCTGCTTCAGTGCCTCCGCAAGATCGCCAACGGTACACGCCGCGGCTTTCTTCATGAAGATGTCTCCCTGCTGTGCGTTCTGGAACGCAAACTCGACCAATCGCACACTTTCTCGCAGTGGCAGCATGAAACGAGTCATCAATGGCTCGGTGATCGTAATCGGCTTGCCTTCCTTGATCTGGCGAATGAACAAAGGAATCACACTGCCGCGAGAGTACATCACGTTTCCATATCGAACGCTACAAATTCGCGTCGCCCCTTCAACGTCCACCAACCGACGTGCGTACGACTGAGCAAACTTCTCCATCAACGCCTTCGTCATGCCCATGCTGTTGACAGGGTAGACCGCTTTATCAGTCCCGAGGCAAACCACGCATTCAACGCCGTTGTCGATCGCCGATTCAAGCACGTTAGCGCTACCGATAATGTTCGTCTGAACGGCTTCCATTGGGAAAAACTCGCAGGACGGAACCTGCTTGAGCGCCGCAGCGTGGAAGACAAGATCGACTGCCGGCATCGCCGCATCTAAGCTGGCGCGGTTCCGGATATCACCAATGTAAAACTTCAGCTTGGGCTCAGCCATGTGAACCCGCATTTCTTCTTGCTTGCATTCGTCACGGCTGAAGATGCGAATTTCACCATAGCCCTGATCAAGCAAATGCAGTGCCATAGTTTTTCCAAAGGAGCCTGTCCCTCCGGTAATCAAGACGGTCTGTTCGGCGACGGGTTTTTGTTTTGTAGTCATTTTGGTTGATGAGAATTTCTACTAGT
>CAYTUE010000151.1:0-4057 GCA_964441085.1 uncultured Planctomycetaceae bacterium
CCAACATCTTGGTTGGCATCTCAACGGCAGTCTCTGATCAACGCCGCTGTGATCGTATTTGCGATTACCTCACCATCCTTTGCAACGGAATATCAGATTGATTCCCAAGCGAAGTTTGATGAACTTCGGGAGGCCAAGTTTCGGCCGGGAGACGTGATCAAATTTCAGCGCGGAAAGAGCTTTCAGGGCATGTTTGCTCCTCAAGGCTCTGGCACCAAAGACGCTCCCATCGTGATCAAGGCGTACAGCAAGGGCAAACGACCTCGGATCGATGCCGGAGGAGAAAATCAAGCTGGCTTGCGGCTCAGAAACATGCAGTGGGTGGAAGTCAGTGATCTCGAAATCACCAACACAAACGGCAGCAAAGCAGATCAAGGAAACCTGTTTGGAATCTACGTTTTGATCGAACGGAAGGAAGGTGTCTTCAGTCACATTTATATCGACAACTGCAACGTTCATCACGTGAACGGTAATGTCGCAGGCAAAAGGCGAGGTGGAATTCATGTGCACGTTATGGAATGCAAAAAAACGTGGATCGATGACTTAAGGATTACCAACAACCGAGTGACTCAGATTGGCGGCGTTGGGATCGGCAATGATTCCTCCTGTGCTCGAGTTGAAATTCGCCCTCACGATGAGATCACAGAAAATCTGTGGACCAACGTTTATGTGGCTGAAAACTATATCGATCACACAGGCCGAAATAACGTGATTGCTCGATCCAGTAAAGACGCGATTTATGAATACAACACGCTAGCCAACAGCAGTCGTTACGATACGGGACACAGCATCTTTTGCTTCAACACAGATGGCATTCGTATCCAGCACAACGAAGCCTACGGGAATGTGGGAGAAGAAGACAAAGATCGAGGTAGCTTTGATGCAGACTTCAACTGTATTAATACGTTCATTCAGTACAACTACAGTCATGACAACATGTGGTTCTGTGGCATCATGAAAAGACCCAACCGCAATGTCGTGATTCGATACAACATCAGTCAAAATGAACGAAAAGGATTGTACTTCTACGGCTTCGAACAAGAACAAGATGCCCAGAACATTCACATCTACAACAACACTCATTTCGCAAAACGTGGAATACGGTCCTATGTGTTCCCTCAAAACCGAACCCCCATCAACACTCGTTTCGAAAACAACATTTTTTACTTCGAAAGCAAGGGGTTGTGGACTCGAAAATCAAGAGGGATCAACACGTCTTTCAAAAACAACGTGTACTACAACCTGATGCCTTTTCCGGGTGATACAACTGCCATCACGTCGAATCCAGGTTTCGTTCGGCCTGGCAGAGCGGGCACGGATATTGACTTGAAAACAATGAAGGATTTGCAGGGGTATCGCTTAAAACCTCGCTCCCGAGCGATCGATAAAGGCCTGTCAATCAAAATGCCTGAAGCCCCTTTAGACTTCTTTGGCAACCCCGTCAAAGGAAAGCGAGTGAACTTAGGAGCGGTTGAGTAATCCGTGGTTTTCAGTCACGTGACTGCACTTTTGATCACCCCTTGATTACAATAAAAAAACGAAATCTGCGACTGCAAATCGAGCTGATAAAAAAGGAATCTTGGATCACATGAAAATGATGTTGCCAAAGAGCGTGTTTATCTGGTTAATTTTCACTGGGCTTGCGATGGCTCAGGAAACAAAGTCCACCGAAATCTACCGTGATGGTTGGATCGACCGGAACAAAAACGGGAAGCAGGACGATTACGAAAACCCAGCACTTCCCGTTGAACGGCGAGTCGCCGACTTGATTTCGCAGATGACGTTGGATGAAAAGACATGCCAGATGGGAACCATCTACGGCTACAAACGAGTGGTGAAATCACCGGTTCCCAATGATTCATGGAAGAAGCGAGTTTGGAAAGACGGCGTTGGCAATATCGACGAACATTGCAATGGAGTGCGCGGCGAAAAAGAATACACAGGTTTCGTCGAACATGGTGAACTACTGAACCGGATCCAGCGTTGGTTTATCGAAGAAACGCGACTGGGTGTTCCCGTTGATTTTACCAACGAAGGCATTCGAGGAGCATGTCATCGGTTGGCCAGCAACTTTCCCGCTCAAATTGGCATCGGTGCCACTTTTGACCGCGACTTGGTTCATCGCATTGGTGTCATTACCGGCAAGGAAGCTCGTTGCTTAGGCTACACCAATGTCTATTCGCCCATCTTGGACACTGTCCGTGACCCACGTTGGGGACGCACCATCGAATGCTACGGCGAGTCACCATATTTAGTGGGAGAACTCGGAATTCAGCAGGTGAAAGGGCTACAAGCCGAAGGTGTTGTATCCACCGTGAAACACTTTGCGGCATACAGCCATCCCAATGGTGGGCGTGACGCGCGAGGTCGCACCGATCCGCAGATTCCTTTTCGAGACATGCATGAAATCTTGATGCATCCGTTCCAGAAAGTGTTCACTGAAGCTCACCCAAAAGGAACAATGAGTTCCTACAATACCTACGATGGGGTTCCTGTGACCGGCAGTTCCTACTTTTTGACAGACCTACTTCGTAAAGAATACGGCTTCAAAGGTTACGTCGTTTCTGACAGTGGAGCCGTCACTCGCCTGCACCGACAACATGGTGTTGCCGAAGACTTTAGCGACGCCGTTGCTCAGTCTGTTAACGCGGGACTGAATGTGCGAACAAACTTCAAGAAGATGGAAGAATTTGTACTGGCGTTGCGAGAAGTGGTCAAAGCAGGTCGAGTGACCGAAGACGTGATTGATTCTCGAGTTGCCGATGTCCTGCGAGTAAAGTTTGAACTGGGCTTGTTTGACATCCCATTTGTGGACGCCAAAAAAGCACCCGCCATTATTCACACCACTGAACATGAAGAAGCAACGCTTGAAGCTGCTCGTAAATCAATTGTCTTGTTGAAAAACGAAGGCAACAAACTTCCGTTCCAAGCCAGTCAAGTAAAATCGGTCTTGGTCACTGGACCAGGCGCCAACGATATAGCCCCCATGATCAGCCGCTACGGCCCAGGCGAATCAGACGTGATTACTCCCTATGCTGGCATCAAGCAGCTGCTGGGAGACCAAGCCAATGTTGTTTACGCCGAAGGAACGAAGTTCAAAGATTCGCGTTTTCCGGGATCGGAGGTTCTCCCAGAACCGCCGAATGACGAAGAACAAAAGATGATCGACGAAGCGATCGCAGCGGCTGCTGATGTCGATTTGATTGTGGCAGTTGTCGGTGACGACCACAGCACTGTCGGAGAATCACTTTCACGAAATTCACTAAATTTACCAGGTCACCAACTGCGATTGGTGAAGGAAATGGTGAAGACCGGAAAGCCGGTTGTTGTTGTGCTTATGATTGGTCGAGCAGCTTCGGTCAACTGGATTCAGCAACACGTGCCAAGCGTTATGGTTTGCTGGCACGGTGGTGAAAAAGTGGGTCAAGCAGTTGCTGAAACGATCTTTGGCGAAAACAATCCCAGCGGAAAGCTTCCGATCACGTTTCCTCAAACGGTTGGTCAGTTACCACTGGCGGTTCCACATCGTCGAGGTGCTTGGGGGGCTCAAAGTAAAGCGGCTGACGAAAACGGATGGGGGACCACTCGATTGGTGGGCCCGCTCTACGAATTCGGATTTGGATTAAGCTATACATCGTTTGAATACGGCAAACTGTCGATTCGCCCAGAAAAACCAACCGCCGAAGACAAGATCACGATTTCCTGTGACATTAAAAACACGGGCGATCGCGCTGGGGATGAAATTGTTCAACTGTACATTCAGGATGTCGTGGCTTCAGTTGCTCCGTTCGATCAAGTTTTACGAGGCTTTGAACGAGTATCCTTACAGCCTGGTGAAAGCAAAACCGTGACGTTCGAACTGTTGCCCAAGCGAGACTTAAAAATGCTGGATCGCGACAACCAATGGGTTGTCGAACCCGGAAAGTTCGAAGTTCGCGTGGGCGCATCATCCAGCGAAACGGGAATCCGCCAAACAAGCGAATTCAGCATCCAGTAGAGTCGCTGGATTCGCCAGAATTTCGACCAGCGACGATTAAACCAACTGTGATCAACCAAC
>CAYTUE010000151.1:4157-8592 GCA_964441085.1 uncultured Planctomycetaceae bacterium
GTGATCAACCAACCGTGAACAGCCAAAGTCTGGCGACTTCGGCAACCGTTTTTATGTGCCCGTTTCAAAACACGTTTTCTCTGCGGATCATCTGAATGAATAAATCGGCTTCCATCTTTATGGTTGGGCTTGTGGTGGGCGCGCTGCTGTCGACCTTAGGCTTTGCGTATTTTCTGAAGATGCAGGGTTCTGGAACACTCGGTCAGACGGTCTTAAAGCTGGGCCATTCTCAGGACACGGGACATCCCGTGCATCGAGCGATGGAACACATGAAGAGTCGACTGGAGGAGCTATCTGGCGGTCGAGTCACAATCGACATTTACTCAGGTTCTGTGCTAGGCAACGAAAACCAGTGTATTGAACAGCTTCAAAATGGTTCACTGGCGATGACCAAGACGTCGGCGGCGGCGATTGAAAACTTCATCCCAATCATGTCCGTTTACAGCATGCCTTATCTGTTTCGAGATTCAGATCATTACTGGGCCGTGCTGGAAGGAGACATTGGTAAGAATTTACTGGAATCTGGTAAAAGTAAGTTTCTGCGAGGGCTGTGTTATTACGACGCAGGCAGCCGTAACTTTTACACCAAAAACAAACCGATCAAGACGCCAGACGATCTGAAAGGCATGAAGATTCGTGTCATGAATTCCAGAACAGCGGTGAAGATGGTTGAAGCAATGGGAGGATCAGCCACACCAATTTCTTTTGGGGAACTGTACTCTGCACTTTCGCAAGGAATTGTTGATGGGGCAGAAAACAATCCTCCGAGCTTTACGTCCAGCAAACACAGTGAAGTGTGTAAACACTTTTCACTTGATGGCCATACTCGAGTCCCCGATATTCTGATGATGAGTACCAAAGTTTGGGACAATCTTGATCCTCATGTACAAGGCTGGGTTTCCCAAGCTGCCAATGACTCGGCAACGTTTCAGCGAAAGCTGTGGGAAGAAAAAACTCAAGAGTCTTTAGAAGCCGCTCGGCAAGCCGACGTCACAATCTACGAAGTCGACACAGCCGCCTTTGCGAAAAAAGTGGCTCCCATGTTTGCTGAAATCGAAGATGCCGAAACACGAAATTTAGCGAAGCAAATTCAGGAGGTTCGCTGATGTTGCGTGCTCTGAATTTACTGAAAACGGGGATGACTCGAGTTCTCGAATTTGCCTTGATTCTTGCCGTCGCCGCGCTTGTCGGAAGCGTTGTTTGGGGCGTGATGACTCGAGCATCCGGCGACATCGTCGTGAAATACTCGGGCGGCTTGGAAACTGGAATCTGGGCTTGGTTACCCAACGGGCAGGCTCAATGGACTGAAGAACTGGCGAAATTCCTGTTGATCTGGGTCTCGCTGCTGGGTGGTGCAGTCGCGTTTGGTCGCGGCAGTCATCTGGGAGTCGACTATTTCGTGGGCAAGTTAGATCGAAGTGCAAGCCAATGGTCTCGAATGATCGTGCATGCGATCGTATTGTTTTTTGCGATCGCCGTGCTGGTTGTCGGTGGTGCACGAGTCGCATCAGATACGCTCACGATGGAGCAAACAACCCCTGTACTCGGCTGGAAAATGGGGCATGTTTATTTGGCTCTGCCCATTTCAGGAGCCTTCATCATCTTGTACACGTTGGATAATGTCTTTCAGACACTGGCCGTAATCCGTAAAGGTGATTCGGTTGATGATCAAACCATCACAGATGATCAGCTTGATCTTGAAGCCGCCGCAAAATCGAATCAGAAAGGAGCCGAGTAATGGGATCGATTGCTCTGATTCTTGTCGTGGTCTTTGGATTGCTATTGGTGATCGAAGTCCCCATCGCGGTTGCGATTGCCATGGCCACATTTGTCGCCGTGTTTGTAGAAGGCAGTGATCCAACGGTGGTCGTTGCGGCAAATATGGCCAACGGCGTTAACAGCTTTACGCTGCTAGCAATTCCTTTTTTTATTCTGTCTGGCCACTTGATGGGACGCGGCGGAATGGCTCGCCGACTGATTGACTTTGCTGGCACACTGGTGGGATTTTTGCCAGGTGGCTTAGCTTATGTCAACACGCTCACTTGCATGTTGTTTGGATCGATTTCCGGTTCGGCAGCAGCCGCTGTTTCGTCGGTCGGCGGTTTCATGATTCCAGAAATGAACCGAAAAGGTTACGACCGAAACTTCAACGTCGCAGTCACCACCACGGCAGCGACCACCGGGATGCTGATTCCACCAAGCAACATCATGATCGTGTATTCAGTCGCAGCAGGCGCGGGTGCATCGATTGGGGCTTTGTTCCTCGCAGGCGTTTTCCCCGGCATACTCACGGGCCTGTTTATCATGCTGGTGTGTGGTTGGGTTTCCTATCGAAAGGGATACCAGCGAGAAGAACGCTCGAATTTGAAGCAAATCACCAAGAGCTTTTTCCGAGCCATCCTGACCTTGTTGCTGATTGTGATTGTGATTGGAGGAATTCTGGCGGGCTACTTTACAGCCACGGAAGCGGCAGCGATTGCGGTGGTTTATTCGTTCTTCCTATCCGTCATTTTATATCGAGAAATCAAGCTGCGCGAACTGCCCGATATTTTACTGGAATCTGGCATTACCACTGCGGTGGTCATGTTGTTGATTGGTGCCAGTTCGGGGATGAGCTGGATCATGACAATGGCCAATATCCCTCAAACAGTCAGTGCTGCATTACTGGGGCTGTCGGAAAACCCAGTTGTCATTTTATTGGTCATCAACGTGCTGTTGATCATGGTGGGAACGTTCATGGACATGACTCCAGCGGTTCTGATTTTCACCCCCATCTTTTTGCCAGTTGTGATGGCTTTGGGAATGCACCCGGTTCATTTTGGAATCATGATGATTGCCAATCTGTGTATCGGCTTGTGTACTCCGCCGGTGGGCACCTGCCTGTTTATTGGTTGTGGAGTCGGCAAGACATCGATTGCCAAGGTCACGAAACCATTGTTGCCATTCTTCTTTGCGATGATGGCGGCGTTAATGTGTATCACCTACCTGCCTGCCGTTTCACTCTGGCTGCCTGTGCAGACTCAGCAACTCAAAGCAGAAGACGTCAACACAGATCAATTTCTGAAACTCCCGGCAACGAAAGCAGAAGATTCATAGCACGAAAATCCGTGACTCGGAGAATGAGAAAAGGGATGGAGTATGTTCGCACCTGCTGATTCGAAACACGACACCAGCAATACACGAGGCATAGGTAGCACGCGAGACATGGGTGGCACTAGAATCGTCTTATGTGATTCGCTAAAACATGGATGATATCAGCAGAGCATACTTCACTTGCTAAACCATTTAGAACACAACTTCTGGCAGTGATTCTTTATGCGACTTCACCTTGCATCTCAACGATTCATCGCTGCTTGCGGGCTGCTTATTTTGCTTTGCTGCCGAGAACCTGCCGCAGCACAGAGCACTGCGACGACAAATGGACGGCCTCTTGATTTAGAGCGACGGGATGCACACGCATGGACCGATCAGCAGGACCAGCGGCGGCGCAGTAATGCTCCATATTTTGACGTCCCGTTGACAGGGCGCGTTGCTCAGCGATTCGAAATGTACAGCCCGCATTCCGAGCAGGATTTACGAGAATTAAAATCAATGGGGTTCACTCAAGTGATTCTTGATTGGCCCAACCTTCATGCCGCAGCCACGAAAGCCGGATTGCAGGTCGTGTTGGCAAATTGGTGGATCAACAGCACGACTCCAGAAGAAATTGAACGGGGACTCCAGCGTGCTGAAAAAGTCAATTCAAAATCACTGATTGGCTTCAGTGTGATGGACGAACCTGGCCGAAATTCGCCCGACACACCATTTGACTATTACATTGATTTGTATCAGCAGTTGCTGCCAAATTTCCGGCAGCAGTTTCCAAACACACGCCTAGAAATTTCTCACTGGGGTCCGATGGCAAGCTGGGACACGCAGGATTATCAATCCTTTTCGTCTTTGTACGCTGCAGCCGACGTGATGAGAATCATGCCCTATCCAGACCTTCATGAGGCACCGTTGGATGATGTTTTCCTGATTGTCCATCGCAGTCGCAAGCTGATGCAGATTGCGAAACGTGATTTACCACTGGTGGTGATTTTACAAACGTGGATTTTACCGCCCGACAACAAGCTTCCTGAAATCAGCGAGCTGCGGGTAATGGCCTACCAGGCATTATTTTCTGGTGCCGAGACGATTTCGTTCTTCGATTACAATACTGAAGTTTGGAAGCAAACGGCTGGCTTCGAAGTGGGGTTCCGAAATCTGATGTCGGAACTCACAAGTTTCAGTCGCCGACATCGTGATGACGTGATGACCAGCACCTTAGGCGCTGATGGTGTCCTCTCGGTGAAGCTTGTGTCTCCTGCAGGAGTGCAAACGTCGGTATTCGTGAATACTCGCCGGTATGCCGTGAAAACACTGCAGCCTCTGGAAATTCGCGTGACAATGGACG
>CAYTUE010000152.1:0-8460 GCA_964441085.1 uncultured Planctomycetaceae bacterium
CACCGTGTTGATTCAAACCACCGTGTTGGTTCAAAGCACCGTGCTGATTCAAACCATCATGATGGTTAAAGGGGCCGTGATTCATTCCAGAACCCAACGTTCCCGGAACTTGATTCGCCGCCGGATACGGTAAACCTTGCCCCTGACTCGGATTCACTTGGCCAGCTGAATTCCCGACCGGTCGCCCATAGCTGACTGGCTGAGTATTCACTGGTCTGGCCGCATGCTGCTGATTCGAAAATCCAGCTTGCGGTTGTCGGTGAGCAGGAAACTGACTGAAACTCTGTTGGCCTTGGACATGCGGTACATACCCATTGCCACCCAAAGCAGACGCACCGGGATGCACCTGACGATAATTTGCTTGGCCGAAACCTGTTGCTGGTCTCGCTGCTCCCCCAGCACCATACTGGTTAAGCAATGGTTGAGCCGTCTCTTGAACGCCCGAATTGAACTGCCCTGGATTAAACTGTCCAGACGGAACATGCTGCCCTGCCACACCACCGACAGGAAAAGGCATACCGGGTCCCAAATTCAACCCCGCTGGCGAACCACCCTGTGGTCCAACTCCACCAAAAGCTGGGGGCTGCTGAGCAATCGCCGCTGAAGAATTGTTTGCCCCCGCAGCATGCACAGTCCGTGAATTTCCGACGGGATAAGCCTGAAAGTTTGACTGACCGCCCTGAATGTTTCCATGCTGTGCATTTCCAAACTGGGAATTCGCAGCTCCAGCATGAACACGCTCAGGCAACGCCTGATTACGATTGGCAACTTGCCCTGCAACCACGTCTTCCCGAATCACTCCCGGTGGATACAACGAAACAGGCTGAGAACGACTTGCACCTAACGCCGGATCAATTGCCAAGGAACCAGCCGCATCAGAAAAATGCTGAATGCCGCCACCTGCCAACTGCCCTGGAACTGGTTGTCCCGGAACCAACTGCCTTGGAACCAACTGCCTTGGAACCTGCTGCACCGGTTGTCCCGGATAAGGTTGAACTTGACCATCATTGGCGTTCCAAGGGGAAGGTTGAGCCTGCGCAACGCCAGCATTCAGATTGCCACTGTTTGAACCGGCACCGCTTCCAGCCCCAGTTCCATAATTTCCACCAGCATCCGCAATCAACTTAATCAAATCCTGCTGCAGTCGAGCCAAATTGCTTTCAACTTCCTGCGGAGAATAAATCTGAGTCAACGTTTGGCGAGCAGAATCTGCATCACCTTGCCGCAACGAAAGCAGAGCCAAGTTTAAGTGAGCACGTTCATGCTTTGGTGAAATCTGAATCGCTTGATTCAAGTACTGCAACGATTCATGGTATCGGCTTTGCAAGAGATAGCTGTAACCAAGATCATTCAGCAAATTAGGATTTGATACGTTGCCAGAAAGTGCCTGCTTGTAATGCTGTTCGGCAGCTCTCCAGTCTTTTTGCAAGTCGGCAACAATCGCAATGCCATGATGAGCATCTGTGTTGCTGGAATCCAGGCTCAAAGCTTGATGGAACAACGCTCGAGCCTGCTGAAGGCCAGATGGATTATTTACCCCCGCGTCTGGCAATGCTTGCTGACCTGCTTCAACCAAACTTTGAGACGAATTGCGGCCTGCTTGCTGAGGCGTATTGGCGGGATTGTAACTCGCCAAAGACACCGGATTCGCATCCTGTTCAACTGCCACAGCATTCGTCACGCCATTCCCAACACCTGCGCCTAATTCTGGCGAACTCGCCTGAGACAATGGCTGACTAACAGCCAGCTGCTCATCCGTACGGTATTCCGGAGCCGCCGCAAATCGGTCCTGAAACAAACCGCTGAATGTCTGGCAGCCAGATAAGACAAGAAGAAGACATGGTAGGCTGTGGCGATATCGAGTCATAACGATCGTATCCCGATCTGGAATCGAGAGAGAATTAAGAAGTGAACTACTATTTCGCGTTCTGGAATTCACCAGACTTGCCCATAAGATCTGGCTTTATAGTGCTGCCGAAAAAGACCTGTCGAGTGCGATGTGCCCCCGAATCGATACACCGGCATTAACTGCCACTCACAAATTCACGATGACTTGCAATTCTTGCTGGTACGCCCCCCAAACCACAGAACAAGCAGATCCATCAGCCAAACACAGCCAAACACAGTCGAACCCAAAGAACCACTGCTTGGCTTTCACCCGTTCACACAACCACATTTCTACGAAACGGCCACAACGTTAAAACCACATCAGCATCTGCGGCGGATGCCATCAACACCAGCCCCACCGCAGACCCCGCAGTATTCCAAATCATCCACAACAGCCGTTCGACTTAGGGTCATTTTGACGTTAGAAACACAGCCCAGATCATCACCAACAAAATTCACCGCCTTCTCCTTGTCAAGTCCTCCCTTCGATGAAAATTGCACGCCTTAAGCTCGCCGACAACTCCACGTGTCACGCCGAAGTTCAAACAGACGGCACATTCAGACGCATCGAAGGCGACCTGTACGATTCTCCCAAAGTCACGGACACCGTCGTCACCGGTGAACTTCTTGCCCCCGTGCATCCGGTAGACATCCTGTGCATTGGATTGAACTACCGACGACATGCCGAAGAAGGCAAACAAGCGATCCCAGAACATCCCGTTCTGTTCATGAAAAATAGCACAGCCGTTCAACACCCAAACCATCCCATTGTGTTGCCTCGTCAGTTGAACAGCGACAAAGTCGACTACGAATGTGAACTCGCCATCATCATTGGAAAGACGTGCCACAACGTCAGCAAAGACCAAGCACTCGACTACGTTCTGGGATACACCTGCGCTAATGATGTCAGCGCTCGAGACTGGCAACGAAATGGTGGTGGAGGTCAATGGTGTCGAGGCAAAACGTTTGCAACCTTCTGCCCCTTGGGGCCCCATCTCGTAACGGTCGACGAAATCCCAAACCCCAATTCGCTTAAAATCAAAACCACGCTCAATGGCAACGTGATGCAAGATTGGAATACCGATGACATGATCTTTGATGTGCCCACCTTAATTGAATTCTTAAGCGGCAGCACCATCTTAGCCCCCGGCACGGTGATCCTCACGGGAACTCCCCATGGAGTCGGCTTTGCTCGCAAACCACCCGTCTTCTTAAACCACGGCGACACAGTCGATATCGAAATCGAAAGCATCGGAATACTCAGCAACCCAGTCATCGACGAATCTGCTTAAACGATTCTTCCCACGAAGTCATGGGTGAACCCTCAAACAGCCAGACACAAACAGCTTTAACAAGCAAACTCTTCATGCCCAAATCTCCTCGTTTTCTCTTTGTCTGCTGCCAAGTTGGAGCCGAACAGGCCTGCAAGCAAGAACTCACCACTCGCTACCCAGGTCTGCGTTTTGCGTTTTCACGACCAGGCTTCATGACCTTTAAAGTGGTTGACCCCAAAATCAAAGTCAAAACATTTCGACTGTGGTCAACATTCGCTCGCCTGTGGGGCTGGTCGGCTGGCAAGGCCATCAATGACGATGCCGACTTACTTGCCACAGACATGGCCGAACAAATGAGCGCGCTGTGCAAAAAAACGCCGCTCACATCACTGCACTTTTGGCAACGAGACACCAGTCAACCGGGCAAAGGAGGCTTCGAACCAGGCATCAGCCCAGTTGCACACCAAGCATCCAAACTGCTGGTCGAAAAACTCAAGCCACAGTTTCCCGACATGCGATGCAACAAAGTCAGCAAGACCAACGAACGCACAATCTGTGTGATTCTTGTTGCCCCCAATGAATGGTGGCTGGGTTGGCACGACGCATCGTCCATCGCTCAAACATGGCCCGGCGGTGCCCCCCCGATTCAACTGCCAGGCAGTGCCGTAAATCGAGCATGGTTAAAAATAAACGAAGCAGTCTTGTGGAGTGAACTTCCCATTCACAAAACAGACGTCGTGGCTGAAATTGGCAGCGCACCAGGTGGAGCGTCTCAATACCTGCTGTCTTTAGGAGCAAAAGTCATCGCCATTGATCCCGCTGCCATGGATCCCGTGGTCCTGAAAGATCGAGGTCTCAAACATATTCGTCGCAAGGCAAGAGACGTTCCAAAGAAAGATCTGGAAAACGTGCGTTGGTTGACAATCGATATCAACATGCCGCCATCGTACACGATCGAAGTGATCCGTGATTATGTGCTCGAACGAGGCTTGCCAGTTCGAGGCATCATTGCCACATTAAAATTGCCCGATTGGAAACTGGCGACGGAAGTCCAAACATATCGAAAGCAGCTTGAAGATCTCGGCTTTGGAACAGTTCAGACTCGACAACTGGCCTTCAATCGCCAAGAAATTTGCTTGGTGGCCGTTAGAAAACGAAAGCTGCCCACGCGAGTTCCCATCGGCAAAAAGCCATCATCAAAACGTCAGCCCAAAAGTTAAAAAACGGTCAATCAACTTGAGCCGCCACCACCAAAGCACTCCGGGATTTTCGCCCCATTTGTCCGTTCACTGGCTTTCACACTGAAGATCGCAGAACTCACTCCCGCAAATCCCCGCCCAGAATCCGGCAGCGAGAATCCGGCAGCGAACAATTCTCAACTGTTCGTGTCAAGCAAACGTGCTTTGCCTTGATGATGCCGGAATCTTAGACTTCTCCCACATCTGCTTTTTGACCTCCATTCAATACGCATCAGATTATGTTTCAGCCCGTCTCCGACAGCAATTTCGTACCCGGTGAGCACAGTGTTCTGCACTTTTGGAAGGACACTCAAACCTTCCAAAAACTCCGCAGAAAAAATGCGGGCAAGAAAAAATGGAGTTTCCTCGACGGCCCCATCACCGCCAACAACCCCATGGGAGTTCACCACGCTTGGGGTCGGACGTACAAAGATACGTACCAGCGATTCTTCGCCATGACTGGCCACGAACAAAGATATCAAAACGGCTTCGACTGCCAAGGACTGTGGGTGGAAGTCGAAGTTGAAAAACAACTGGGCCTTGTGACAAAAGCGGCCGTCGCCGAATACGGCATCGACAACTTCGTGAATGAGTGCAAACGCCGAGTCCTAAAATTCGCCGCTCGCCAAACAGAACAATCTCAGCGACTGGGCTACTGGATGGACTGGGACGACCCAGATCAACTGCGAGAACTGGCCAAGCATCTGGGCACTGATGCTGACATGACCATCACCGCCCCCAGCGGAAAAACAGAAACTGCAAAGTCTCATCAACTGGTGGAAAAACTGGGCAACCCAGAATGGGGTGGCAGCTACTTCACCTTTAGCACCGAAAACAACGAAACCATCTGGGACTTCCTCAAGAAGTGCTTTGATCGAGGCAAAGTTTACCAAGGCCACGACGTGATGCCGTGGTCTGGTCGAGGCGGCAGTGCCTACAGCCAAATGGAAATTGCCGAAGGCCGCAAACTGACGACTCACAAAAGTACGTTTGTGCGGTTTCCATTGAAAGACGCCGAAAATGAATACTTGCTGATCTGGACAACCACTCCGTGGACCCTCACCAGCAACGTCGCCGCAGCTGTTAACACGGATCTTGACTACGTCAAAATCAAAGCGAAGAAAGACGACGCCGTCTACTACTTTGCGAAAGACAACCTGAACTTCCAGCGCCTCGCCACTGAATTCAAAGAAGGCTTTGGACGCCCCGAATGGAAGTGGCCCAAGGGAACTCCTAAGCTAAAAACACTGGCTCAGATCTTCAAAGAACAAGGTGGCTTTGAAGAAGTGGAAACCATCAAAGGAGCAGAATTAGTCGGCCGACCTTACACCGGCCCCTTCGATGAACTGCCAGCGCAGAATGCCAAAGGCGGATACCCAATCGAAGACGAAGCCAACAGTGTTTGTGGTTCAGAGTGGCACAAAGTCATCGACGGTGGTCGTGATTCTCGAGGCAGCGCGCATGTTGTCGCGGGCGAAGGAACGGGCATCGTTCACATGGCTCCTGGCTGCGGTGATATCGACCATAAAATCGGAGCATCGGTGGGCATGCCCGTGATTGCACCGCTCGGCGACGATGGCAAGTACACAGATGGCTTCGGAGACTTCGCTGGCAAAGAAGCCATCGATCCAGCAACCACCGAATTGGTCTTCGCCAAGCTGAAAGAAAAAGGGCTTTTGGTCGCCGTTGAAGACTACCCACACATCTATCCTCACTGCTGGCGAACGGGTGAAGAACTGGTCTTCCGCCTTGTTGACGAATGGTTCATCAACATGGATTGGCGAGACGAAATCAAAGACGTCACCAAACAAATTCGCTGGCTGCCCGACAGCATCGATGGTCAAAATCGCGAGGTGGAATGGCTGACCAACATGAGCGATTGGATGATCTCCAAAAAACGCTTCTGGGGCTTGGCTCTCCCAATTTGGGTCGACCACGAAACAGGCGACTTCGAAGTCATGGGATCCATGGCAGAACTGAAAGAACGAGCTGTCGAAGGTTGGAATGATTTCGAAGGCAACACGCCTCATCGACCGTGGATCGATGGTGTCAAAATCCAGAATCCCAAGACGGGCAATCTGATGCACCGCATCGAAGACGTGGGCAACCCTTGGCTTGATGCGGGAATCGTTCCATTCAGCACGATGAACTTTAATGAACGCTACAGCACCGAAGCGCTGAACTGGGCCGACTGGTACCCCGCCGACTTGGTTACAGAATGCTTCCCAGGGCAGTTCCGCAACTGGTTCTACAGCATGTTGTCGCTATCCACGATGATGATGCACGACGAATCAGGCCAGCGCACGGCCGAACAAAAAAAACCATTTCAAACATTGCTCGGCCATCGGCTTGTGCAAAACGAAGAAGGCAAACCCATGCACAAATCAGACGGCACCGCCATCTGGTTTGAAGAAGCCGCCGAACAGCTCGGCGTGGATACCATGAGATGGATGTATCTGCAGCAAAACCCGGCAACAGATCTACGGTTTGGAACGCGCCACGCTGATAAGCCCGTTACCCTGCAAACTCCAGACGGTCCCATCAGCGAAACCAAAGAAGGAGTTCCCACATCAACCGTCACCAGCGGACCCGCCGATGAAACTCGTCGACAAATCCTGATCCCATTGTGGAACTGCTACAAGTTCTTCGTCGACTACGCCGTCGCCGATGGCTTTGTCCCCAGTGACGAATTGCGCAGTCGAGTGACTCAAAGTTGTTCTGAAAACCAAACTCACGTCAACATGACCGACCGACCTGAAATCGACCGCTGGGTGCTGTCCAATCTTCAGACGTTGATCGATACGGCTCAGCAAGAAATGGCAGACTTTAACGCACCCGCGTTCTGCGAAGCGGCCGCAACGTTTATCGATGATCTCAGCAACTGGTATATTCGCCGTAACCGACGTCGTTTTTGGAGAAGCAAAGACGCTAGCGATACAGATAAAACGGCCGCCTACGAAACCCTTTACGAAGTTCTGGTTCGGCTCAGCCAGCTACTCGCTCCTTGCATCCCGTTTCTTACCGAACGCATGTACCAAAACCTCGTGCTAGGCCGGCAACTGTCAACTGCGGAACCCTCAACTGGAGTCGGCCTCTCTGAGGCCCATCCTTCCACCGCTTTGGCCCTTCCAGAATCGGTCCATCTTTGCGACTTCCCAACGTCCGATAGCAGCCTTCTTGATGAAGATCTCAACCAACGAATGGCGGCTGTTCAAGTGGTTGTCAAACTTGGCCATAAGCTAAGAGAAGAAAATACGTTACGAGTTCGACAGCCATTAGCAGAACTTCAGTTCTCGGCCAAAAACCAGACCACAGCGGCAGCCATCAATCACTTGGCCGACGTGATTCAAGAAGAACTGAATATTGAAAAGGTCACTCAACAGGACAACCTGGATGACCTTGTCGGCTACAGTTACAAGCCGAATCTCAAAACACTTGGCCCCAAATACGGCAAACTATTGGGACTGCTGCGAACGAAGTTGCCCGAACTGGGAGACGCAACGTTGGCTCCGTTACGCCAAGGTGAAAGCCTGTCGGTTGAAATCGATGGCAACACCATCGACCTGACTCCGGCCGACGTTTTGATCAGCACAGAACAAGCCGAAGATTGGGTGTGTGCGGACGAATCTGGTCTGCAAATCGCAATCAGCACCGTGTTAACAGATGACCTAAAACGCAAAGGCATGTCTCGAGACTTCGTGCGACAAGTACAACAACTTCGCAAAGAGGCGGACCTGCATATTCAAGACAGAATTCGTGTTGAATATCACAGCGAAGACAATCTCGTGCAAGCAATGATTGCCGAATGGAGCGACTTCATTTGTGGAGAAACTCTGGCAGAAAGCATTGAATTCGTATCAACCGCATCAGAAAACACAAAGCAAGTGTCTGTGGGAGACTCTCCAGTCACGATTCACATCTTGCCTGTGGATTAAAGAAGCGACATGGTTCTTCCGACCGCTGTTCTCTACCGAAGCGAGTAAGACCCAGCTTGAGAGAGCCCAAAGTGTGCAACGCACACCTTGAGCTTCTGTTGCTTACTCTTGTCACGACATGCGCTG
>CAYTUE010000153.1:0-8237 GCA_964441085.1 uncultured Planctomycetaceae bacterium
ACTTCCGTCTTAAGATCCACGGTATGTTCCGCCTTCACACCCAGCCGGGTGCGCCTGGGACATCTCAACCGATTCACGCCAAGCCGCACCACCAATTTTCCCCTCCCCCTCGCATGATCTTGCCGACTAAAAGCCTCGTAAGTTACGGATGTCGGCGAAGTTTCTCAGGTTGTAATCGATGCCCGCGTAATCCAAGCACGAACAGAGTGCTCGTACGGCAACTCCCATTCCATCTGGACCACTGAAGCCTCCGAACTGTCCTCCACCTTTCAGGTGAGGTTCTGTTTCTAAATAGAATCCGGGCAATCCAAGCTTTGTTAAACGTGCTTCGATTTCCGGTAGGTGTTCATGCAGATGTCGGAAGCTCAATTCATGGCCCGAATCACCTTCGTTTGCAGGGACAAAGTTCTTTAACCGTTCTTCATCAACGGTTCCTGTCCACTGCAATTCTGGATCAATCGAATAGTCTTTGACATGCATCCAGCCGAGGTACGGGACTGTGACCTTGTATTCTTCAAACACCTGAACGGGATTTTTGTTTTGAGCCGCCACGTTTCCGCCGTCGAAAATCACGACCATGTTGGGGTGATCAACAAGTCTTGCCAATTCAGCCAGTAACGGGCCAGTTTCACCAACAAGATTTGGTTCGATTTCAAGACCATAAATCAGATCTTCAGCCGCACATGCAGCAACGATCTTTCGAATCTGATCGGCTGCTTGCTGCAAATGATCTTCGGCCTTGGTTCCCGCTGGATGATAAAACGAAAAGCCTCGAATGAGCTTTGTTCCCAAAGACTTCGCTGCAGCAATCGTATTGGCCACTTCGCCGTTTAAGTACTCGTCCATCGGGATGAACTTGTTGTGAGACGTGTCTTCCACATCCAGCAACTTCACTTTGCCGACGCGAGCACCAATGCTTGTCACGGAAACACCGTATTCAGCATGGTACTCCTTTAACCGTTCCAGCTTTTCGGGAGCCAAATCGACCACGTGTTCGATGTTGCCGTCGCCCATGACATCCACAAATCTCGGGCTGTAGTTTTTAATACCAACTGCGGCCAAAGCCGTCATTTGCTCCAAGGCCGTGCGGTGATTGGCGGCTTCATCAGCAAATGCGCTCAGAATGATGGAAGGCTTTGAGGACATGATGATGAGTTTCTTTGAAAACAATTCTGAAAGGAAAGTTGCGACAGACCATGCACTCGTGTGCACCTAGCAGTATTGTTCAGAAATCAGATCGGGAATCCAGCCTTTCTGGAAAACCCTCGTTGCTGACAATTCTGAAGCCAACCCTTGAGACGTCAAAATTTGACGTAGAGCAAAACCCAGACGTCATGTTTGACGCAGAGCAAAACTCAGGCCGTTGCAAGCAGCCAACAATGCGCCGTCGCACGATGGAATGCCAGAGAACGCCTCACGCTTTTACGCAGCCATTTCTCACAATCTTTATTGTCGTATCGATTGATACGGCTTCAGATCGGAGGCTGTGCGGCGTTTGTCGTTGTTGATCGGCCCATGGTTGTTCAACAGAAACCGACTTCGGTCTCCAGGTTCAACAAAGGGACCATCAGGGGCTGGCAGCTCGAACAACGGGAAAGCGGCCATCGGTTTTTCCACCTGGTCGAAGATCTTGGATTCTGCCGCAGCTTGTGGACTCAGCACCGGCGGTAACACGGGTAACGGGTCTTGAACCGCACTCGGTACATCAGCAGGCGTGGTGGCTTCAGCTGGAAGGGTGCCGTTTGAAAAGTCAACTTTGACCGCCTCCGATTGTCGTGGACTTGCATTCGACGCGTGAGGTTTTACCGGCAAATTGCTGTTGTCATCGGGAACATAGGTTGGTTGATGGAGATTCACGCTGCCAACAGGTGCTGGAGACGCAAATTCTTGGGGAGCGGTTTCTAGGTAGTCAGCACTCTTGGCGTGAGTTCTTTCGTGAGCTCGAAGGTCTGCGTCTTGATAGGCCGCACCATCCCATGGACCTTCAGCAAGAAAGACCCCACTGTCCGTCAGCAGGCGTCCTGTTGAAAAATTGAGATCCGTCAACGCTTTGCGGTAGGCCACCACTTGTTGATAGTAAGAGTTTTCTGCTTCAGCAAGGCTTGCTTGAGCACGCAAAACAAGGTCCAAAGTCAGTCTTCCGACTTCACGTTCTGTTTCAAGAAGCGCGACTCGCTTTGCCGCGGCTTCCAAACGTTTGCGGCCTGACTGAGCAGACGCGTAGGAAGCCGTCACATTTTGAATGGAAGTCGCAATGTCATGTGCGATGTTCTTTTCTTGAGATGCCAGGACAGCGTTGGCCTTCGCTAACTGAAGTTCCAAGTTGCGAACTTGACTGCGAGTAAATCGGAAGCCGATGGGAATATCAAATTGAATGCCCGCGTTCCATGAATTCAGATTTTGATTCGTCAGCGAACCATAAAAGTTACTAAACGCAGAACTGTTTTGATTCAACAGGTTGTCCCCAGCACCGTTGATGTCATATCCAGCAACGATGTCCAGTCGAGGACGCACTAGGCTTTTGGCGGCCTGCAATTGCAGTCTCGTACTTTTGATTTGCCATTTTTGTCGACGCAATTCAACTCGATGAGTCAACGCTTCCGTGATCGAAGCCGACCAATCAGGAATGATCTCAGCCAGCACAGGTTCATCCACAGGCCGGAGAACAGTTCCATCGTTCACTGGCATTCCCGCCAAACGACGCAGCTCACTTTCGGCTTGGTACAATTGATTCAAGCTCGATTCGACCTCTGCCTTCGTTTGATACAGCCGGTCTTCTGCTTGCAGTTCATCCGCAGGCTTTAGGATTCCGACATCCAATCGATCCTTGGATTCTCGCCAAGTTTGGTACGCACTTTCATGAGCAACCACAGCCGTATCGAAGATTCGGTAAGCACCGTAAAGGTCCCAGTAGGCCGATTCGATATCTCGAACTGCATTGCGAACCGCAATCTGGAAATCCGCGATGGAAATATCTTGGTTGATTCTGGCAATGACAACACCTTGGCTGACACCGGTAATCGCTCCAAAGCCTGGATTCGATGGCCCAGCAATTCGAGTGTAGCCAACGCCCGAACCAGCCAACAGTGGTTGGCGAATTTCGATCCCCAGTCGTCCACCATAGTTAGGAGTCGCACCTGTCGCTGGGTCGGTTGCGGGATCCACTGTGTAGTTGATGTCATGATTCAACGACACATTTCCCCCCGTGGCCAGCGCCTTAGATAACGAAGATCTAAACGCCGCGCTGTTGCCGCCTCCGGCGAGTGAATTGGGAGGTGATTGAAGGTCTTGTCGCTGAAACGTTAAGCTAGAAGTAAACTGAGTATCAAAGTCAGCCAAGGCAGCTTGCACACTTCGTCGACCAAACAAAATTCCAGATGCCTGCAGTCCGGGGTCATACACCGATGCGGCAGTTGTAGGATTTGTGAGCGTTCCCTTGGATCCGACTCCACCCAACGCACTTGTTTCGATCACTTTGTTTTGAGTCAACGCAGATTGGATCACATCGGAAAGGGAAATTTCGCGAGGCGTGTCTTCGATTCGTCGACTGATACTTCGAGGTTCAATGCTGGACGCCACTGCTGGTGTGGTTTCGTTGTCCAAGCTGGCGTAGGCGATGGAACTATCGATCCCCTTGTAGTGCGTGATACCAGAAATGTCGTCGCAGTATTTCCTGTCGCACAACGCAGCCTTTTGAGTTGCACAGCCGACCATTGACACGGACAGCACCGTTGAAGCACAAAGTAGGCGAACCGTTCGGCGAGTCGTCAATGTCGAAACCCATTGATGAAGCATGGAACGAATTGAAGAAGGCATGTGACTTCCTTGTCGCGTGATACAAATCGACGCGTGATACAATCGACGCTTGAAAACACCAACGCGCGATCGAAGGTCGACGCGTGATGAGACTTCGAGCCCCAAGCACTCAAAGTGCTTGTCAGCCCAGTTGCATCAAAGTAAGAACATCCGTGTCAATACTATTGATGTGCGGGATTCGTATCGTCGGGGCATTCCGTATCACTTGAAGCATTGGCGCTTGATGCATACTCGTTATACGGCATCCCAAGCAACCTCTTGGCAAAAACGATTTCTCCGGCATCATTGCCTTCAACCGCATGACCCGCAAACTGCAACACGTAGCCAAGCACAAAACATCCAGAATGAACCCACCACTGGTATCCCAGCAGCAGAAGAATCGGAGCAACCAGAAAACTCAACGGAACCCCAACGACATGCAAGCTACGATTGATGGGGTGGCGGTGGCGAGGCAGATAGTTCGCCAGAAATCGCTGTATCACAATGAAACTTTCCTTGATTGGCTCAAGATCCGCCGAAGGGTTGCAGCTGTCAAAGTGTAACGGCAATAACGCTTGAACTAAACGTAGAGAGGAATTCATCTGTGCCAGATATCGCAATCACGCCGAAAAAACGTGTGACTGATTGACACGATCACTGTCGACCATCGCGATCTGATTTCAGAAAGGCCAGTCGCAGAACATTTCGAGATGTTTGTCTCTATAAGCGGACGAGAAACGATTCCAGCCAAGAACTGCAAGTTCTCGGGATGCTTTCTGCATGTGACGACGTAGAAACGGCACACCGAATAGACTCAATGTTGGTGATTTTCAGTAGATGCTGGCATCAGAATTGCCCTTTTCTACGCGTCATGTCACGATTGAATTGTCACAGGCCCGTGCTCGGCCTGCACCGGTCTGCCGAATGACGCTTTGACCGGTCTTTCCCTCTTCATTTCAGCTTTTCGTCTTAAATTGATCATCATGGAAGCCAAACTCGTTCTTCTGCCCGGCGATGGAATCGGCCCGGAAATTATTTCAGAAGCGAAACGCCTGCTGGAAGCTGTTGCTTCTGGATTCGGCCTTACATTTCAAATGCAAGAACAGCTGATCGGCGGAATCGCCATCGATTCTTGCGGTGACCCGCTGCCTCAAACAACCATTGATGCCTGCTTAGAATCTGATGCGGTTTTGCTGGGAGCCGTTGGTGGCCCGAAATGGGATGATCCGACCGCGAAGACTCGCCCCGAAGTCGGTCTGCTGAAAATTCGCAAAGAACTGCAACTGTTCGCCAATCTGCGTCCCATTCAAACTTGGGACGAACTTGTCGGCGCAAGTCCGCTCAAGCACGAGATCGTTGCAGGGACAGATATTTTGTTCTTTCGAGAACTCACTGGCGGGATCTACTTCGGTGACTCCGGTCGACGCCAAACGGATCTCGGAGAAGCCGGTTACGACGAAATGATTTATGCCACCACCGAAGTGGAACGGATCGTACGACTGGCAGCAGCTGCCGCTGTTCAGCGAGGCAACAAACTGACATCCGTCGACAAAGCCAACGTCCTTGAATCCTCTCGACTTTGGCGACAAACGGCAGAACGAGTGATGCGTGAAGAATTTCCAACCGTGGACTACGAAGTGGTCTTGGTAGACGCAATGGCCATGCATTTGATTTCTCGCCCCAAGGACTTCGACGTCGTTGTCACTGGAAACATGTTCGGTGATATCTTGACCGATGCGGCCTCCATGTTACCCGGATCTCTCGGAATGTTGCCTTCGGCATCTGTTGGCAGCAGTGGTCCCGGACTGTACGAACCGATTCACGGATCAGCTCCTGACATCGCAGGTCAAGGCATCGCCAATCCATTGGCGACGTTCCTCGCTGCCGCGATGATGCTACGGCACTCCTTAAACCTAGAAGAGCCTGCAAAAGCAATCGAAGCCGCGGTTGCCGCAACGTTGGCAGCCGGTCATCGCACTAAGGACATCGCTGGATCTGAATCGTTTGTTTCCACAACAGAAATCAGCGACTTAGTCATCGCCAACTTGGCGACATCAGCACAGTAACCACGCTGAGATTCAGTTCAGCAACGCTAACTGTGAGTCACCGACGTGTCAGTATCGCACATTTGCTGGCACGTCGGGCGGCATTAAGCTCCAGCAAGTGAAATCGTAGCTGCAACAAGCAAAACAGTGTCCTTGGCCCTGCAACGAATCAAATCAAATCAAATCAAATCGATTCGATTCAAAAATGCTTCGACTCGCCTTGGCGATGCTTGTTTCTGTACTGATTGCCTGATCTCCACCTGTGCATCGACGTGTGATACGACTCACGCATATCGATCCGCGAACTCACGCCAGCGGTCTCGATTCGCTTTAGAAATCCAACCTTCGGAAAATTGCCGCTCAATCGCGCGATCGATGTCTTGTTTGTCAAAACGCTGCCATTCCCACACCATCTTTTCGAAGTGAAGCCATCCGACAGTCAGCCAAGCGAAATGACGCATCTTTTGGTATTCGGCATCGCAAATGCCTCGCCGATTTAGCTCAGACAACGCACGTTCGTAATAGGCGTGTGGGTGAGCCGTGTCGAGTACTTCTTCGCACACGATTTCCCACGTGCTCATCTGCCCGAAGGTCACTTTACGGCTGAGATCAATGTCAGCTTGAGGAAACCCTTCGTTTGTGCCCGGTGGTTGGCTCACAATCCGATCGACCTTTGCCGTCCAGAAACGCATTTTCGAACGGTTCAGTGGCAAACTTAATCGATTGAAAAATCGCCGAAGCATTTTCTTATAACCCACAGATGAACTTGCCGAATTGTTTAACGGGAAACCCCACTCATCAAACCAACAAATGCACTTTCCATTCCTCGACAATCACCAATGGAACTTTTGGTGTGCCGCATTGCGACCTGATGTCTTGTTGACGACGCATCCGGTTTATTGACCCCGTATCCGGTCTTACTTACGATCCCACCTAGAAAACCTAAGTTCACTGCTGAATGAAATCGATGCCAAAACAAGAGTTGCACTCAGAAATCGATGGACGTCTCGATCTCAAGGTGCTTCCTCTCACAATGTGCTTGTACATGTTGATGGTAGGAATTCTAGCAACTTGGATTGCGTCGTGGTTCCTGTCTGTCCAAATCGGAAAAGCGTGGGGATTTCTTGGATTTGCGTTGGTGGCTGGTTCGTACCTTAACACCAAATGGTGTTTTCGAGTGTTTACAGCCGCAAAGACAAACACAAATACAACCAAGCCAGCTCTGACAATTGTGGATACCGGTCCCTATAAGCTGAGTCGGAACCCCATGTATTTCGGTTATGTGCTTTCCTACGTCGGACTCTCGCTGCTTGCCAATTCTTGGGTGATGTTGGCACTGACGCCATGCTTCATGCTCTGGTTGACTCAATGGGTCATCAAACCAGAAGAATCATACTTAGAAAAGCACTTTGGCGAACAGTATTTACAGTTCAAAAGATCATCACGCAGATGGTTGTAGCGCAATGAGCAGCGTGTGTACAGCAAACTGCGTGTCTCTTCGCACATCAGGTGTGTTGGGATCGAACATGCCTGATGTGCATTCTCGATCATACCGGAAACTTCCGTGTCATTGATTTCGCGGAATAAGCACAAAGTCAACCAGCAACGCGCAAAACGTGCCAACCACACAACAGACGACATCAGACCAAATAAAATGAGTTCCGAGCACAAAGCCAATCATGGGTTGTTGACGAAGCCACATCAGAAAAGGCGGTTTCCACAGCTGACCAAACTCCAAGGCCAATGTGATACCGAGTGTCATCAACAGTAACGTTTGCCGTGATGCGTTTGGTGCGAAGAATCGCCCCACAAAATAAAACATGACCGGCCACAGCGTATCCCCCAGATAGGTTGCCAAGAACCCGAGCACAGTCGATGGGTCTGCTCCTGAACGGTACGAGCGAGCCAAAAGCCCCATGGGAATCACGGTCAAGATGACAACCGCAGCAATCAAGCGGTTTCGTGCCTCTGTGGACAGAGAAAGGCGACTGAACATGACGCATCATCCTTGATGATGATTTATTTTCAGAATGCTGCGGCGTGCCATTCACGTTGCGGCCAATCAACGCCTGCCGTGTGCTGTGTCGTTCTGAATCAAGCGTTTACTGGCTAACGTCTGCGTTAACCGGGCACGAACGGAAGGCTTTGATTTTAGTTGCCGCGGAATGAGTGCTCCGGTTTCACGGCTTTGTTATTTGGCTCGGTATGCAGGCGGCAACTAAAACCAGCAGCCCTTCACCAACAGTTTACGAAAGTGACGCCTGAGTTGAAGCCATGTGTACAATTCATTGAGCTTGTCGACGAGTGCGGGCATGAACTGAGGTCGTGGTACCGTGAACGGTCTACGGCGAGTTGTCGAGTGGCGCATTATCTCGTGAGAGGACGAATGCGGCTAAC
>CAYTUE010000154.1:0-1947 GCA_964441085.1 uncultured Planctomycetaceae bacterium
ACTCGAACCCCCGACCCCCTCGGTGTAAACGAGGTGCTCTAGCCAACTGAGCTAAGCGCCCGATCTTCACGATGGCTACTTCGTGAGACGCGGAGTATTGCGATAGGTTCACGCCTTTTCAAGCCCTTCCGCAACGATCCGTCAGAATTTCAATCATCGGGTGCAAACTGACGTTTGATTGAGCCATTTTCCGGATGATTTCAAAAAGAACGGCTCTCAGACACCAATCGACCTCGCAAAATCCGGAACTCGCGATTGTCTCTGTGAGCGTCATTCTTCCCCAAGCTGCCAATACGGCATTCTATTCGCTCCCCCCTCAAGACACGGCGTGGCCTGTGTTTCTGCACGAATTCAAGGGAATCTCGGCGTGCGCATCAGCTAAAACTGCCGAACCACACGAAGCGGATTCACTTCGTCATGAAAACGGCCAACCCACAGTGTTTTACTGCAATTGTTAACAGGAACGGACTTGTTGCAATTTGCCCTAACCTTCTATCATTCTGGCCAGATCTCACTCGTTTCTGCCAGAACGCATGGATGCCATGGTGGCCAAATTTAAACAGATCCCGATGAATTGCCAAATCGCCCTGATGTTTCAGGTGTTGATTACGACCGCTTTTTTGGTTGGTTGCGAAGGCAAAACTTTGGTCGATAGTAACCCGGTTTTCGCGCAGGCTCCGCCTCGCCGCAGCCTGACAAACCAAGCAACCGTTGCTCAAGCACAGGCCGTACCTGAAAAAGCGGAATCGGTTGTGAAAACCGTCAGTTACGACGTGCAATCCACAGTTCCACTGACTGGTAACACGGTAATTGCCGAAGTGAATGGATCTCCCATCTTTGTCGACGACTTAGTGGGCAGCGTTCGCTTAGCTTTGGAAGTCCGAGACGAAATTCCGGAAGAACAAAAGCGACGGATTTTGTTGACTCAAATTCACCGAGGTCTCGACCGCCACATCGAACAAGAAATTGTCTTGCAGGCTTTAGATGCCAATATCCCTGAAGACCGACGCCACTTGGTAGAAGAATCTTTAGGAGAAGTTTTCGACTCTGAAGTCTTAGGAAAGATCCGGAGAGATCGAAATGTGACCACAGAAGCAGAACTCGAAAAGGTACTGGCAGAAGAAGGACTTTCCATTGGACTCTTGCGAGAAGCCTTTTTTCGCGTCCAAAAAGTCAACGGCTTTTTGTCTCAACGGGCCGCAGAGCCGGGAAAAGTTGACCGTACCGAAATGCTCCAGTACTACAAAGACAACATCGCAGAATTCACAACCGACCGGCGAGTTCGCTGCGAAGAACTCGTGCTCAAATACAACTATCACAATGGCAAGCAGCAGACTGCCAAAGAAATGCTCGACATTTGCAAACACCTGCAAACCGGAGCAGAATTTGGCGAGATGGCATCGCAGTATTCCGACGCCTTAAGCTCCGAAAAGAAGGGCAACATCGGTTGGTTGGTGCCTGGTGCTTTGGCTGACAAAGAACTAGAAAAAGAAGTGTGGTCGATTCCTGAAGGGCAAACAACCAAGATCTATGAACGCGACGATCGCTTGGAACTGTTCCGAGTCGTCCAGCGTGAAGATGCTCAAACAACGCCTCTGCAAGAAGTCCAACATCAGATTGAACAGAAGCTGAAAGATCAAAAGTTCAAAGCCAGCCGAAAAGCGGTTCTTGATGAACTGAAAGCGTCAGCCAATGTCATCACAATCTTCGACAACGAAGTTGCAGAATCAAAACCTGCGAGTCCCTTCAATATCATCCAATAGCAACGCCCAATGGCCCAGTCATTGACTGACATCAGTCATTCACTGGCTCAAGGGATGTCAGTTGGGTGTCGATTCTCGACGAATTCCGATGGCCAACGGCGTGCCCATCTGCAGTTTTCATACAGAAACTGCTCTGCCCATTCACATGACCGCAACGACTGCGATCGTGCCTGCAATGATCAAG
>CAYTUE010000154.1:2047-8143 GCA_964441085.1 uncultured Planctomycetaceae bacterium
CAAGACGGTTTCTCAACAGCCGCTTAGCTGCCTGTGTCCTTCAGTTGTTCTTCTGAGATCTGCTTGCTGGGGTCAACGGCAACGGCTTCTGCGTTGGGGCTGTCTTCTTCATCAAACAGATCGTCTGCATCGGGATGAAACTCAATGCCACCGACTTGCCCATTCCCTTCTGATGTACCGTAGCTGGAAGCTTGGATTCGTTGAGCTTCTTCAACGCCTTCTGTAAATGCGGCGGTTTCATCTTCTGGCTTGTTTAAATCATAAGCCACTTTATGACCGGGCAAGAACAGAGGTTCAATCTGCTTTTTCTGAAACAGTTCGGCCAGATGTTGATGACACGTAAAGAACAGAACTTGCTGCCCTTCAGCGGCAATTTCAATCAAGCAATCAGTGGCGGCATCTGTGCGTTCTTCGTCGAAGTTCACAAAGACATCATCCATCACAACCGGCAGTTCAATACCACGTTTTGCGAATTCACGAACCAAGGCAAACCGTAACGCCAAGAACAATTGTTCGCGAGTTCCACCACTTAACTGTTCGACTCGGAAGGTGCGACCGTACTCATCATCAACGCACAGAAAATCTTCTCCCAAAGGAGCCCAGATTTTGTGGTAGCGTCCAGATGAAATGCGATGCAGGTAAGATGAAGCCGTCGTCAGCGTGCCGGAAATGTTTTCTTTTTCAAATTTCCGCCGCATGTCCTTCACAGCATTCTCTTCGATTTCAAGAGAAAACCATTCTTCGGCTGCTCGATAAATATCTGCAGCCGCTTGAGCTTTCTGGAAGTAACGAACTTGTGATGCTCGTCCTGTTTCTAGCAGTTTGATTTCTTGTTTGAGGGCTCCCAGTTCTTCATGAAATTCAGCGAGTTCGGTTTCGACATCTTTTTGTTCGCTTTCCAGAAGCATGATTTTTTCACGACCAGATCTCGGATCGAAGCGAACTAAATCTTCTTCAACAATCGCCAATTCTGGTTCACTGGTGGTAATTTCAATCAGTTCTTCTTTGGCAGCTGCAAGTCGTTGGTCAATTTGTTGGCGTTCGCGAACCACCTGAATCTGTTCATTCAATTCGTCTCGGCTTAGCACGCCTGCGCGAGCCAACACAGCAGATCGGCGAATTTCTGCGGCTTCCATCTGATTTTGTTCACTCAAAGAACTCCGGTGCAACTCGTCCGCTTCTTTCACTAATCGATCTCGTTCCATCCGGTCACGATCATGAGTTTTTAGTTGCTGCCCCCATCCGGTTAAAACTTCCAGCGGTCGTGTGTAGTTCAACAAACCTTGTGGAGCCACCTGTTGCCCCAACTGTTCGACTCGTTCGCGCATGCCGCTAAACATGCGTTTTAGACCTTCGGTTTCAGGAGCCGCGTTGCGCCACTGAGTATGCATTTCGCGGACTTCTTGAATGGTTTGCCACCAATCAAACGCTTCTTGAACCTTGACGGTTTCTTCCATGCCCAACGACGCCAGCAACTTGCACCATGCTTGGCGACGGTCGTTCACAATTTGTTGAGCTTCTCGATATCGACTTCGCAATGTTTGTAATCGCTGGCGTCGAGATCTGGCTCGTTCTTGCCGTCGAGCCAGATTTTCAAGGTC
Source organism: uncultured Planctomycetaceae bacterium (assembly GCA_964441085.1). Classification (GTDB taxonomy): domain Bacteria; phylum Planctomycetota; class Planctomycetia; order Planctomycetales; family Planctomycetaceae; genus Fuerstiella. Next base: position 3,649 of record CAYTUE010000154.1, read on the forward strand.
GGTGATGTGGCGGCTACATTCTCCGATACAGTTCACCAAGTCTGCAGTTGTCGTTCCAGGGGCATCGGCTTTCAGTAAATGTTGCCCGGCAATTCCATCAGACTGAATTCGTTGAATGCGTTCATGAACCGCTCGAAGATTCTTTTCTGCTTCTCGGGCTTGAGCATTCAAGTCATCTAACTGGATGCCCGTTTTTCGATCGAAATAATTGGCCAAGCCGTTGCGAATGCCCCACCACATCATGCCCGCAAAACTGAATGTCGCCGCTGCTAAAGATCCTCCTAAAACTCGATTCACATCGCTGCCTTCGGGGGCGTAAGCGAAGGTAATCAAGCCGAAAAAGAACAGGACAGCAGCCACAATCGCGATGGCCGTAACAGCTCGGTCAACCCACGGCGGAATCGATTCGTCTGTGTTAACTCGGCTCATCACATTGCGAACCGTCTTGATCTTTAAGGCCATTTGTTCGCGTTGAAGGCGAAGCTTGCCCAGATTTTCCAGTTCTTGAAGCCGCGTTTGTTCTCGGGCAATCGCTTCGTCGATGGAATCGATGTTCAGAACCTGAAGGTCTGTTTCCAGTTCCATCAGTTCCTTTTGGCTTTTCTTCGTCATCGACCGATTCCAGCGACGCAGTTTTCCTCGACGTTGCAATGCGTCTTGGTACTTGCGAGCCGAATCTAACAACGCATTATGAGTCGTTGACGACGTGTCGATGCTGTTCAGCCGTTCGATCGTCCAGCCGGATCCCATTTGAGTGAGCTGATGTTCGAGTTCTCGTTTTAGATCTGCAGATCGAACTTCGGCAGAACCAATATTTTGGTCCAGCTTACGCAGCCACTCGCTTTGATCCACTAAACTTTGAATCGCATAGCGATCTTTTTCAAACGTCAAGTCTAGCTCTAAGCGATCGGCTTGCTTGCGAAGACGAGCCGATTGATCAGACAGTTTTTCTCGACGATTCGAATGCTTTTGAATGTCCTTTTCAGCGGCATCCAATTGATCCAATGCTTGTTGAGGATCGTGAGGAATCAACGGCAATTCCGCCAGTTGCTTTTGTAAATCCTGACTTCGATTCCACGGCTTATGGCAACTGCTTAAAAAACGCAGACCTCGCAACTCGTTTGTGATTTGATCTTCTCGAAGCTGCAGTTCTTCGATCGATGTGTTTAACACAGAGCGACGCTGTACCAGTCGAGTATGTTGCTCTCGGGCTTCACCTCGATCGTGGTTCGATACGGTGAGATCAGCGTACCGTTCGAACAGGTCGGGAAGTTGTCCGTCTTTGCCAAGGTCAGAATACAAGGCCGCTTGGCGATCTCGAATATTGCCCAACGCGCTTAGCAGGGCTCGGCCTTGAGGTCCAAGAGACAGGCCGTAGATATATTCAGAAACTTGATTGCTGCCCAAGGTGGCCAGCTGCTGCAGCTCTCGTACTCCCACGGCAAACACATCGGAAAAGACGTGTTCTTCGGTTTCGGACAGCAGGTAGTCGAGTGCTTCATCAACGGGCATCTCTTGAGGACGGCCGGAAATTTTTAGGCGGCCTCGAGATGTCTTGGCTGCCGTTCGGCTTAATCGCCAAGTTCGGCCACCGTGGTCGCAGCGCAAGGCTCCCTTCCATGGCAGATCATCTTCTGATCGATGCCATGCTGGTTCGTCGTTCAACGGAGTAAAACCGTACAACGCTGAACGAACAAAGTTCATCAGAGTTGTTTTGCCAGCTTCGTTGGGGCCGTAGATGACATTTAAGCCATTGGGATTCAGCTTCAAAAGAAGACTACGCCAAATCCGAAAGCGGTCGATGTCGAGTTCTGTAATTTTCATTTCAGCATCCTGCTGTCGTGTACTTCAGCTGTCGTGTGCTGTAGCTGAAGTGTGCTGTAGCTGTTGGGGGGAAGAAGATCCGTGTAAAAAATCAAGTTCGTTGCAAACCGTCTTCCATGACAGATTGGCCAATTCACGTGTTTCAATATGAGTGTGCCGTTGAATTTTTCGGCAAAGTGCGTCTGGTGTTGGTGACCTTGGAAAGGCTTGCCAGCCTGACCGTTAGTCTCTTAGTTCACCTTCGACGTCTTCGCCTTCGACTTCCATTTCTTCGTTTTCATCAGTTTCGTATTCATGTTCATGTTCGGCTGTGATTTCATGTTCTTCAGTGATTTGTTGTTCGCTGTTCTGGTCGACATCATCATCGTCTGTGAGGCCGTATTCTTCGATCTCTTCGTCTTGAAGAATGTCTTCGTCAAAGTCATCTAAGTCGGGAACCAGCGTGTGGATGTCGGGAACAAACCAGTGAGCTCCATCAACTCGCATGCGCGACAAAATGCGTTCTCGGTCCACTCCTGCGACCAGTGATTCAAACCTTTGACGCCAACCTTCTGTAAAATCTGTTTGCCTGCGGACGTGATTCATCAGCTTGCGGCGCGATACAATGGCGTCTTCCGTAATGGAATCTGCGTACTGCATCGCCAACGAATCTTTTTCTGGAACTTCCCACGGGTCGGGCAGGGTTCGAATTTGATGGCAGAGCCGAACAGGGCGACCATCGATTTTGAGATCTTCAAGTTCGACCGCGACAGCCAACTCCAGATCTTCTTCCAAGAAGTCATGCAGAATGGGCAGCGGACCTCGCATGGTCCATTGCACGGCCCAAATGCGATCAGACAAACTGCGACGTTGTTCTTCTAGCAGTTGTTTCATCTGCTGAAGAAGGCCATTCAACGTAGAATCTGCTTCGACTCGCAAGTCGATATTCTTCCAAACCACGGCACTGGTCAGCAGTTCTTCAAAGCTGATTTTTCCAGCTTCATCAACCGTGACGACAGAACACTGTCCGGCAGTCGCTTCGAGTTCGCTGCGTGGTTGAGTCGTACCAGGGCAATGCACTTTTCCATCTTCTAAAGTGATGGTTAAGCGATCCAGTTCGCCCATGTAGGCGACGTAATTTAAGCGAGCCTCGGTCATCAAATGACTGATGTAGTCTCGAAAACCAGCTTCGTATTCAGCCGTGGTTTCGTCGTCTTTAAGAGGACGCACGTGAAATTCGGAATCCTGTAATGCGTTGGCCGTTTCGGCTTCTGCAGGATCGTCTTCGGCGCTATCGGATCCCACATTCAAAAAGTCTTCGTCGCTGGCAGCCGACATTGCAGCCATTCGGCGAGACTCATCGTACTTGGCTCGACTCACAATTCCGATGCGGAATGGATCCAGCCCATCATCGCTTCGACTAATGACTCGAATGCCAAACGCATCCGTGGCCCCGTACCACATCGATGACGAAACGGCTGTGATCATTCGCTTGTTACGAATCAACGTTTCGGGTTCAGGGTTCGAGCTATAACAAATCGTGACGTTTTCGGGCATTTCCGGAATCGCTCGCCATGCTTCGGCGGGGTCTGCGTCGCCAGGAATGACAAAGACGGGGATATGCTGTTTGTTGAGTCGGCGGAACCCGTTCAATAAGGTCAAACGAGCTCGAAGAGAACGATCGGCTTCGGGGAAAACGTTGCCAGACAGCAGCAAGTAATCGACCTTTCGATCAAGGCACGCTTGCACAACAAAATCGAAAGATGTCAGAGTCGCATCTTCGAGTGCGTGTCGCAGTTCATCTGTGAGCTGTTCGGACAGATGAACACTTACGGGCACATCCAGCCGGACATTGGCTGCGTGAATAAACCTTTGAGCTTCGTATGGCATGTGTCAGCCTCCCTTCTGAATGCTCCATTCTGCGACATTTCGAACACCTTGTCCGACCAGTGTGGTAGGCAACTTACCGCCAAACTGGCTGCCGATCAGGGAGACTTGTCTCCATACAACCGGTCGATTCTGCGCGTTTGCAGCAATGTCACCGGCCCGGTTTGGAAAATCTAATAAAACCGGGGGTTTAGGGAAAGGCCGGGAGTGAGGTTGTGGCAGTTTTTGCCACTTGGTGAGCCAATTTACCGTCGTGTGGGCTCAGAAGGTCGCAGCCTTCACTGGCATTAGCTTAACAAAATGCCATGTTTTGCCTGCGAATCTCGCCCCGATGGCGGAAATCAGCTGTCAGTAGGCGACTTGCTGAGTGAAATTGGCAAATTTTGGCGGCTGTCATTAGAATGATGACTGTTCTGGTGGCCGCTGAAATCATCCCAAGGTCACTTGTGCGGGCTCTGACGTGGGAAAAAGCGACTTTCTGCAGGACAACGAAAAAGGCTTGTGAATTCGGTTGATTGTTCAGCCGACAGATTGATATCGTTCCCGTCCTGCCGAATGATGATTCGTTGCGATGTCCTCGTCACAACGATCGGTGGATAACAGTCATTGATAAAGACTGTTATTGACCACAACAATCATTGAGCCCTCTGTGATCACCTCTTTGTGATAACATGGAGCAATAAAAACCGGGCAGTAGAAGCTTGGCGGTAGAAACCAGATTGCTCTGGTGGTGGAATTGGTAGACACGCATGCTTGAGGGGCATGTGGGCGTAAGCCCGTGGAGGTTCAAGTCCTCTCCAGAGCA
>CAYTUE010000155.1:0-5752 GCA_964441085.1 uncultured Planctomycetaceae bacterium
ATTGGGCCACCCCTGACACGCCGGTTCCTATCCAACACGATCACGTTCAGCCAGAGAATCGTAGGCAATGTTAGCTGTCGGGGGCTGGAATGCAATTACCGAGGCCGCTGGGGCTTGCCAGCAGGCGGTGATTTCCCGAGGAAAATGGCCGATCCGCTGGTTTGAGAACCATTTCAGATACCAGATTCAGCTACCAAATTCCGCAAAACTTCGCCAGTTTTCCTGTCATGCCGTTCCGCCGAAAAGAAATCACGCCACAAAATGACTCGGATGCTCGGGGCAAACATTGAACGTTGCTGGACAGGCGGTTGACATCTAATGACACGTTCGGCGGCGATGACTGTCGTGCTTGGTGACTGTCGTGCTTGGTGACTGTCGTGCTTGGTGACTGTCGTGCTTGGTGACAGTCATGCTTGGTGACAGTCATGCTTGGTGCTGAGCATTCACATCGAGTACAACGTGCTTTTCGTGTCATAGATCATTTCGAACGGGAGCCTCTTTTTATGTCGACGTTTGCTGTCATCATTCCGGCCGCTGGCGACAGTAGTCGGTTTGTTGGGTTTGAACAAAAGAAGCCCTTTGTTTCGTTGCTTGGAATTCCCATTTGGCAACGCACAGTGGATCATTTTGTCGCAGTAAAGTCTGTGGTTGAAATTGTGCTTGTGCTGTCTGCGGAGGACCGATCTGCCTTCGAAGCAAAATTTCAGGACGACATTCAAGCCAGAGAAGTGAAGGTTGTTTCTGGAGGTGCGTGCCGAGCGGCGTCTGTGCAGAATGGTATTCGAGCAATCACCAGCGATGCTGAGTACATTGCCGTGCATGATGCAGCACGGCCTTTGCTAACGGAATCTGGTTTGGTGGAACTGTTTGCTGCCGCAGAAAAGCACGGCAGTGTGATTCCCGGAATCCCTGTGACCAGTACCGTTAAGCAGGTTTCGGCAGACAACAAAATTGTGGGCACCGTTGATCGCCAACCTTTGCGACTTGCTCAAACCCCTCAAGTTTTTCAGCGTCGCATTTTGCAGAACGCGTTTGAAATGGCGGACGATCTTTCGCTTTTCACAGACGAAGCTTCTTTGGTGGAAGCCAGCGGCAAAAATGTTTTTGTGCATCCCGGCTGGTCTCGAAACCTGAAGATTACCACAGCAGACGATTTTCGGCTGGCGGAAATGCTGCTTCAGGTGAACACACACTCATCTCAATAATTTGCAAAACCTGTCGTTAAAAACCGCCTCATTTGATGGTTGTTTTGCCAGCACGGAGACGGTGTGGCTGGTTTGAAATCCTGTTTCACGGGATCGCAATTATGGGGCCATAATTATGGGGCCATAATTATGGGGCCACAGTTATGAGGGCCACAGCCACCTAGGACAAGCCCCCACCCGCCGAGTTGAATGACCATAAATTCAGTGGCAGACGAAGCCCCCACCCTAGGTAACTGACGCGTCAGAGGACCGGTATTTCAAGAGCCTCCTCAGGCAGAAATGCGGATTTCTGGTTTTCCCAAAGACTGACCATGTCACATGCAATGCTGATTTGTCGACGTGAAACCTGAGCCTCAGACTGTACTCAGTGCGAACAGCTCGCAATAATCTTCGACCAATCTTGCCTCTCAGAAATCTCCTTTCAGGAATCTGTTACCTTGTCGCCTTTGATCAAGAAAATTCCGACCTACACAGACCCGATTCAGGTAGCTCAACTGCGCGCGGCGAGTGAATTTAACGCGTCACTGATGGATTTTCTGAGACCTCATGTGCAGGCGGGCACCACCACAGACCAGCTGAATAAGTTGGCCGAAGAATACACGCGAGACCACGGCCACACACCTGCTTGCATTGGCTACCATGGCTACCCGAAGGCGATTTGCACGAGTGTCAACGAAGTCGTGTGCCACGGAATTCCAAACGAACGTGCTCTTCAAGATGGCGACATCGTGAACGTGGATATCACGACGATCGTGGACGGTTGGTTTGGTGACCAATCAGAAACCTTCATGATTGGTGATGTCACGGCAGAAGCCAAACGTTTGGTGCAAACCACTTTTGATTCACTGTGGATTGGGATTCGAGCGGCAAAGCCGGGCAAGCCGGTGACTTTGATTGGTCGCGCCATCCATGATTTCGCTCGCAAGATGGGCTACTCCGTGGTTCGAGAATACCAGGGACATGGCATTGGTCAAGAATTTCACCAAGACCCAGGCATTCCTCATTTTCCCCAGAAGCCATCGAATCGCTATCTCCTACATCCGGGCACATGCTTTACCATCGAACCGATGCTGAACGTCGGCGGTTGGCGAACCAAGCTGGATAAAGATGATGGCTGGACCGTGCGAACGATGGACCGCAAACTTTCGGCTCAGTTTGAACACACTGTGTTGATGACCGAAAATGGCCCCGAAGTGTTGACTCATACAAAAGATGGTCCTCAGGAAGGACACACATTTTAAAGACCGTTGATTGCACGAACGGTTTTCCCGTCCGTGCATCAATCGAATCAACGGTTTGGCAGCTTGGGGTTTGACAGTTTGGGGCTTGACGGTTTGGTTGTTCGACAGTTCGGTTGCTTGCCCGTCTGAATGTTTATTTCGCGGGGCGTTTTTCTGTGACAGCAGATACGACTTGGTCGTGGAACCGTCCATTCGTGACCACGATTCCTTCGTTGGAATTCAATGTGGCTCCGTGAGTCAATTCAATAGACTTGCCAGCAATATCCGAAACGGTTCCCCCCGCTTCTTCAACAATCAAAATGCCTCCTGCGTGGTCCCAAATTTTTTCCACATAGCCAGGACGAGTTGGCAGTCGCAGATAGATGTCAGCCGATCCCATCGCGACCGCCAAGTACTTGCACTGACTGTCGATTCGAAACGGTTCTTTTGTGATGCCCAAGCTTTCCGCGATTTGGCCCGACCAACTGTGTGAACTGTGGCCAGATTCCACAGACTCACAGAATTTGGCGTCTGTCGTGTCGGCTGTTTCTGATACTCGTAATACTTTGGCGGTGGCATCTTGTTGATCTAAGGGCAAGTAGAAACTGCCCTGTCCTTGAGTCGCCCATGCCAGAATTCCTTGGGGAGCATTTGCGTCGTCGGCAGCGGTTGGCATATTGGGGCATCCCAAAATGCCAACTTGGATTTGCCCATCCACAACCAGCGCCAATGAAATCGCGTATTGTTCTTTGCGGAGAAATCCTTTGGTGCCATCGATTGGGTCTAAGGTCCAAAAACGTTGTCGGTATTCCTGCAAGTTGCCTCGATCAATCCAATCGCAGACATCGTCAGCAGAACCTTCACAGCCTGCGTTTTGGCATTCGGCGACAACTTGGTTTAAGAAGTTGGCCCCGTTTTCTGTGCGAAGTTCGGCCGCACCTTCTTCGCCGATGACGGGATCATCAGGGAATGCATCCAGCAAAGCCTTACAAATGATGGCTTGGCTGGCGAAGTCTGCGACAGTGACGGGGCTCTTGTCTTTTTTGTCCAAAGATTCCGTTGTGATTCCGTCTTGCACTGAACGGCAGGCAATCGCGGCTTGACGAACAGCAGCCAGAGCCACTTGAAGTTCTTCTGCAAATGGAAAGTCAGACATAATGTGAACCTGTGAGGCAATCCGCTACGGACGGCAGATGGAGATAAGAAGGCAGATGGGGATAAGAAGGCAAGCCGAGAATGCTGAATTGTCTTTGCATATCAGAAGAATGGAAAGACACCACCTTTTGATTTCCTGGCGAGCCCAATTGGTAAGAATTGGTAAGGCAAGCGACCAGTTTAGCCGGTCTGTAGCAGTTCATCGACTGAAGTTTCTTGTTGCAACAAATTCAACCGAGACAAATATTGACCCCGTTCTGCAGATGCCTGAATTCGTCTGACAGCAGGTTCAAATGATGCCCGCGCTTCAAGTCCACCTGCGGCGTCTCGCTGAATTGCCGATACCAGCCATTCGCCGTGCTTTTGCAAAAGCTCATCTTCTGCAGAAACGAATGTTTGGCAACTCCCGGGTTGCCCTTGGCGGCCACAGCGGCCCGTTAGCTGGCGGTCCATTCGACTGGAAATCTGGCATTCGGTCACAATCACATGCAATCCGCCAACTGCGAGCACTTCTTCTGCAATCGAAATATCGGTTCCTCGCCCCGCCAAATTGGTTGCCAGTGTGATGGAGCCTTTCTGGCCCGCGGCAGCAACAATTTCTGCTTCTTCTGCAGACTGCAGGCCGTTGAGAATTTGAAACGGTAACCCTGCAGCTTCCAGTTCTTTTGCCAGCCGTTGGCTATCGGCGATCGTTTGAGTTCCGACCAGTACCGCTTGCCCAGTGGGATATCTGAGGCGAATTTCTTCGCTGATCGCCTTAAACTTGGCTTCTGCCGACACAAAACATCTCATGGGAAGCACGTTCCTTTGAGACGGACGGTTTAACGGAATGGGCGAGATTGTGCGTCTGTAAATTTGGCGAAATTCAGATTCGCAGCCCGTTGCTGTGCCCGTCATTCCGCACAGGAAATCGTACTGCCGATACAGTCTTTGGCGACTGATACGAGCCAATGCAACCATTTCGGGTTCAATGGGAATTTGTTCCTTCACTTGAATGGCTTGGTGTAAGCCATCCTGCCAGGAACGATCGTCAAAGATGCGTCCTGTACTGCCATCGACAATTTTCACTTTGTCTTCTTGCACGATGTATTGAACGTCTCGCACAAACAAATGTTCGGCTCGCAATGCTTGTTGCAGGTATTCTTTCCAAGGTCTGAGTCGTTGCCCGGCCGGAAGCTGCTGGCGAGATTCTTTTGCGAATGCGAGACCTTCGGGCAACAGTTGCAACTGTCCATTCGAGGGTTCGATGCGAAAGTGAGTCTCCGCTTGCATTGCCAGTACGATTTGGCGAGCCTGTCGATGAACTTCAGCATCCGGAGCTTCTCCCGGAACAGACGCACTTAACACGAGCGGAGAACCAGCGTCATCGATCATCACGCTGTCGGCTTCATCAACGATCGCGTAATTCAGACCCCGCTGAATGGTATGTCGGTCGACGAGTTCCGAAGTGCCTAAGCGTTCCAGAAGTTGGCTTCCGGGGGCTGCGGCTGCCTGTTTTCGCAAAGTCACTTGGTCTCGAAGGTAGTCGAATCCAAATTCATGTCCGGTGCCATAGGTAACATCGCAGCAGTAAGCCGCGTATTTGTTTTCATCGGAATCTTGTTCGACGGTGAGACCAACATCCAAACCGAGGACGGAGAGCACAGGAGCCGCTTCTTCGGCGTCTCGTTCGGCAAGATAGCTATTGGGAGTCATCACGTGAACTCCTTTGCCTTCCAGTGCCAGTACAGCCGCCGATGTGATGGCCACAAAGGTTTTGCCTTCTCCGGTTTGCATTTGAGCAATGCGGCCTTGAGCCAATTCCATGGCGGCAATGAGCTGCACATCGTACAACCGAATGCCTTTGCTGCGACGTAATGCTTCGCAGGCCAAGGCGAGACCTCCGACAAGCAAATCCGCAGGGCTGACTTCACCAACAATGCGCCTGGCGGCTTTTTGTTCGTAGACGGCTTGCAGCAATAAGGAATCTGTTTTTGTGGAATGCGAATCCGCAGCGTCTCGAATTCGTTGCAGCAACTGCGCACGTCGCCGGCCCGGACTGAACCGGCGAAAAAGGCGTTCAGAAACTGTAGGAACAGCGGGCATAACGGTTACAGAAGTCCTTGTGCTTTCGCTGACATGGGTCGTGTGAATGGGTCAGGCATAAGCGATGTCGGGTCTTTGTTCAGCGGT
>CAYTUE010000155.1:5852-8081 GCA_964441085.1 uncultured Planctomycetaceae bacterium
GCTTTGTTCAGTTGGGCTTGAATTCAATCTGCTTCTCAGATTGTTACGGTGCCATGCGTCATCGCGACTTACCTGTTCGAAGGATTACGATTCCAAGTTGTGGGGTAAGCAGGAATGGGTTCTCGCCGAGGAACAGACAGATCTGCGGATCGTTGAGCCGACGTTTGCTGAATTTTTGACTTTTCGTGTGCCTGTGCTCTCAGCCGACTGATCTGTTCGTCTGAAAGCGAAGCAGCAGAAGAAGACTGTCCACCCGTGTTGTCTGTTTGCTGTCGAGCATTTGCAGACGGCTGACTGGTTGTTCGATCGTTCAACCTTGCATTGGCCACACTTCGCCGTGATTGATCCACGGGGCCGGGGGCTCGAGTTTGCAAGCGTTCTTGAACCCATTTTTGATGAGAAGAATCGATGGAAGGGCGATCATGCCGAGATCTCAGCAGTGTTCCCATTAACTGTTTTAATTCGATCAAAGCCAAAGCGTGATCCACTTGAGCTCTGACAAAATCAGATTCTTCATTCGCCAATCGTTCAAAAGAATTCAGCAAGTCTTCTAGGAGCAAGATGGCTGAATTTTCGGCTTCTGGAAACACATCGAATCGGTCTTTGAGATAGATCGATTCTTGGTTGGCCGCAGACATACTATGAAAACGACTGATCATTTCTGCATGAGCGGTTTCGACTTCTCGGCGTCCAATTTCGACGTCGGTCAACGACCTTTCGACGGTTGCTCGAAACACATTGATGGCGCGCTTCAGTTCCCACTGGCGTTGTTCGTTACGGGCTCGAGCAGCTCGGTTTCCTAACGGCACTTCGAATTCAAAACCCACGCTGTAGCCAGGACGATTATCTGTGTATTGACCTCGCAAAGCGCTGCCCAAGTTTGAACCTCCTGAAAGGTCGGCGACGTACGTGGAAACCAAAAAGTCCAGTCGTGGTAGCAGTTCTGTTTTACTCACTCCTAAACGAACTCCAGCAGCTCTCATCTGACGAATCGCGGCAGAAATGTCCGCTCGATTAAACAAAGCCGTTTGTAAAATACTGCGTAGGTCAGCCGATTCAGTTGTGCTTTCAGGAGCTTCAAGCGGAAGCAGTTCGATCGGTCCGCCGTTTAACATGCCTGGAGAATTGACCAACAGTCGCAGTTGAGCTTCTGAGTCTTTGACCTGAGCGAGCGTTCTGCGAATTCCCGTTTTTGCTCGTGCTACGGCAGCTTGCGCTCTCAGGATTTGTCGAGGAATGGTGTCCACTTGTGCTCGCCCTTGCAGACGGTTAAGCACATCCTGTGATGAGATCAACAGCTTTTGCCGTTGAAAAAATTCGGCTCGAGACCGATACAGGGTCCAGTAAGCCGTCGTCACTTGAATCAAGTGGTCTTGCAAAGCATCAACGACTTCATCTTCGGATGAATTTGCTTCGATCCGAGCGAGCACAATTTCACTTTGATTGAATGCTCGACCTGCTCCGTCTAGCAATGGCTGACGGTAGCTAAGTTCCAAGCGTGAGGACGCTTGGTTGTTGGGAGTGAAGAAGATCGAGTTCTGGTTTTCATGACCGAAGTCTTGACTCACTTCAATTTCACCGCCAATTTCATTGCGACGGCGTACTCCACCGGAAAACTGCCATTGTCTGGTGATCAATCGGTCTCGGCCCGCTCCCGCGGTCAGTTCGTTTCCAATCGGATCATTCTGATCGTTGTAGGTTGTTTCGAGAAAAGCGGTCCAGTCAAAACGAGCGGCTTCTTGGGTAATGATGCGGTACTGTACTTCTGGCTCGGCCTGAATGGCGACCACCTGAGGAGAATACAGCAATGCATCCTTGATTAAGTTGCTGACATTGACCTGCATCGTTGCTGCGCGAGGATTCACGGCTTTGCGAACAATGGAATCCCACCAAGGATGAAAGTTCTTGGGCATTGCTTCTAATGCGGGAATCAGATCGGTATTCATTTCGGTGACCGCTTGATCGGCTCGAGCCGCATAGGGCGAAATCCAATTGGTCGCATCTTTTTCAACGGTGGCTCGAAAACCAGACATGCCTGGTTGAGTTTTGTAGAAAGAATGCCCCGATGTGACTGGTGGTTGCTTCAATGGACTTGGCTGATTGGCACCGAAGTTCGGTGATGGCGAATTCACGTCTGGCGGCGGAGCGAGGTCCAGAAACGTTTCAGACGGTGGATTGGGATATGGTGGATTGGGATATAATGGAACAGATTGATCTGGAGTGACCGCC
>CAYTUE010000156.1:0-7950 GCA_964441085.1 uncultured Planctomycetaceae bacterium
CTGATATCATGGGATTTATGTATTCTGATCAGCCAGAGTAGCCGTTCGACTTGGCTGCCTGTCACAAAGAGAAAGACCGAAGTCAATGACTTCGGTCTTTTTTTGTGCGCCAGAAATTTTCAGTCACGCTGCAGTACGACCATTCAAAACGTGTTCATGCCTGCTTTGATGTTGGGTGAGCAAGTTGTGTTTCATGTTCTTCTGTGTTGGTGTCTGGTCGCTCTACGGCTCTCTGTTCAGCATGTATCTGTTCAGGATGTTGAACGGGCTGAATTTCAGCCGGTTTTCGATAGCGTTGGAAAGGCCAAGACACAGCAGACTGCAGAGTCTGTTTTCCTGCCACAACAAGACTTGTGCCCGCATCATTCAGTATGGCAAAAGCGAAGAAGGTCAGAAGTGCGGTCAGGATAAGCAGTGAGTTTCGGAGCGCGCGATCTGTCGCCAGTTGTTCCGCAAGCACGTGATATCGAGGGATGGAAGCGAGCTGTGGAGCAGTTTCAATGGGCGCCGCTTGATTGCCGAACAGGAGGTTACCGCTGACAGGGATCAGTTCAGAACGGGAATCTGTTTTTGAATTGGCACCAGATGCTTGGCGACGAAATTCAGGGTCGGTGGCAAGAGCCTGTTCGACTCGTTCGAGATAGCCCACTTCTGTTTCTAGGACCGTAAGTCGTTCTGCGTTTCGCTGTTGTTCCAATCGGACTCGATTCCAGACGCAGAACTTGGGAGACAGTGCGACCGAACCATAGATCGCTGCAGCAACAAGCAAAGTGCCCCAAAAAGACAGAGACACGAGCCAAGAGTGTTCTGGGAGTTTGGGCGCAGCATTAAGTGAAAGATCCGGATTGGGATCAGTTGGGTTGGGGGTGAGTGGTGCTGTGGATTCGATCATGATTTACTGGCCACGCGGTTGCCTATCATGGCATCGACAGTTGGTAGTGATCGGCTGAGATCCGCTTTGGCTGATGGCAACTGAATCCCTCTTGTTTCTGCAATTGTCCCTTACAGCCCGACTGACCTGACTGGCCGTTGAGCCTTGTCTGTGTTTCTTTTGGACTGTCTGTGTCACTATATTTTGAGCGCATAAAGAAAGCCCTGCTGAGGAAACTCAGCAGGGCTTTCAGATTTCGACCGCCGAATGACGGTGACTAGCATCAGCTTCAAGGGCCAGTGCTCTGATTAAATGGTGCCGCCAAAGGTTGCTGTGTCGCCCAAGATTTCTTCGATGCGAAGCAACTGGTTGTACTTGCAGATTCGGTCTGTTCGGCTGGCAGAACCCGTCTTAATTTGACCTGTTCCCAAGGCAACAGCGAGGTCTGCGATGGTTGTGTCTTCGGTTTCACCCGAACGATGACTCATGACAGCCGTGTAGCCGTTTTTGTAAGCCAGTTGAACGGCTTCGATGGTTTCGGTCAGAGTACCGATTTGGTTGACTTTCACCAAGATACTGTTGGCTACGCCGTTGTCGATTCCCCGCTTCAGGCGAGTCGCATTGGTAACAAACAGGTCGTCACCCACAAGCTGGCATTTGCTGCCGATGGCATCGGTTAGTTTTTTCCAGCCATCCCAATCATCTTCGTCGAGGCCGTCTTCGATGCTGCAGATTGGGTATTTGTCGACCCATGATGCCAGCATTTCGCACATGCCGTCGGAATCAATGGCTTTGCCTTCCAAAGTGTACGTGCCGTCTTTGTGGAATTCAGACGCAGCACAGTCCAAAGCGATCTTAATTTGTTCGCCCGGAGTGTAGCCCGCGTTTTCGATGGCAGTCAGGATGACGTCGATCGCTTCTTGGTTGGTTTTCAGGTCGGGAGCAAATCCACCTTCGTCGCCCACGGCTGTGGAAAGGCCTTTGCCTGCCAAGACTTTTTTCAGAGCATGAAAAACTTCTGTGCCGGCTCGCAAGGATTCTCCAAAGGTGTTGAAACCCAGAGGCATCACCATGAATTCTTGAATGTCGATGCCGTTATTTGCGTGTTCGCCACCATTGATGATGTTCATCATGGGAGCAGGCAAGCAGTTAGCTCCGACACCACCCAAGTATCGGAACAATGGCAGAAAGCTCACTTTGGAAGCTGTGTGAGCGGCTGCAAGGCTACAGGCTAAGATGGCGTTGGCACCCAGACGAGACTTGTTGTCTGTGCCATCCAGTTTCAGCATGACGTTATCGATGGTTGCCTGATCACAAACATCGAGGTCGATGATTGCGTCTGCAATTTCTTCGTTCACATTTTGAACGGCTTGTTGAACACCTTTGCCCAAGTAACGATCTTTGGCGTCGGTGTCTCGTAGTTCGCAGGCTTCGTGAGCTCCCGTGCTTGCTCCGCTGGGAACAGCCGCGCGGCCGATGGAACCGTCTTCCACTTGAATGTCGACTTCAACAGTAGGATTACCTCGGCTGTCAAGAATTTCGCGTGCGTGAACCGCAGTAATGGCCATGCTCATGCAATAAGTTCCTTTTGGAAAATGGGATCAGAAAGATCGCAGGATTGTTTTGAAGGGGAAGGCCAGTCAGGCGAATTTCACCAGCCAATCGACTCACCAGATTGTACCAGTCCCCTTTTTCAACGCAGGCGACTTGCGGCGGATTTCGGCGGGATGCCATTACTGACATCAGCGGGAATCAGCATTGAGACAAAATGGGGCAAGCCATTACAAAAAACGCGTCAATTCTGCGTTTTGAACTGGGTGGGTTGGCCTGCATCGGTTTCACTGAATTTTGAAAGTGAATGCGAGATGCTGAGTGAAAGCTGATTGTGTGACTGAAATGATTCAAGCTGGCCCATTAGGGTGGGTACTTGACTCGCTCGCGGGTGGTGCGGCAAGCGTGCCATGGATGTGTGGTCGTTGAAACCACAACAAATAGGGACGATCACCGACCTTCTGCGAACCGCCTGACATGTTTGGATTGTAAGGCCGCAGAGGTCTTATTTTATAGTCTTCACAAAAACAGCAAGCCGTGAAGCCTTTCTGATTGGTGGTGCATTTGTTAATACCCGCTGATTCATATTTAACATGATGTATTCAGATGAAATGAGCATCTTATGGGTATCGCAGCTTACAGCGTTCCAATCCTAGGCGCAGCCGGATTAATCTTCGCCGCCTATCGCTATTGGTGGGTGGTTGCACAAGACAGTGGCACCGAAGACATGCGACGTATCGCAGGTCAAATTCAGGTCGGTGCGATGGCATTTTTGAAGGCTGAATATAGCGTTCTGCTGGTCTTCTTACTTGCTGTGGGCGGTCTGCTTTTCATGATGGGACACCGAGAAGATTCTCATCCGTTGATCGCTCTGTCATTCGCGATGGGAGCCCTGTTTTCTGGGATGGCCGGTTTTTTCGGAATGCGAATCGCCACTCAGGCCAACGTTCGCACAGCTCAGGCAGCTCGAACGGGAATCGGAGCTGCTCTGAAAATCGCTTTCAGTGGTGGAAGCGTGATGGGATTGGCAGTTGTTGGTTTGGGTGTTGTTGGTCTCGGAAGTTTGTTTCTGTTTTATGCCAACAAGTTTGGTGTGGATACAGGCAACGTAAAACGCATCATCAATGTGCTGACCGGTTTTTCGTTTGGAGCATCTTCTGTCGCTTTGTTCGCTCGACTGGGCGGAGGGATCTATACAAAAGCGGCGGATGTGGGAGCAGACTTAGTTGGCAAAGTGGAAGCCGGTATTCCGGAAGATCATCCTTTGAATCCCGCAACGATTGCCGACAATGTTGGTGACAACGTGGGAGATGTTGCGGGCATGGGAGCCGACCTGTTTGAAAGCTATGTGGGTTCGATCATCGGGGCCATGGTTCTTGGTTCCAGCTACGCCGTTTTAAGAGAATTTCACGACGATGGTTGGTCTGGATTATCAGCCACGTTGCTGCCCTTGTTTCTTGCTGCGATTGGAGTTCTGGCATCCATCGTTGGTACGTTTTTCGTGCAAGGTGATGAAACATCAAATCCTCAACGAGCGTTGAACCGTGGAGAACTGGTTGCGGCGGCGATCATGTTGCTGGGAAGTCTGGGTGTGATCATGATGGTGCTGCCAGAATCGTGGAATTTCGCCGGTCAGGAACTTAGCCGTATCGGCGTTTTCTTAGCCACTTTGATTGGTTTGGTTTGTGGTTTGGCCATTGGCTACGTCACAGAATACTACACGGGAACTGGCAAGAAGCCCGTTCGAGGCATCGTGGAACAGTCTGTCACGGGAGCAGCCACAAATATTATTTCGGGGCTTGGAGTGGGCATGATGTCGACGGCGATTCCCATTTTGTTGATCGCTGCCGCGATCATGGGGGCCTATCATCTGGCGGGGCTTTACGGGATTGCCATTGCTGCGGTTGGCATGTTGTCGAATACAGGCATCCAGCTGGCCGTGGATGCTTATGGCCCCATCGCAGATAACGCGGGTGGAATTGCAGAAATGACTCAGTTGCCTGCCGAAGTTCGGCAACGCACGGATGAACTGGATGCGGTTGGAAATACGACAGCTGCGGTTGGTAAGGGCTTTGCGATTGGTTCGGCTGCTCTGACTGCTTTGGCGTTGTTTGCCGCATACATGGCGACGGTTCAAGTGACCGCAGCAGACGGAACTGTTGGTCCCATGACGGCCATCAATATTGCTCAACCTTTGGTGATGTCGGGGCTATTGATTGGAGCCATGTTGCCTTTTCTGTTTTCGGCTTTGGCGATGCAGGCGGTGGGGCGAGCCGCCATGAAAATGATTGAAGAAGTTCGTCGTCAGTTTGCCGACATTCCCGAACTGAAATCGGCTCTTGAAGTCTGCAGAAGAAACGCTGGCGTTGCTCCATCAGAATGGTCGGCCAGTGATTCAACAGTCATGGCGGATGCGATGGGAAAAGTGGAGCACGATAAGTGTGTGGCCATTTCCACTCGAGCATCGTTGAAAGAAATGGTACTTCCGGGGCTGTTGGCGATTATTGCTCCCATCATCACGGGATTCACAGGCGGGCCTGAAATGCTGGGTGGCCTTTTGGCGGGCGTGACTGTGAGTGGAGTGCTACTCGCGATCTTTCAGTCCAACGCAGGCGGAGCATGGGACAATGCCAAGAAGATGATTGAAGCGGGGGCTGTGGTCGGCTCAGAAACATTAGGAAAAGGTACGGCGGCTCATGCAGCCTCTGTGGTTGGAGACACTGTTGGTGACCCGTTCAAAGATACCTCGGGGCCCGCGCTCAACATTTTGCTGAAGTTAGTTTCTGTCACAGCTTTGGTGATTGCTCCTTGGTTGGTGGGTTAACCGAATTGGAAAACCGTTTTGGCTGATACGATTGTGCATGAAAAAAGCGTGATTCAGCGACTGCTGAATCACGCTTGATTTGATTGCGTTTGTGCCAATCTGGATCAGTTACTGATCTTTCTTTTTCCTCTGTTTCGCACGTGCTTTTATTCCTGACACGGCAATGATTTGTCCCATGCCTTTGTCAAATTCTGCCCCCAGTTGAGCAATGTAGAGGTCTCCATCGGGACCGAACGCACAGCTGATTGGCCCTTGAAGTTTGTCGGCGATGATTTGTACTTTGGCTTCGCCCGAATCATTGTTTTTTCGGGGCAGGGTGACGCGAGCAAGTCGACCGGCTTGAACACTGGTGAGTGCCCAATTGTTGTCGACGACAGCAAGAGTTTTGGTGCCGGGAATAAAAGCCATGCCCATGGGATCAGTCAGGCCTGGCAGGGTCCACTTCTGAACCATTTTGCCAGTCTTGATGTTCCACTGAACAATTAAGCCATCGTCTTTTCCGCCAGCTCCTGAATACAACGCCAACACAGTCGTCTTATTCATTGGCAATGTTGCCATGGGGGAATTCACTTCGATGCCAGCGTCATCGGCTGAAGCCAAGCCAGCGAGTTTCTTTGCTGCGATGTCGACTGACAGAATCCATGTCTTTGCGTCAGCACCTTGGCCGGCAACAAAGATGGTGCTGCCATCTTCTGATAGACTCAGGCCAGTTAAGTTGCCTTCGCCTTTGTCTTTGGGATCGTCTGATGTGGGGCCAACAGGGTTGGTGGCGATTCCATCTGCGACTGTTCCAGAACCATCGAACATGAGCACGGTTTCTGCTCCGTCGCCGAGTCCTGCGTTGGTCACAGCTAACGTCTTTTCGTTGACCCAGACAGATGACAGTGGACCGAGTTTGAACCGTTTGGTTCCGGTTTCGGCATCAGTTTTCCAGTATTCTGTTGGGAAACCGGTGATGTATGGAGTGACTTTTCCGTCTTCGATGGTGACCACTTGGCCGTTCGCTGAATCACAAACGGTGAGCAGTCCGGCGGGACTAAATGTGACAGAAGAGGGATTGTTTAAACCTTCTGCAACGATGCGAGCTTTGTAGGTTTTTTTTAAACCGAGATCGAGATCGGCTGCGTTGGCAACCGGCATGGCCGCAAACGCGGCGGCCGCAAACGTGAAAGCGATTCGTCGAAAGTTCATAGATTTGATAGCCTTGGAAAAAGGTTTTAATTTTAAAGCACTGGCAGAACTGAATTGCAGCCAGATTGCCGAAGAAATGCAAGTTGCATCGTTTGCCAAGTGTTTTAGTCATCCGAATGAGACAGCGAACCTACTTGCCGATTGAATTTCATCAGTTTTTGATCATCCAGTAGGATTCGTCGAAATCCAAGAGGTCCGATGGGGCCTTCTAAAATAGAAAAACAGAGAGTTTTCGCAATGAGCGGTCAGTTTCAACTTCTGAAGACAGACGATGGTATTCACGATCTGAAAACAGTCATCAATGCCGAAGCAATTTCCGTCGGGACATCGTCCGACTGGTCTGTTCGCATGCAAAGAATGCATGGTGGCTTATCAGAAGGTGTGGACGTGATTTGGCTAGACAACGGCTGTAGTAAGCTGGCGATTTTGCCGACTCGAGGCATGGGGATTTGGAAAGCGGACGTCGCTGGCCTGCCTTTGCAATGGAAGTCGCCCGTTCAACGTCCCGTGAACCCAGCGTTCATTGATGCGAACCGGCGAGGTGGTATCGGCTGGCTGGATGGGTTTAATGAATTGCTGTGTCGCTGCGGGATGGGTTGGAACGGTGCTCCTGGAACCGACACCATCAAAGATGCAGATGGCAATGTCGTGTTTGAACAGTTTTTGCCTGTGCACGGGCAGGTGGCGAATTTACCCGCTCATGATGTCAGTGTCGAAGTGACGGATGATGGCCGTATCACGGTGACAGGAATCGTGGACGAAGCCAGTGTTTTTGGAGGACACTTAAGACTGACTTCCAAACTCACAACATGGATCGATAGCAACAGTTTTGAGATCGAAGACACGGTTCAAAATCTCGCATCGTCGAAGGCTGAAGTTGAAATGCTTTATCACTGCAATGTGGGACGTCCGTTTCTAGAAGGTGATTCGAAGGTTCACATTGCTGCAACAGAAGTGGCCCCTCGAGATGTTCGAGCCGTTGAAGGTCTGGCTGATTGGGAAACGTATCTCGAACCTGAAGTCGGATATGCAGAACAGGTTTACTTTTCGAAGGCGATTGCTGACACCGCTGGTCGCAGCTTGGCTGTACTGCAGAATTCGGCCGCAGATAAAGCGGTGTCGTTAAGGTTTGATACAAATACGTTGCCGTATTTGGTTGTATGGAAGAATACTCAAGCAGAAGCGGATGGTTATTGTACGGGATTGGAACCAGCAACCGGGTTTCCCAATTTAAGAAGCGTGGAACGAGAATACGGTCGAGTATTGAACTTAAATTCTGAAGAATCTGTCACGTTTCAGTTCGCGCTTTCGGTGGCTGCGACAACAGAAGAAACGGCGGCTTTGGTTAGTGAAGTGCGGCAGCTTCAAAACACTCAGCCAAGGAATACTCATCCGCAACCCAAAGTCGAATGGGGTGGTTGAGTTGGAGAAGGTTTGCCGCCCGCCATCTGGTAAGTGACATGACCGTTCGTCTCTCAAGATTTTGATGGCATATCGGAGGCGACAGGGGGTG
>CAYTUE010000157.1:0-1619 GCA_964441085.1 uncultured Planctomycetaceae bacterium
AAGGTGGAGCCTGTGCCATGGCAGTGCAGGCCGAACCAAGAGAGATGACGGCAGATGTAAACAAGCCGATCGCAGTATGAAGTTGCATGAGCGGGCCGCTGTGGTAGTGGAAGTCTAATTACAAAATACCGATTCGTTTGTTTGAATCTGTCGCAGAAGCAAACTCTGTTCGGCTTGAGAGGTGTTGACTGTCTTCACACCAGCAAAACCGGTTTGTCATGTGAAAATTCGACAGACAGAGTCTTTCACATCATAACCTGTGACACCATGGGAACTCCAGATCCGTCCAATCCCTTTTCTTGCGACTTGTAAATCTGGTCGGACGTGCTGGTTGCGGAAAGCCTTCCGGCAGGCTGTTCGGCAGCATAGCCCGTAAAATCCCTAAATTCAGACGATCAGCGAAGGACAGAAACCAGAGGAAGGTGGATGCAAATCCCTTGCTGACGCGTCGGGTTACCTTTTCTACAGCCTGCTAGACCCCTTCACCAGCCACTTCGCTCTTGCCATTTGTGGGCCGTGCTTTGGCAAATCGTCCACGGTGTTTGCTTTTTTGTGGTTAGGTTTCAGCTGTTTGTGTTGCCTGCTTTTTGATTTTCAGCCGCCAGAACAACTTGATCGGACCAGCAAATGCGAACCAGCACAGAAGAAATGGAACTGCCATGCCACGAACCTGAAACACGAGTGCCAAAGTAAACACCAACTGAAGCAATTGAGCTCGCCCTTGGTTCCCCTTCAGAATTTGATTGAACACGTGAGGATACGGAATACGACTCACCATCAGGATTGCGGTTGCCAACGTGATAAACGGAAGAATGACGGCTAATGTTGGCAATAGCACTTCTGCGATTGGTCCGACCCACGATGAGCTCACATTACCCGCTTCGTCGGTGGAATCGAGTAGGCTTTTCAGAGTCTTCAAACCGATTGGAAACGAAGCGATGACTCCTGCAGCAGCGGGAATCGGAAGTCCACTGAAGCCGTCATGAGAATCTTCTTCATCGGTTTCCACGTTGAATCTTGCAAGTCTTAAAATCCCGCAGGCCATGTACAGAGTGGCGATGGCCCACAGGAAGTCGATGGAATAGTTAATCGGAGACGGGAACGGAGTTTCCATCAGGCTGTTGCGAGGGTCGGTGAGCTTGAGCATCATAAATGCGGGAGCAACTCCAAAGCTCACCACATCGCACAGGCTATCCAACATGGCTCCAAATTCGCTGGTCTGATTCGTGAGCCTTGCCGCACTGCCGTCGAGTGCATCGAAAAGCATGGCCAGGAAAATCAGTTGAGCGGCCCAAACCATTTGCACGGCAGGGTCATAAGTCGGAACTGTTCCTGTTGCGGAAACATCGAGCGATGGGGCCACTCGAGCCAACAACGTGATGGCTCCAAAACCGCAAACAGCATTGCCAAGTGTCAGCATGGTGGGAAGCAGAGCAAACGCTTTTTCTCGTCGTCGCCGCTTTCGATTGTCCGAAGAATCGTCTTCAGGACCGGCGTTGTTTGCTGTCACGGTTGAAGTGGATTCATCTGCTAAAACTGGTTCAGATTCGAATTCGTTGTTCGTCATAATGAGCCAGATAGAAAGAGGGCCGTGAAAATTATTCACGGACTGATTGGTG
>CAYTUE010000157.1:1719-5485 GCA_964441085.1 uncultured Planctomycetaceae bacterium
TTGAAACCGTGTGCTGTTGAAATCGTGACAGGCCAGACAAATTGACTCCAGCGACTTCAGAAGAAATCAACAAGTTTCCGGCAATGGATCAGTTCCCGGTCGCGGCAATCGGAATCGTGAGCCCGTCATAGGCTGGAGCAATTCCATCTGGCAGATCCTGTGCCAGTTGGTGGTAATCTAAGTCATGAGACATATGAGTTAAATAGGTCTGCTTGGGTTTCAGGCGTTCTGCCCACTTCACCGCCTGTGAAACAGACAGATGAGTTGGGTGAGGTCGAACACGCAGAGCATCTAAAATCAGCACGTCCAAGCCTTCTAAGAGTTTTCGGCTGTCCGCTGGAATGGTGGATACATCTGTGCAAAAGGCCACATTGCCAAATCGAAATCCCAGAATGGGAAGCTTGCCGTGGTGCAAGCGAATGGGCAGCACGTCCATTCCCAGCACTTGCAAGGGCTGGTTCGGCTGAATGCGTTCGAATGCCAATCGAGGAGTCGCGTAGCGATGACTGTGTGAATTGGGATCGGTGAAAGCGTAGTGGAAAATTTTCCGGATACTGTCTTCCACAGGCTGCTCGCAATACAGAGGAATGTTTCCCGGATTCTCCTGAAATGCGGTGTCTGGATCAAAGTCGATTCCGGCGGCCAAGGCGCGTGCTTCGGCAGCTTCTAAAGCCATTCGTTCTTTGCGAAATCCAAAAATCCTCAGGTCGTCTAGGCCCATTACGTGGTCTGCATGAGCATGAGTAAACAGCGCGGCTTGAATAAACGTGGCTTGGTTTTGCAAAAGTTGCAGGCGAAGTTCGGGGCCTGTATCAACGACGAATTCCCCTTCGGGAGCGCGCACCAAGACTCCAGATCTCAGTCGCTGATTTTTCGCGTCGCCAGATTGACATACCGCACAATCGCAGCCAACAACGGGCACTCCAATACTGGTTCCCGTTCCCATCAGAACCAACTGTGATTCCTGCGGCTGAAGCTGTTCTACGACCACCAAAACTGTCTCTAGGTAAAATGTGTGAATCTGTATTCGTCAGTGAAGTCAAACAACAAGCCCGACTTTCACGGCGTCCTGTTTTTTACGGCGACTTTTTTTACAGTGTCGTGAATCGCATCTGCGAAGTGCAACGCAAACTGATTCGCGATTTTCACGTGTTGACGTGGTTGGGGTCTCGAGGCACTTCGATGTTCTCTCGAGTTTGCAGGAAGAGAGCCTTTTTTTCGCCAGGCAGTGTGAAATCAAAACCACACGCTTGGAAAAATGCTTCGTTAGATGTCACCGCCATGACTTCCAGCACGTTTCGATCTTTTGCCAGCTTAACGCACATATCAACCAGCAGCTTTCCAAGTCCCAAGCCTTGAGCTTCAGAGCGAACTGCAAGACTACGAACTTCTGCCAATTTCGGTGAATAGATTTCCAGAGCCGCAAAACCCACTAAATTGCCTTCCCAAATGGCAACAAAACCGGAAGGAATTAAGTCTTTCAGTTCATTGGGGGTTCTTGGCAGCAAGCGATTGGCACGTACGAAGTCATCGATGAGTGCCGCTAACTTTGGAAGATCGTCGGCTGTGGCAGCTCGTACTTCTGCCTTTGAGTTTTCGGGGGCTTGGTGAGGCGTGTTGGTCATGAAACGTGTGGTGGTTGGACGAGGGCATTATCAAATGGGCGAGAAATCAGCGGCTCCAACCGCAGACGATCTCGAATTTGCCTTACGAATGCAAATCAAACAAAGCAGTGTCTTCCAAGGTCTCTGGAAAGGTTTCCTCTCGCACGGTCATCATCTTTAAAAACACTGCCATCGGCTTGTTGCTGCCAATCGTCTTTCTGTTGCCGGGTGATATTTCGTCACGCTTCGAAAGTGCTTCATCGACAAGCGCCAATGCACGCGCGGCCTTTCCTGTTTCAACTTTTTGCCCCCTAGGCATCGTCCATGCGTGGCTTCAAAAAGATGCCCAGCCAATGTGACAGCGGCTGTCGCATTGATCGGGCATTTTGTGAATCGTTTCAGCGCCACACGCGGTTGACATCGCAAAAGCGGCTGAGGTTCACCTTGGCAATGTGAATAAAGCAACAAGCTTGCCAAAGCTCGGCTGTTGTTGCTGAGCCTAAAGATGAAGAGCCTTGAGTTGATCCATTTGGACACGTGTAGGGTTTTTAGGCGCGGCAATAAAACTGAGCCCTATCGTTGTTAAAGATGGAGGGATCACACAAAACATGCGAAAATCCAGACTTTATTTCCTTTATTAAAGAAATAAAGTTGCTTTCCCATCCATCTTGAACTCAACTGGAGCCTCGGGTGTCATGTCAGGCCATGGCGAGGCGCTCAGCATTCTTTCAATATTTATGATGTTACGTTTTAGAAATCTTTCCATGCGAAACTTTTTGCAGTTGCTTTACTGTTCTGCGTTAGCAATCGCCTTTGCTCTCGGACATGCATCTCAAGCCGACGCAGATGTCATTGTCGACTTTAATAACTTCAATGGACGTACGGCGACGTTCGGCAGTTCTCCCGGAGCCAACGGTTTGAACGCCAACATCGGCTCACCAATTGTGACTGGCGGGGTGAGCGGTGGAGTGGGAACGTACAACGTCACTTTGACTAACAATTTTGGCACCGACACAAACGGAGGAGTCATTGGTACTCAAACTCTATCTTTTGACGTCTTGGTAACGGCGGTCAGCGGCACAACTGTGACGTTTGGCAGCAATGATAATTTTGATTCCACAGTCACTCTCGGAACCACGACTGCTTCTGTGGCAGTCACAACAGAAGATTCATTTACCGTGGATAACACACCAAGTGGTAACAGCATAGCGAGATTTGCTCAAGGAGAGTCTTTGATATTTGATATCCAAAACCTAAGTATCACGGGCAGTAATACGGCAACCTTCGAAGGTTTTGATGAGGTACAGGCCAACGAACTTGGAGGGTCGGGGCACCGAATTTTTGTCGGTACAGGAAGTGGGGCTTTTGGAGACACTTTTAATGCTAATCGCAATTTCGGTGAGTTCGTTGTCAGTGGAGACGGGAACGGTTCGATTGCGACGTCAACATTCAACAACCAAACGTTAGTTGTCAGCGGCGGGGACTCGGGAAGTGGTAGTAATAGAATTAACATCGGCCTTCAACAAATTGATTTTACAGTGAGTCTTGCCGCAACCACCACTGCGGCAGTTCCAGAACCATCATCACTTGCCTTTCTGGGCTTGGGGGTTATTGGTTTTGTGGTACGTCGGCGTCGCCAAAAGTAGTTTGCTCTCCACAAAAGAAATCACTGAAAAGCCGCCGTGGTCATCCACGGCGGCTTTTTTTGTGCCACGTAAAACCTATCAACATCGATAGGCCCCCAAGGATTCTGGCCAACGCTAAGTGCCAGCGACTTTTGGGGGAGAGTCAGAAAACCCACCTTCTGAGCCGACTAGCCAACTCGACTGGCCACCTTGTCAGTACGCGTTTCATGTTCGACTCGCGATACGTTTATACGTTTGAGGACGTTGCCGGAGCCCCCTTAACCAATGGAATCGGAATGGTAAGTCATCAATCAATTGAGTGAAGATTCACCTTCGTTGGTTTCTTGACGGTTGTCTGGCAGCTTTGGGGGCAGTATCTTTCTACTGTGGTATTAAGGATGCTGGCGTGGTTGCGCTGAAGGCGACTTGGAATGTCACCAGTCTGCTTCGGTTTTGCAATGTTTTGAACATCCAATTGGGTGTCATTGACAGCTGCAAGCTTCAGAATGATTGCCCCATCAACACAATCGATCCCCC
>CAYTUE010000157.1:5585-7847 GCA_964441085.1 uncultured Planctomycetaceae bacterium
CCCAACCGATGAACCAATGGAACAGTGAGGACGATGATTTCGCTATGACGCAAGCGGTTCGGGCGATCCAAAAGACGGGCTAGGAAAACGGACCGCTTCGATGAGCGTCTCACTGTATCGTTCCGGAGCAACCAGCTACTGAGCGACCAACACGTCATCACAACGGTTTTCGCGAGTCTGACGGAGCGAATGACTGAGCCACCACATGGCAGGATGGAACCACTAGGGAGTGCGCAACATGCCGAGCTTTTTTGTTTTTGCTTGCTCGTGAATTCCGCAATAACGACAATTGTCGTGTTGGTAATGTGAAAACCCGACAATTGTCGTTGTTGGCTATTTGTCAGAGTGGTCGCCATTTTTTCACTGGGCTTGCAGTAATTACGTTTGTACGTGTAGAATGTATCACGTACATGTGTACTTGGAACTTGCAAAGGAGTGAAAGTGGCAGATCGACCAGCATTGTCAAAGGGGGAAATGGACGTGGCTCGAGCGTTGTGGCAGGTCGCTCCGGCGACAGTTCGTGAGGTCTTTGAGGCCGTGCAGGAGTCTCGGACCATGGATTTTTCAACCGTGCAAACCTACCTTCGACGGTTGGAAAGCAAGGGACACGCCGTTTCGAAACTGAAAGGACGGATGCGAGTCTATTCAGCGCGGACACGCGAACGGACGGTTGTCCGAGAGACGGTTAACGACTTGGTTCAGCGATTATTCGGTGGCGAGACGATGCCCCTGGTTCGGCACCTGATCGAAGATCGAGGAGTCGACGAAGCCAGTTTAGCCGAACTTCGCGACCTGATTGATCGTCTCGAAAAGGAGGGGCCACAGTGATTTCCGAACAAGTTTTTTCTCTATTGATCACACAAACATGGCAAGTCGCACTGCTAGCGGTCGTAGTCTGGGCGGTCACGCGTTGGTTTGCCACAGATCGCCCTCATGTCGCTCATATCTTGTGGGCGTTGGTGTTGATCAAATGTGTCGTGCCACCAATTTGGAGCAGTCCGGTCAGTCCGTTTAGTTTGTTAAGCAGTCGATCTCTCGTTGACCAAGAACTGACTGACGATACGTTTCCAGCAAACGCAGATGTGATTGCTCAGGGCAATCCGCAAAAAAACGTCTTTCATGTGAACCATGTGGTTCCAGTTGAAAATACGGTTCCGATGAAAGTACCCCCGATACTGGCAGATTCGCTGCCCGATGTTCCTGATGCCTTAACGCGTACCAACTTGCCAATCGTCGAAAACATGTCGCGAGGAAGCGTTTTGCCCGTTGCGATCGATGGAGGCGTCTCTCACCCAAAGGCAAGTGGAACGCCCGTTTGGCTTTCCGTAGTACTTGCGATTTGGTGCACCGGATTTTTGGCGGGGTTGCTAGTCACACTCGTACGACTGTGCCTGTTTGTCAGGTGGCTAAGACGTAGCGGAACAGCCAACGATCCAGCAATGAATGATGTACTTCAGCAATTGCTGAAACGCCTGAACATAAAGCGTTCGGTCCGTGTGGCCGTTCTACAAAATTCTGTCGGACCGGCAGTGCTGGGAGTGATACGGCCAACGATTTTGCTGCCTGCGGCTCTTGTTGAGGGCAAGTCGTCGAAAGAGTTAGAACCGTTGTTGGCTCACGAATTGATTCATGTGCGGCGAGGTGATTTGTGGTGGGCCATGTTGCAAACCATTGCAACCAGCCTGTTTTGGTTTCACCCGGCAGTTTGGCTGGCATCGCGAGCAGTGACCCGTGAATCCGAAAAAAGCTGCGACGAAGAAACGGTCGCATGCCTCGGTTGTCGACCGGCGGATTACGCTCGCCGGCTCTTGGAAGTGCTTGAACAGAAACACCTGTTGCGTGTGGCTCCGGCGTTGCCGGGCGTGCGACCGGTGGATATTACCACAGCTCGATTGGAGAGAGTGATGAGATTTAGAAATGGAATTCATAGCCGAACACCCGTCTGGACTTGGGCGATGTTATTGGTATGCAGTGCGTTGGTGTTACCCGGCGCGAAATTGATTTGGGCTCAAGAAGGCAAGCCGTCCGCGGCAGTAGTGCCGTCGGCTGAATCGAGTGAACTGCCAATACCGCATCTCGCTGATTTCGATCCTACTCATTCACAGCAACCGGTTCAGTCAAAATCGATTCAATGTGATGTCAGCGATTTGCTGACTGCCATTCGCGACTCTAAGCCAAAGAACGAAACAGCAGAAGAACTTTTGTTGGCAGAATTGGCCCCTTTTGTTGTTTCCAAGGATGGCATCGCCACAGCAAGTCGTG
>CAYTUE010000158.1:0-7770 GCA_964441085.1 uncultured Planctomycetaceae bacterium
TCGGCAAACTCACCGCCGCAATGGCGCGAGGCGACATGCCGTATGCGTCCGGGCAGGCCGTTTATGTGGACGGCGGACTGACAATTAACCGGCTTTAGCACAGTGTTCAAATGGGGCGTCCAAACGCAGCATGGTCAAAGCAGCATGGTCCCCTTGTCCGTGCGTCCCAAACGAACCCCCTTCGACAATGCATCCACCTTCTTCCACTTGATCAGTGAAAACGGGAACTCATATGTGTTTTTTGTCGAGTCAAAAATGGAAATCAGTGTTTGCCCGTCGCAATTGGCCAAACGAATTGATTCTCGTAGTTCTTGCAGGGCTGGTATTCGTGGCGTCACCTGTGTTCGCGAAGCATGCAATCGCTGCCAGAACATTCAAGGTTTCCAACGCGGCTGAAATCAAGGCCACCCTACCGAGGCTTAATCCCGGTGACACGGTCGTTATGGCGAATGGAATCTGGACGGATCAACACATCGAATTCGCCGCGAAAGGCCTGCAGCAAACCCCCATCACACTTCGCGCGGAAACTCCCGGTCTTGTGGTTCTCAACGGAAGTTCGACTCTGAAAATTTCTGGAGACTGGCTAATCGTGGACGGATTAAGGTTCGACGGAGGTGCGCTGAAATCCGGCAGCATCGTGCAGTTCCGCGGTTCGCTTGGCCATGCTCAAAATTCACGATTCACCAATTCATCCATCGTCAATTTTAACCCGCCGAATGTTGCAACTCGATACTTTTGGGTGTCTTTGTATGGGCATTCTAATCGAGTTGACAACTGTTATTTTCATAACCAAAGTCACTCTGGAGTCACAGTCGTGATTTGGCGCGACACGCCGGACAGTGACCAGCATGCGATCGTCGGCAATCACTTTGCAGATCGTCCTGCCGGAACAGGCAATGGTTTTGAAACCATTCGGATTGGCACTAGCGACGAATCCAGAAGTGATTCTCTGTCGGTTGTCGAAAAGAATTTGTTTGAGCGAATGGATGGTGAAATGGAAATCATTTCCAACAAGTCGGGCGGCAATGTCTTTCGGCACAACACATTTTCCGAATGCGCAGGAACTCTGACTCTACGCCACGGACACGGGAACGTCGTGGACGGCAACTTCTTTCTTGGCCGTGGCAAAAGACGGACAGGCGGAGTGCGAGTGATCGGCGAAAACCAGGTCGTCGTCAACAATTACTTCTCGCAACTTGATGGCCGCAGCGACGGAGCGATTGCAATCACGGCGGGCGTTCCGGATACACCTTTGAATGGATATTCCCAAGTCAAGAACGCCATCATTGCTCATAACACGATTGTCGATGTCAAAGATGCGGCCATCGTGTTTTCCCAGGGACTGGGATCAAGCAAGCGAACGCTTTTGGCAGACAACGTGACGATCGCGAACAACGCAATTTTTAGTAAGCAGGATCCGCTGTTTGAAGGCAAGCAGGGCGCTGACTGGAAATGGCAGGGCAACATCGCGTTTGGTCAGTCGCTGGGTACCGCGAAAGGCAAATCGGGAATTCGAATTGTTGATCCACGTCTGCAGGCAGATGCCGACTCAATCTGGCGACCACGTACCGGAAGTCCGTTGATTGATCGTGCCGTCGGTGACTTCAGCAAGATTGCCGGAGTCGATATAGATGGCCAGAAACGAGTTGGCGTGTTTGACATCGGAGCCGACGAATTGTCGACTCGCAAAACAACCAGAACGGCACTTGCTGGCGCAGACGTTGGGCCTCCACTGGTGGTTCAACTGTCGGGAAAAACGGTCGGCGAATCTGACGGAAAACGTCAGGCAACTGCGACAGTGATTCGTAATAAGAATTTGTCGACCGCACTGTCGGTAACAATCACAACGAGTGATTCCAGCGAACTTAAGGTTCCGACAACGGTAACGATTCCTGCCGAACAAAGTTCGGTTGATTTCATGGTGACTGCAATCGACGATTCGAACGCTGACGGGCCACAGACGGTCACACTGACTGCGGCCGCCGTAGACCATCCGACAGGATCTGTGACAGTGGTGGTCACGGACGATGATGAGTGATCGGTTGGCTACAGAACAGCGGTGATCGCCGTGCGGCTAACGAAACCCGAATCAGCGAACCGCTGGAAGCAGGCCTTGGTGTTTGAACAGCTCTTCCATCTTCGTGTGTACGTTTTGTTTCCATTCACTGGCAAACCTGTGGCCGCCAAAAGGAACGGTAATCAGTTCACATGCATTGCCCGTTGATGTCAGGCGGTGATGTAAAGCAACAGCCGTGCTGTAGTGAACCAAGTCATCAAAAGCGGCGTGGAATATCACCATCGGCGGCATTTTTGAATCCAGTTGATGAACGGGCGAAAGTGCAGTGGCCGCATCACCAAATCGTGACGGCGTGTAGCCGGTTTGCGGTGACGTGTCTGTGACAGCCGATGTTAAAACGATCGCAGCAGGTTTTGTCTTCGGCGATGTGGCTGAATCGGAACCGGGCGGCGACTTTTCGATGGCTGTCCACAGAGCGAGATGTCCGCCGGCGGAGTTTCCACCGACTGCCACACGAGCTGGGTCGATGCCGAGTTCATCGGCATGTTCCAATACCCAGTGAAACGCCGCGCGGCCATCATCCACGGCTGCAAGCGGGCTGGTACCGAATCGATTCTTAGTGCGATAGTCGGGTGCAATGCCGATCATTCCGTTCTCCGCTGCCCACGACGCCATCGCCGCCGACCTCAGTGGAGTACCTGTGGACCAACCACCACCGAAGAAATAGATGAACGCAGAACGCTTGTCGCCAGCTTTCCAACCATCCGGTTTGTAGACAAACAGGTTCATTGCATTTTCGCCTTCGCGGTACGCCATGGTTTCAGCGTCTGGCATGCGATCAATCGTTACCTCTTCTGCGGAAGGCTTCGGGTTGCGCGGCACGGCAGGTTTGGATTCGCCTGATGGATCTTCAATGTGCAGGTTGTCGAACAGGAAATCCCCAATCTTGGTCGACGACGAGCTAAAGCCAACTCGGCCAATCACCGCGTTGCCTTTTGTGACTTCGGAGTGCATTGGCACGCCGGCCGGTGTCAACTTTTCGAACAGAGTGTCGTTCATCCACACCACAACCGAGTCAGGTCCGAGTAACTCGGTTTGACCCGTGTCAGGGCGTTTGTATGAAAGAGTATTCGTGTCGTGATCGTTAACCCAAATTTTGACACGAAAGGGAACCGCTGTGTCGTATTTGACCTCGGCGACGGAATCGCTACCAACTCGCAGCTTCAGAGTTTTCTGCTGATACATTTCGAACCCGAACGCTCGCCGAGACTTCGAACTCAGCGTCAAACCTTTGCCCAGAGCCCATGGGCCGACACCGAAAATGACAGAGGAAGATTTGTCGTCTGACTGTGGAGCGTTATTCAGAACATCAAGTTCGAGATACATACTGCCCAAACGGGATGAGCCGACGTTGTATTCGAGGGCGCCTCCCTTGCTGGTGTCGGAATCATTGAAATGAGCGACCTGTCCAGAACCGATTTGACCGCCACCGTCAACGACCGTCACCATGTCGGCCCGCTGAAGCTGCGGAGTCTTCGGTGTTTGACCAGTCTGGTAGCTGTCAAATGTTTCGTGCAGGTAAACCGTACCACCCTGACCCTTTTCTGCGGCCTGTTTGTTCTTGGTGACAGCCGACTGTGCGAACAGATCTCCGGCGTAGAGACTACCGGCCAACACGATTCCCAAAACAAAACTTGCTCGCGTGATCATCTGAAGCTCCCTGACTTTTCGTCATAGCGGACCGTGGAAGCGTTGATTCTTGATTCATAGTTATGAACTTGTCAATCAACAGGATGACAAACGGGAGGTAATTCAAGGGAAAACACGCACGTGAAGACGCTGCTACGCGGGAGCCGGGCCACTTGTTTCGCCTGCGCTAAATTCTGAAGGCACTACGAGGTCGACGTAGATCAGACTCTGGCCAGGTTCCGTGTTCTGGCAGATCAGCCTAGCTGCTTCTTCACCGATGAGTTCCGGGTTACTGCTAGCGCTGGTTAGGTTGGGACGAATCTCAGTGCAGACTCGGGTGCGGTCCACTGCAGCCAAGCTGATTTCTTCAGGAATGCGGATACCGTGTAGCAGTGCAAACTGGTGGGCTCCACGAGCCATCAATCCGTTGTAGCAAATCCAAGCGGTTGGAGCTTCCGAGCGGTTGTCTGCGACGCGCTTCATTAACTGATCGGCACAGTCGAATCCCTCCTGCCGATCCCCTCTTTCAACGCTGATCACAAATCGCTCATCCAATTCAATGCCACGACTTAACAGGCACTCACGCAGTGCATTGAGTCGCATTTGATGGCGTCCCAGTTGACTGTTTCCGCCCAGCCAAGCAAACCGCTCGTGGCCCAATTCTGTCAGATGGTCCACCAGTTGTTCGAGCGACTGGTTTTCATTGGGACTGACGGAGTGACACAGTCCCGGCATATTTGCATGAACACTTAATAGAACCACCTGCAAGGCGCTGAGTGCCCTGATAAATGATTCGTTGACTTCACCAAGGACGACAATTCCTTGCAGTGGATCTCTCCGGCCCAGTAGTTCAAGAAGCTTCTTTTCGTCAAGGTCACCTTCTCCGCCCAAGAAGGCTGTTGTGATATTGGATTGTTGAAGTACTTTGAAAAGCCCCTGCTGGACATGGCTGAAAGTATTGCTGGGTTGGCCCAGTTTTAGGCCAGCCCGCATGACAATTCCCACGTAACTGCGGCGGACGTCCGGAGCATGTACAGGTTGCATGCCGCGAGGGACATAGCCATTGTTTACCGCAACCTGCCAGATTTCTCTGTAGGACTTATCAGAAATTCCTTCACGCCGTCCGTTCAGCACTAAGGAGACCAGCGACTGGGAAACTCCGAGTTCTTTAGCGATTTGACTCTGAGAAATCCTCTTTGCCATCGTGACGCACCTCAAAGTTAAGCAAGTTTACGCTTGTAAAGTTGCTCAAAATTCATAAAATTCATAAACATGAAAAGCAAACTGCTCAACAATTCCCATCTTTTAGTCATTATGACCGAACAAGAAGAGCGTGAGTTCTTTCCATCGGATCTCAAGGCCCGGTTGTACAGATTGTTTCCCGATCTTACGTGGTGCACCGCACCGTTGTCAGAAGAGCAGTGGCACGGTTTACTTCAGGAGAAACAACCAGAGCTTATTGTTTGTGCGTGGGAAACACCAACCCTGCCGTTGGCCGCATCGGCTCATCTTGAGTATTTGTGTTTTCTGTGTGGGTCTATCCGGTCGCTTGTACCGCGCCCACTGATCGAACAAGGCCTGAAAGTGACCAACTGGGGGTCTGTCATCAGTAACACGGTGGCGGAATGTTCACTACTGCTGATCCTTGCCGCTCTTCGGCGAGTTGGTAACTGGTCGGTAGCAATGAGAACACAGGGTGAGTGGAAACGAGGACGCCACCCCGACACTTTGAGTTTATTTCACCGTCGAGTTGGGCTTCATGGGCTGGGCGCGATTGGTCGTGACTTAGTCAAACTGCTTGAACCGTTCGGTGTACCGGTTACCGCTTATTCACCCAGTGTTCCAGACAAGACTTTTCAACAATTGAACGTGCGGCGTGCAACAACGCTTGAAGAGCTGTTTTCAAACTCGGATGTTCTTGTCGAATTGGCACCCGGTAAGCCCGAGAACCATCATCTTGTTGGTGATGATTTGTTGAAATTGCTACCGGAACAAGCGGTCTTTGTGAATCTTGGCCGCGGGATGGTGGTGGATGAAGATGCGTTGGTGCGAGCCAGTCGTGAACGTGGTCTGCATATCGCACTTGATGTTTATGAAACCGAACCGTTACCTGTGAGTTCAGAACTTCGCAGCTTGGACAATATTACGTTACTACCACACCTTGGTGGACCGACACCAGATCGACGGCGTGACTGTGGAGAACTGGTACTGCAAAACTTAGAAAATTATCTCAGCGGTGAACCGCTGGTTAACCTTGTCGACTTGGAAACCTATGACCGCGCCACCTGACATGAAGTGGGGCATCTCCACACTGGGATGCCATGAGCTTGACCTGACTGCAGTCTGCCAATTGGCAGCAACGCACAGGGTTCGCCATCTGGAGATCCGCAGTCTCGCAGACTGTCTGAGACTCCCGGAATACCTTGATGCCAACTATCCCGCCGATGCCGCTTCTGTTCAAAAAACCCTAGACCAGTATCGCCAGTCCATTATCGCCCTGAACAGCGGGTTTAGTCTGATTAGCGCGGGCGACAAGGATCGTGATGAGCTACTGGAATTCGCTCGTTGGGCCGACCTGCTTGGTGTTCCCTTTGTTCGCGTTTTTGGTGGCGGAGACATGAACACCCCGCTTTCACAAAGCGACCTACAAACTGCCGTTCATCATTTGCAGTGGTGGAAACGTCAACGCGAACAAAACAACTGGCGTACTCAAATCGCTCTTGAAACTCACGGTGGTTTCAGTAGTGGAAAACGGTGCTGCCAGTTAGCAGAAGCTTTTGGCAGCCCAACAGAGATTATCTGGGACACTCACCACACATGGAAACTCGGGCAGGAAAGTTT
Source organism: uncultured Planctomycetaceae bacterium (assembly GCA_964441085.1). GTDB lineage: Bacteria > Planctomycetota > Planctomycetia > Planctomycetales > Planctomycetaceae > Fuerstiella. The sequence continues at coordinate 6,548 of CAYTUE010000158.1, forward strand.
TCAGCAGACATGGGACCAGCTTGGTCCCATGGTCCGACATGTCCATGTTAAAGATAGTGTTTCTGTGCCATCGGCTCGCCACCCATACAGTTATGTCTTGCCCGGAAAAGGCGAGTTCCCCTTCTTTGAAGCCTGCACCGTGTTGCACGAAAACAATTACGATGGGGTGGTCAGTCTTGAATGGGAGCGCAAGTGGCATCCCTATTTGTCTGACCTCGAGACCGCACTTGTTGCTCTGGACGATAGTGGCTGGAGAAGACGCAGCCCACACAGTCCGGTCGACGATGCCGCTGTTTTACAAGGAGTCAACTTGTCGACATGACGGGCTGAATCGAACTGGCTGAGGAGCCAGTTCGATTTCACAAACTTGGACGTCATTTCTGGATACCAAAACCTGACGTCAGGCCCTTCACACTTGACAATAAAAAGCGATAAGTAAACCGATATTATTTCTCTGTTTTATTGCCCTATTTTTAAGGAAGGTTAATTGTTTACTACCCTATTTTTAAGGAAGATTAACGGCCGTTTTTTACTAACAAGTCGGCTTAGTTTGCGCTGAATGTGCAAGCCGAATCTGATAGTCAAGCCATAAGGCTTGACACTGAACGTAATGAAATACCCTCTTTGTTCTGATTTCTAAAGGAAGACCAATGCTTAGTTTTCGTAAAACAGGTCGGCGTGGTTTCACGCTCATCGAACTCCTGGTGGTAATCGCGATTATCGCCATTTTAGTCGCACTTTTGCTGCCGGCAGTTCAACAGGCACGTGAAGCTGCAAGAAGAACCCAGTGTAAGAACAACCTGAAGCAACTTGGGTTGGCTATGCACAACTATCACGATGTTCACCGAACGTTCCCAATGGGCTGGGTGAATGATTATTCCACCTTTTCACCAACCGAAAACGGAAGTGATTTCGTATCTGGACATCTTGGCCAGGATAACGACGTCGCTCAGTGGTCATGGTCTGTGTTTGTGTTGCCGTTTATCGATCAGGCACCGATGTTCAACGCATTGAATGTGAATACAATGCAGGGCTCTCAAGCAATCACTGTGACTGCTTCAAGAGATATCATGACTTCAGTGTTTCCGGCATTCCGCTGTCCTTCTGATGCAGGACCGGACGTCAACCCTGAAAGAGAACCTGAGGATGCTACCGGCTCCAATCGATTGCAGCCTAGCCTGAGCAACTACGTGGGCTGTAATCGCGGCCCCGCTCCGGACAGC
>CAYTUE010000159.1:0-7764 GCA_964441085.1 uncultured Planctomycetaceae bacterium
TGATCGGGTTGCACCATGATCAACAGTCGGAATTGACGACCAATGTCGTCGAAAAATCGGGGCCGACAGAACGCATGGGAGTCCTCGTCGATATCAATGGCTGCACTGAAATCATCGAATACAGTGAGCTCACGGAAGCACAAGCAGCCGCCAAAGATGCCAACGGTCAGTGGATCTTTTGGGCGGGCAACACGGCCATTCACGTTGTTCAACTGTCATTCTTTGATCGCTTAACGGCGGATGGATGCCAGTTGGAACTGCACTTGGCTCATAAAAAGATGGCTCACTTGAATTCAGATGGCCAAGTGACTGAACCAGCAGAAGCCAATGCCTATAAATTCGAACGCTTTATCTTTGATGCATTACCGTTGGCGAAAAACGCATTGATCGTGGAAGGCGACAGACCGCGAGAATTTAACCCGGTTAAGAATGCCACAGGCAGCGATAGCCCAGAGACCTGTCGAGACGCCTTGAATCGCATTGCCGCACAATGGCTTTTACAAGCAGGTCAAACAGTTCCAGCAAACCAAGCTCTGGAATTAAGCCCACTGGTTGCCTTGGATGCGCAGCAGTTGCAACAGGCATTTGAAACGGGCCAGGTGACTCTTGCAGATATCGTAAAGTAGCAGGCAGCGATCATTTTCTGCTTGTCGCCGCTGGTTACAGTTCGCTGTCACTGTCGTTGGCGTTACCGCGAGCCCGTTCTGTTTGAAATTGTTCTTCCGTAAATTCGCTATGCAGTACCGTCTTACCAATTTAAGAACTCGAGTCGAAGAGCCGGAACACCAGTTGTCTCTTCGAGCCGCCAAGGTTCTGGGAGTGTCTGCTGACGAGATTCGGTCGTGGCGAATTCTGCGCAAAAGCTTGGATGCTCGCCAAAAACAGAACCTGCAATTTGTTTACAGTTTGATTGTTGATCTGCCGGAATCTGGCGTTCCGTCTCCGACTGGTGATATCCAAGTTGACGAATACCAGCAGAAGCCATTCGTCGATGCGTCGCCAGGTGATATTGCGTTGCGGCAACGTCCGGTGATTGTGGGTTCTGGTCCAGCGGGTTTGTTAGCCGGTTACTACTTAGCCAAGAAAGGCTACCGGCCCATTATTCTGGAACGAGGTCAGCCGGTAAAAGAACGAGTCCCTGCGATTCGTAAGTTTGATTCTGGCGGCGAACACGATACAGAAAACAACTATCTGTTTGGTGAAGGAGGCGCCGGTTGTTTCAGCGATGGAAAGTTGACCTGCCGAATTTCTGGGCCAGATGTTGACTGGGTGTTGCAAAGCTTTGTGGATTGCGGAGGCCGACCTTCGTTAACGTATGAACACCGACCTCACTTGGGCAGCAATAAACTGCCCATGATTTGCCGTAACTATCGTCGCAAAATCGAAGCTTTGGGAGGCGAATATCGATTTGGATGTCGGTTGGAAGGCTTTCAAATTGAAAATGATCGAATCACCGCATTGGAAACGTCGTCAGGACGAATTGAAACCTCTGTGTGTATCTTGGCGATGGGGCATAGTGCACGAGACACCTATCAGATGCTTTTAGATGCCGGTTTGCCTTTGCGGCAGAAGGACTTTCAATTGGGGCTCAGAATCGAACAGCCTCAAGACATCATCAACCAGCACAAATACGGCAAGCCCGAATATCTCGAACAACTGGGAGCCGCCGACTACAGTCTTGTAGCAAAAGGGCAGCGAGATCTGTTTACCTTTTGCATGTGTGCTGGTGGAGTCGTCATTCCCAGTGTGTCGGAACCGAATCTGTTTTGCAGCAATGGTATGAGTAACTCTCGACACGACACGCCCTATGCGAACAGTGGCTTGGTGGTCACGTTAAAGACTTCGGACTTTGGAAGTGATCATCCACTCGCGGGAGTTGAAGTTCAAAGGCAGTACGAAGCCAAAGCGTTTGCTTTAACGGGGGGCACCTATGATGCTCCTGTTCAAAGAGCGGCCGACTTTTTAAACCACAAAACACCCGGTTCAACGGCCGCTATCCCATCGTCGTATCAACGTGGCACTCAGCCGAAAAATTTGAACGACGTGTTGCCTCCCGTCATTGCCAAAGCCATTCATGATGGCCTGCCTGTGATGGATGAAAAGTGGAAGGGCAAGTACTTGCCTGAAGCCGTTTTGGTGGGACCAGAAATGCGCGGTAGTTCTCCTGTGCGTATTGATCGAGACCGCGAATCATGGCAAATCCCCAATCTGTCTGGCGTGTATCCGGTGGGGGAAGGAGCTGGATATGCAGGAGGAATTGTGACCGCCGCCGTAGACGGTTTACGAGCCGCAAGGCAAGTTGTGAACACCTATGCAGTCCCCAACGATGCGTAAGAAATTGCAGCGGGCAAGTGGCTTGATCTGTTGTGTCCTACACTGACGCGGATGACGGCGCAGAATCTCGCCATGATTCTATTCCCAGTGGACAATGGAGCCGGCCACGATTTTTTGCATCTGTCCATTGGTATCCAACAGCAAAGCCCCATCCTCATCCACTGCAATGCAACGCCCGTTCACTGTTTGGTTGCCCAGATCAACTTGAAGCTGTTTGCCAGTCAGCACGTGAGCTTGATTCAGTTCCTCAATGATGCCCTGCCGATCAACCAGCAGACGGTCGCACGATGTCTGAATCGCTTGAACCAACCGGATCAAAAGATCGGAGAGATCCAACGACTGTCCACAAAGATCAAAAATGGAAGTGGCCTTGGATTGGATCTCTGCTGGTAGTGAAGCCAAGCTGTTGTTGACGTTCATCCCGACTCCAATCACGATCGACACGTGGTCTGAACTGGTGTTGAGTTCTGTGAGTACTCCGCAAACTTTTCTTTCGTCAATCAGTACATCGTTGGGCCATTTCAAGCTCACATGGCGAGCTTTTGAGACTCCTCCAGACGCTTGATTGCAGTTGTCTAAGGTTTGCTGGATCGTGCTGCGAATGGCGATTCCCGTGGCGATTGACACGAGAGATCGTTGAGCAGCCGGAATCGCGGCGGCGTCGAGGACCAGCGAAAATGTCAATGCACCGGCGTCAGAAAACCACTGATGAGCCCCTCGGCCTCGCCCAGCCGTCTGCTGTTCCGTTAAAATTAAGGCGGGGCGGTGGTCTACGAGGTCTGGAATAAGCTGCATTGCCAAGGAATTGGTGGAATCCACAGTCGCATGGAATTCCAAAGACTGCAGTTTCGCCTCCGACTGGATTCTAGAAAGATCAAATATGGACATCTGCGGTAAACATTTCGGACAGGGATGGGATGAGTGCTGCTGGATTTGTACCATTCGCAGCCCAAAGTGCTATCACACAGAAGGCGGAACGCGATGAAATGAATAAGCGGTTCCACCATCTTTACGACTGAATTCCCTCAGGGAGACCTTTTATGACATTTCAAACTGTTGCCACAGCCTTTGCCGTTGGATTTCTTGGACTTGCAGGCTGCATGTCCCCTGCCACCGCGTTCGAAGACGAAAAGGCACCCGAAGAATTCCAAGTGGAATTTGAAACAAATCAGGGCAACTTCACGATCGCAGTGACTCGCAAATGGTCTCCTCTGGGAGCCGACCACTTCTACACATTGGTTAAAAAAGACTTCTATAAAGAGTGTCGTTTTTTTCGAGTCGTTCCCAACTTTATGGTGCAGTTTGGGATCAACGGTGATCCTGAGATTCAAAAAGCGAATAAGCAGACCATCAAGGATGATCCTGTTGTTCAGTCTAATGCTCGAGGGTTCTTGACCTACGCCAAAACAAGTGCCCCCAATAGCCGGTCGACTCAACTGTTTATTAACTTCGGCGACAACAGCTTTTTAGACAGACAGGGATTTTCTCCTTTTGGTCGCGTCGTAAAAGGGATGGACGTGGTTGACAAAATCAACAGCGAATACGGCGAACGTCCCAACCAAGGCGGGATTCAGGCTCGAGGTAACGAGTATCTGAAGAAAGACTTTCCGAACCTAGACTACATTAAGTCTGTCAAATTGGTGAAGCCAAAGGCTGATAAAGAATAGCTCATTTTTTGTCAAAGCCCATTTTTCACCAAAGAAAGTGGGTGACGTCTGTGTGAGGCGTCACCCGAACCAGCTTCCTCGTACTACGAACGACGGGGCAATGCCCTTCGACTGAATTGATCAACACTCTCCTTCTGGGAAGGTTGCGAGTCACAAGCAGGAAGGGGACAGTGTCGCGTTAGCGCAAGCAAACACTGCGACTGACACTTGCTACCAAGAATCCCACTACGACTTGTTTCTGCGGCTTGCCTTTTTGTTTGATGACTTTGTTTTCTGCCTCCATTTGATCGCATCGTTTTTTTGCCATGTCCACTGATTCCAATCGAAAAATTAAGCCACAAACTCTTCGCGGGTTTCGAGATTTCTTGCCCGATCAAATGATGGCTCGTGAGCATTTAATCGATACGGCTCGATCGGTGTACCGCAGCTTTGGCTTTGCTCCCATTGATACGCCCGCTCTTGAGTATTCAGAAATTCTGCTGGGAAAAGGTGGAGAAGAATCGGACAAGCAGGTCTTTCGCTTTACCGATCAGGGTGATCGAGATGTCGCGATGCGATTTGATCTGACCGTTCCGTTAGCTCGCTATGCTGCTCAACACATTCAGGATCTGGGCACTCCTTTCCGCCGCTATCATATTGCTCCGGTTTGGCGAGGCGAGCGGCCAGCTCGAGGTCGTTTTCGTGAATTCATGCAGTGCGACTTCGATACCATTGGAAGCACCAGCAACACTGTGGATATCGAAACCCTGTTGGTAATCAACACCCTGTTTGAAAAAATAGGAGTCAACGGATTTACTGTGCGAGTTAACAATCGCAAAGTTCTGAACGGCCTGTTAGAAAAGAACGGCCTGCAGGATCACGCTGTCGGAATATTGAGATGCTTAGATAAGCTCGACAAAATTGGTCGAGACAAAGTGGTTGCAGAAATGCAGGACAAAGTGGGAATCACAGAACAGCAAGGCAACAGTGTTTTAGACATGGCCATGCTGTCTGGATCCAATAACGAGGTTCTAGATTCTCTTGAAAACATGCTGGCCGGAAACCAGACCGGCGAAGAAGGACTCGCGAATCTCAGGGAACTGTTCCAAACGGTTGAAGCCAGTGGCCTACCTGAAGATCGCGTCAAGCTTGACGTATCGATTGCTCGAGGGTTGGACTACTACACGGGAACCATTTACGAAACCATTTTGCACGACCTACCAGCCATCGGCAGCGTGTGTAGCGGCGGTCGGTACGACAATCTGGCATCAAAGTTCACATCTCAACAGTTGCCTGGAGTGGGAGCGAGCTTGGGGCTCGACCGCATGTTGGCTGCCATGGAAGAACTGGGAATGGTGAAAACAGCTTCCACGCCAGCTCCTGTGTTGATCACCATGTTCGACAAGGATCATTCTTTAGACTACGTTTTGTTGGCTCAAAAGCTACGAGCAGCTGGCATTGGAACAGAAGTGTACCCCGAAGCCAAAGCGATCGGGAAGCAGATGAAATATGCCAACCGCAAGGGTTTTCAGGTTGCCGTAATCGCTGGAGCAGACGAATTCGCTGAATCAACGTGGCAGGTCAAAGGACTCCAAGCTGGCAATCAGCAAAACGTGTCTGATGCCGACATCGTAGAAGCAATTCAAGAACAGTTGAAAGCGAATTAAAACGAAATACATGGTCTGCACAGGGCCGGTTGATCATATTCTCGCTGGTTCTTCAAAATGCGGTCAGAGCCTCGGCCTGAATCCAGATAGAAAAATCGATCTCGCAATTTCTTACGGCCAAAACCCATGTCTGATTCCCCACAAAATGTAGGTCAACCTGTGCAACCAGATGCTGTTGTTCACAGCAAAGAGAAACCCCAAAGAAGGGCTCGCAAGCCGTATATACTGACCGCGCTGACACTGCTGCTGTTTGTCGGTTTCGCAGCCGCGTTTTATTGGAGTTATGAACTCGAAGATGCCTATCCCAAGGCCACTCTTGATGTCATTAATATCATCGCATTGGTTGCCTATTTTGCTGTGTCGGTTGTCTGGATGTTTTGGATTGGTTTGCTGAGCAATTGGGGTTGGAGATACAAGGCGTCATCGGTGGCAGCCATTATTTTTACACCGATCGCTTTCATGATTGTATTAAGGCCAATTTTTGGAGGAGACATGACGATTGTTGGTTTCCGACCCATCTGGATGGCCCCGCCCGTAGTTCCTGATGCGGACGAAGTGGCATCAAACGACACGGTTAACCTGATGCCCGAATCCACTTCTGATTTTCCTCAGTTTCTTGGCCCGCAGCGCAACGCCATCATTCAAACCGATCTGCCTTTGGATCTGAAGAAGCTGAACGCAGAATCCATTCAATGGAAAATTCCCGTGGGGCCGGGATGGTCTGGGTTCGTCGCTCGTAACGGCTTCGCAGTCACCATGGAACAGCGGCAAGAAAAGGAGTGTGTGACTTGCTATCGAATTTCTGATGGCAAGCTGATGTGGATTTACCAACATGATGCTCGCCACGAAGATGCAATGAGCATGGGACATGTGGGGCCTCGTTCCACCCCCATCATTCATCAAGGGATGGTTTATGCCACCGGGGCCATTGGAAACTTGGTGTGCCTTGATGGAGCCGATGGATCAGTCGTTTGGCAGGTCGATTTGAACCAAGTGCTGGGGATTCAATTAAAGCAAACTCGAAGCGGCCAATATCCAACTCAAGCCGAAGAATCGTCCTTAGAATGGGGCCGGAGTGGATCAGCGATGATCTACGAAGACTGTTTGATTGTTCCAGGGGGAGGCCCCAAAGATGGCCCATTCTGCACTTTGCTTGCACTGGATCTTAAGACGGGCGAAGTCAAATGGAAGGCAGGCGACGAAATGATCGCCTATGGTTCTCCCAGCTTACAAACGGTCGATGGTGTTCCTCAAATTCTCTTGATGGCAGAAGCCAAAGGCATGAGCTTTTCTGCTTCCACGGGTGAGGTGCTTTGGACATGGGATCGACCGGGAAAATCATCCGGTATGGCAAACACGTCTCAAATGTTCGCTGTCACCAACGACCAAGTCTTGATGTCGAAGGGGTATCCCGATGGGGGTGGAACCTTAATCCAAGTAAATCAAACAGCAGAAGGCTGGAAGACAAAATTGGTTTGGTCGAGTCCTCGAGTTTTAAAAACAAAGCTTACAAGTCCCGTTATTAAAGACGAACATGCGTATTCCATCTGCAATGGTTTTCTGGAATGCTGTCGACTGACTGATGGTAAGCGAATCTGGAAGCATCGAGCACGCTTAGCACACGGACAGTTGCTGCTGGTAAACGACCTGCTGGTTCTGCAAAGCGAATTCGGTGAGCTTTTGGTTTGCCCCGCGATTCCAGATGGGTATCAGCAGTTGGCAAAATTTCAGGCCGTGGATGGCATTTGCTGGAACACTCTGTGCTTAACAGGCGACAAATTGCTGGTTCGAAGTGATGAACAAGCAGCTTGCATTCAACTGCCTGTGACAAGTTCGAAGCAACTGTGAGCTTGAGCGAGACAAAACGCAACGGCTCAAAAACGCATTTGGGAGATCAGTACTTTCGCATTTTGTTCTCTCCCCAATGACTCGGAAGATTTGGCTGGAGGTGGTAAAGAAGTTCCAGCAACGCCAGCAGGTGAAAAAGAGCGTGTTGGCCGGTCAACTCACTGTCGGCAGACACGGTCAGGTAGCAACCGTCACTTGAAATTCAGAGTGCTCGCTCTTTTCAAATGAGTATCGCCTAAGCACCATGCTGGTTGGCCCCTGTATTAGCG
>CAYTUE010000160.1:0-2601 GCA_964441085.1 uncultured Planctomycetaceae bacterium
TGACGGCCTTAACGATTTCTTCAAATGGTGCTTCGATATGGTCAATTGCTTCTGCAAGACGATCACGCACTTGTTGAACGACCTGCGTGAAAGTCATTCCGTGGCTAAAGTCGATACGGATTGGAAGAGTTTCGACAAAGAAGCCAACCACATTCTTGAGTTCTGGTCGGTTTCGATTGCTGGCTGGAGTGCCAATGACGAGACAGGATGCACCAGAATAGCGGTGAAGCAGCACTGCGAATGCCGCCAGCTGAACCATAAAGGGAGTTGCATTGTGATTTTGGCACAGGCTTAACAAAGCACCTGAGGTCGGTTGAGAAATTACCGCAGAAGCCTGCCGACCGCGACCGACTTCAGAAATCGTAGTCGTTGCATCTGCAGAAAGTGCGACGTCGGACGGCGCGTCGGCGAGAAGCTTGCTCCAATAATCGATCGATGACGATCTTCCTTCACTGTTCTTAGAATTCCAAAGTGCAAAATCAGCGTAAGTGATTTGCTCAGAGGCAACAGCGACAGGCGATTCGTTATCGTAAGCACTGCTGATTTCATCCAGAATGACTTCCAATGATCGTTCATCAACTGCGATATGATGAAAGGTCAGCAGCAGCATGTGTTTCAATTCAGAATATTGAAACAAGGTCGCTCGAAGTGGTATTTCTGCTTGAAGATCAAACCGCTGATTGCTGTCCGCAGTTTTTATGCCCGCCACAAGTTCATCTTGTTTTACGGTGGGCAAGCCTTGAAAATCATACTGCTGGAAGTTGATTTCAACAGGATGTTGCGGTTCTGAAGTCAGCTTGCCATCGGTGTATCGAATCACCGAATGCAGAACTTCGTGATGCATGACAACTGAACGAACGGCAGCTTCCAGTCGACAAGCATCCAGAGTGCCGTTCAGTTCACACTGAACCTGTAAGTGGTAGGCGTGACTGCCGGGAAACAGTTCGTACAGGTAGTACAGGCGTTGTTGTCCGAGTGACGTTTGTCGCGGACCGTTGTGCTTAACGTGCGGAATTCTTTGCACAGAAGAAGATCGCAATCGAGCTGCTGCAAGACGTTCACTCAGCATATCACGTTGCCGAGACAACTTGTCTGCGAAATTGACTGATGGGTTGATCATGACAAGTCTCCATCGATTTCATTCAGTAAAATTCGTTCCAGCAGAGCTGACAATTTGGCAACGGTTGACATATCGAATAACCGAGAAATGGGTAGTTCGGTTTCGAAGGTTTGATTGATTGTCGCAATCACAGACATCGCTAATAACGAGTCTCCACCGATTTCAAAAAAGTTGTCATGCAGCGCGACAGATTGTGTTTGCAAAGCATCTTTCCAGATACCAATCACGATTTCTTCTAGTTCTGTTAGTTCTTGTGAATCGGTATCGTTTGCATTGATCTGTGGGGCATGGCCCGGCAACGGCAACTGGCTTTGATCTCGCTTCCCGTTGATGGTCATTGGCAAGTTTGAAACTCGCACGAACCGCGATGGCATCATTTGTGGGGGAACCGTTGCAGCAACATGATGCCGCACTTCTGTTTCGCTGAGCGATTCATCGGCCACGTACCAAGCAAGTAGCTCTTTTCGATTTTGCTTGGAAGCGTCTTCATCGACATAGCCAATTTCCTGCAAGATCGTTTCGATTCGTTCGATTTCGATTTCATCATCGAGTTCTTGCATCGCTTCAGATCGAGTCTTATGCCCCATGCGTACATCCCAGCTATATGGGAAGGCATAGTTATGAAAACCGCGTGTCTTCTTATGAATGTGGATGCCCACGTCGTTGATCAGGCAATTTGTGGATCGTCCCGTATCAGCAGGCCGCACCCAACCGACTCGCTGTTTGAGGTATGACATCATTTCTGTCAAAGAAACGTTGCAGTAGCGATAGAAGTCGATGAAGGTCAGTTCTTCAAAGATCGTATCGTCATCAAAGATTTCAGTATTAAGATTTTCACGCACAGCATCATTGACTGCGTGATAAGCTTTACGAGCATCTAAAATTGTGGCATCGATAATCTGTAAATCGGAATTGGTTTGGTGGAACAGATTCTCGGACAACCGAGTTTCAAACAACTGCCCTCTTGAAAGCCCCGTGATGATGTACCGAATGCCTCGACGCTTAGCCTCCTGCATGCTGAGTGTATAAACGGTCTTAAAGCACCCCTGACACACATTGCCATGTCGTTTGAGACTGTCGACAAAAATCGTGTTCATCGCAGGAGTCGATCCATACATGTGGTCAACTTCCAAAGCTTCTACAACTCGGTCGATATTGTGCTTTGCATCAGCAGACAGGTAACCATTGTCTAGCGTGAACGCCAAGACCTTCAGTCCCATATCAACAAGCTGACACAGGGCAAAGGTGCTGTCTTTGCCACCGCTTAGCAGGCACATGCAGTCGTATTCTGCGGACTTTGGTCCGGAAGCTTGAAAGACATCACGAAGGTCTTTCATTGTTTGAAAATACGGTTCAGCCTGATGCTTCCAGCGGTCGAATGCGATGCAATGGTCACACTGTCCGTCATCGTCAAAGGTGACATCTGGGTAGTTCGATGGCAGCCCACATTTCACGCAATGCTGAAGTTCTCGCTCAGCAGT
>CAYTUE010000160.1:2701-7730 GCA_964441085.1 uncultured Planctomycetaceae bacterium
CAGCAGTGGCTTGGGCAAGCGAGTGCATACCGACAAAAGACTCGCTAATCTGCGGGTGGCTTTGCAAGGTCGCTTCAATTTCACCAGTTTCGATTCGTACGCCACGAACCTTGATTTGTCCATCGGTACGCCCCATATAGGTCAGCGTTCCATCAGCAGAACAACGGACAAGATCTCCCGTGCGATACATCGTTGTGCCAGCTCGAAATGGATTTGGCAAAAAATGTTCCGATGACAATTCGGGGCGTGCCCAATATTTGTCTGCAAGACCGATCCCAGAAAGATAAAGTTCTCCGATCATCCCATCGGGAACTTCTGCGAAGTGGTCGTTTAGTACCCAAGTTTCTATCCCGTCGATTGCGTGACCAATGGGAACAGAGACATTTGTATCAGTGGTTGGGTCGAACGTGTGAAGCACGCAGCCAATGGTTGCTTCTGTCGGTCCGTATTCGTTGTGAATAGCGATCGCACTCCCAAACTGCAGAGTGATGTTTTTCGCGAGATCAACCTTCAGGTCTTCTCCACCAACAATCAACTGTTCGACTCGCGAATCACTCAGCTGCACATTTTGCAAAAGGCTAAGATGTGATGGTGTCAACTTAATGATGTTCACTCGATTATCGTGAACAACATCTAGCAAAGTGATGTCTGCAGGAGATGACGATTCGGGATAGACAACGATGGTGCCACCAGAAGCGAGTGGAACCAGAATGGAAGTCAGCGTGAGATCAAAGGAAAGACTCGTAAATAAAGGGAAAACAAGATCCTGTTTTGATTGGTACGTGCGGCAGGCCCAGTCGACATAATTTGCGATGGCAGCTTGGTTGACCACAACTCCCTTTGGTGTTCCCGTTGATCCCGACGTGTACAGAATGTAGGCCGTGTCTGTGCCTGCCGTTTGGTTTTCTTGCGCCAATCCCTTCGGGGTGATGTTGGCGGTCTCTTGACTGATCCCATCCAAGCCGTCTTCTTCAACAACAAACAGAATGTCAGAAGAAGATGTTAACTTTGCTGTAGCGGGTGTTGCGACAACAGCTGCAGGAGCAAGGTCGTCGATGATAAAGTCGATACGATTTGTTGGGTTGCTAATGTCGATTGGAGTAAACGCGGCTTCGCATTTCCACACAGCCAACATCACGGCGATTGCTGCAGTCGATCGAGGTAACAACAAAACCACGCGATCGCCGGGTTCGACACCAGAAGAACGCAAAGAGTTAGCCAATCGGTCTGCTAACGCGTTCACGTCTTTGAACGTCCATTGGTCGGCCTGGTCAGCAATCGCAATGTTCTGAGGATTCTGTCGGACTTGTGTTTCAAATCTTTGGAGAACACTGAAATCTGTTTGCAATGCACCGGTCTGTGCATCGGAAACCTTTGTTTCGGCGGTCGCAGACTGCAGTCGAATCGCTTGGATCGGCTGATTGTGATCGGCCAAGAGGGTGTCCAGCATTGTGAGAAAGTGATCGGCAGCAATTTCTTGCTGATCGTCGTCGTACAAATCACTGTTGATATCGAAGTGTAACTGGAAGTCACCCGTTCCGTCGAAATCGTGAATCTGAAGTCGAAGATGATGAGCACGATCGCCGTAACCTGGATGATGCCACTCCACATGGGTCTTGTGTCCTGCGAAATCGCCGAACGACACGGTCAGGTAGTTTAAAACAACGTTGAAGCCTTGAACCAAGTTTGCGTTGGTACAGCCCGCACGAGCGTGACGTAGAAATTGTCCTGTTTCCTGATGGACTTTTTTCGAAAGTGACGCAAAAGTTTCATCGGGATCGACGACAATCTGTAGCGGCAACAGCTCCATCATCAATCCGACCGTGGCCTTGTCGTTCGCTGTGGGACGATTATGCGCGGGTGTGCCCAAGGTGACTTGCGATTCACCCGAAACACGATGCTGCCACGCCATCAGCAGAGTCACAAAGAGATTGAATCGCGAAAGATGTTCAGTGAATGCTCGAAATGGTGAGGCCTTCGCGACGGTACGAAGTTGCTCAGCAACATCACCGCTCATCCTGCGTGTGATTCGCTTCGTTCGACTGGAACCCGCCTGACGAGGACGTCCATAAAGTCCTTTGGCAATCTGTGTTCCAGTGGCTCTTTGCAGCCAATGATCGTCGGCAATGTTCCTTTGGCTGAATTCGTATCGTCTGTAGTTGGCATACGGTGAGAGATCAGACTCTTTCACATGTGTCTTTGTTTGTGCCTTTGCAGCGACATATCGATCGCTGACCTGACGATAAAAAGTCGCCATCGACCAAGCGTCGGTCACGAGATGGTGTTTGTTTAGGAACCAAAAAAACTGACGAGGGCCAAACCGTACCAGTACGGAATCGTAGAGACACTCATCCAAATGAAATGATCTGCGGCACCGGTTGATCGCCCATTCTGAAAAGTGCTTTGAGTGTCCAAATTCTGAAAGGTCTAGAAATTCGGTTGTTCTTGGAACGTGCTGCAAAACCTTTGTTTTTGGCCCATCAGCCGAATCAGTGAAAACGGTTCGTAGAGCATCTGAAGCTGCAATACATTCGTCAACGGCTTGCTGAAACATGGTAAAGTCGACTTCGAACGATAGTTCAAATGACAATGCCATGTTGTACAACGGTACTGAATGATCTCGCTGTTGTCCCATCCAGATGAGCAACTGACTTCGAGTCAGGTTTGAATATTCTTCGATGATTGTTGTCACAGGTGTGCCAAGAGATGAGGTGTCTTGAAGGAGGGCTGTTGTCTGACCGTGATTCATTCCGTTCTAGATCCGACTGTGCACACAGGCTGCAATGGCTTCGCAGCTGACGAAGTTTTCCACAGTGACATCTTCCATTGGAATACAGATGGCAAACTGTTGTTCAAGGAATTCAATAAGACGCATGACCCCTAACGAATCAACTCGCCCTGACGTTAGAATGTCGTCATCAAGTGAAAAATCGGGCACACCAGTTTCGTTGCACAGTTCTTCATGTACGAATGTTCTTACTTGTATGGCAATTTCTTCTGGGATCATTTCCGAATTTTCATCTAACATCTGGACTGAGCTCCAGCAGGGTTTCTTGTGTAAGCCATTCTGAAGATCGCTGAGGCTGGTTAAGATGGAATTCACTCAGCAGTTCCCGTTCAATCGCGCGGCGGTCGAGTTTCCCCGAACTGGTCCGTTGCATCTGACTAGCAATATGTAGTCGTGTTGGGATGGCGTAGTCGGGAAGTCGATTTTTCAACCAGTTGAGAATTTCTTGCGGCGACACGTCGTGGGTGATGGAAATAGTAACAATGGCATACAGTTCATTTGCTTCGGAGGCTGCAAGGCAAACAACGGCACATTCTTCAATCGCCCGATGAGCACCGAGTTCTGATTCAATGGCTTCCAGTTCAATACGATGTCCTCGCACTTTTACTTGACGATCTTTCCGTCCAAGATAAATCAGGTCGCCTGAGGCCATCTGCTGAACGAAATCGCCCGTTTTATAAAAACGCGTGGAACCTTGAAAAAAGAAGACATCGGGGTCTGAATCTGTTCCGCAGAAGTATTTCTGCATCATCGTCGGGCCGCTCACCAGCAACTCACCGCTGCCCCCGAAATGAGCAACTTCGCCCATGTCGTCAAGAATTAAAGTCTGCATGTTGCCCCATGCCTGTCCAATTGGACATGTCGTTTGTTCTTCTACTTCAGTACTGTGATCCGTATTTCGAGGCGGCATGTTGAAAACAGTGCAGACGTTTGTTTCTGCTGGCCCGTAAGCATTGCTAAAAGCAACGTGCGGCCACTGCCGACGAAGTTGAAGAAGAAGTTGTTGGGGGAATACTTCTCCGGCAAAAACAACCCAACGCAAAGTGGAACAGTCACGCTGATCAAGCACTCCTCGTTCCAGAACCTGTATCAAAGCAAAGGGTACGGAATACCAAACGGTAATGCGCTCTGCTTCGATGAGTGACGAGAGGCTCGCCGGTAATCGAGTGTATGCTGGCGGCACAAGAACCACTGTGGCTTGCGCCAGAACACCGGCAAAGAAGCCAAAGGTGGCCATGTCAAAATGAAGCGGCGAAAGACTCGCAATACGATCGTGTTCACTCAGGTTGTAGGTTTCAACCGTTAATTCCGCATAGCTTTGACCGCTGTCATGAGTATGCACAATTCCTTTGGGCTCACCCGTCGATCCAGACGTTGAAATCACATAGGCAGGAGAGTCCGAATTGACTCGTATGGATTCACACGGTTGTTGATCTGCGATCGCCGCCCATGGAATACACTGAAGACTCAGTTGTGAAGAAGCCAGAGAACCAATGATGGTGCTCAATGCGGGAACACGATTTTCTAAAATCAAAAGCGTTGCCAGTTTTGCATCTGGGGCAACCAAACAACGAATCTTGTACTCGTTCAGGATCGTCGCAATTCGCTCATCTGATAAGAATGGATCAATGGGAACATAGACGGCTCCTGCTTTCAGAATCCCGTAGACTGCAATGGCTGCGTCGATTGATGCAGAAGATCGTAAGCCAATTAACTCACCTTGCTGAATGCCTTGTTCGATGAGAACAGCCGCGAAACGCGAACTGGCAGCATCCAGTTCCGAAAATGTGATTGTCTGACGTCCGCAGCGAAAAGCTTCGGCATCTGGCCGCTGTTTCGCTGCCACGGTTAGGTTGTCATAAAGAAGCCCATTCATCTACCCAACCCCCATCATACCAGCGATGACATTGCGTTGAATGTCCGAAGTACCGGCGTAAAAAACGCCTCCCATTGCATCACGGAGGTCACGTTCCACGCCGTATTCCGTCATGTACCCACGCCCGCCATGAATCCGCATGGCGTCCATGCTGGATTCGACAAATGATTCGCTCAAGTACAGCTTTAGCATCGCTGCTTCCGATACAGCCGAACGTCCTTGGCTTTTAAGCCACGCTGTTCGGTACAACAGAAGTCGTGATGTTTCCAACCTAACTTTCATGTCAGCAATGCGATTGGAAATCGACTGAAAACGACCAATCGACTGGCCAAACTGGCGTCGACGGCGCACGTGTTGAATGGCCT
>CAYTUE010000161.1:0-1660 GCA_964441085.1 uncultured Planctomycetaceae bacterium
CGTGGTACCCTACTCTGTTTGATTGATGTTGAGTCTGTTTTTGTTGAACAGTAAGAAATGAGTTCAGTGAGTCAGTCTTCTTGTGTTCGCTCATGGCAACTTGCAGTCGATATGATATTTCAAAACAGACACAGTCAGGAGAATGGAAACCAGTAAGCCTCAGTCTTCGTTATCATGGAATCTTGAGTCGCTTCTTTCAGACGCTGAGCGGTCGCTGATTCCATATGAATGACAGACAGGATCGCGCATCAAAAGGCCCGCTATGAGACGGATACCAGAGCGGGCCTTTTTTAAGCGGTGGATTGACGAACAGGCTGATGCTGTTAGTTGGCTCGAGTGTATTCGAACATGGGAGTCGACAAGTAGCGTTCACCCGAGTCTGGCAAGATCACGACAATGGTCTTGCCTTCGTTTTCATCACGAGCTGCAAGTTTCAACGCAGCAGCCATGGCGGCCCCGCAGCTGATTCCGCAGATGATGCCTTCTTCTCGAGCAACTCGAGGAGCCATTTCTATTGCTTCCTCACCCGTTACTTGGATGACTTCATCAATCAGGTTGGTGTCGCAGTTTTCAGGAATGAAGCCGGCTCCGATACCCTGAATCGGATGCTTGCCTGGAGCTCCCCCTGACAGCACTGGGCTGGTGACCGGTTCAACGGCGACCGATTGAATGGGGAGACCTTTTTCGTTTTTCAGATAGCGACTGACTCCAGTGATCGTGCCGCCCGTGCCGACTCCCGCAACGAAGATATCAATTTTGCCTTCGGTGTCTTCAAAGATTTCAGGGCCCGTTGTTTTTTCATGGATTGCAGGATTCGCTGGGTTTGAAAACTGTTGAGGCATGAAGAAACGGTCGTCTGCAGACAGTTCGGTCGCTTTGTTGATTGCTCCCTTCATTCCTTCTGCTCCAGGAGTCAAAACAAGATTGGCTCCGAACGCTTTTAACATTTGGCGACGTTCCAACGACATCGTGTCGGGCATTGTCAAAGTCAGCTTGTAGCCTCTGGCTGCACACACGAAGGCGAGTGCGATGCCCGTGTTGCCGCTTGTGGGTTCAACAACTTCCATGCCCGGTTTAAGAACTCCTCGCTCTTCGGCATCCCAGATCATTGATGCGCCAATGCGGCACTTCACACTGTAAGCAGGGTTTCTTCCCTCAATCTTTGCCAGCACTGTTGCTTTCAGGCCTTCCGTGAGACGGTTAATACGAACCAACGGAGTACGTCCAATTGAAAGCGAGTTGTCAGCGAGAATTGGCATTCTGGACCTTTCTAAGATCGAATGAGTCATTTGGTGAAAGACGAAACCGTTCATTTGTCTGAATAGCAAAAATGAAGGTGATCGCTAACCCCAATTCGTGGACATCGTGGGTAAGCGACCCATTGAGCTTCGGAAACATGGGGCATTTTCTCACACCCAGCTGTTTCACAATCAAACACGCTCAATTCGAAAGCAATCAGCCAACTCCGTCGATCGGCAGGCGACGTTTCAATTGCCTTTCGCTGGTGAAACAAGCCTGTTGCTTCATAAAACCGTGCGTTTAACCCCCCCTTGGCACGAGGGTTGAATCGACGCCTCGTCAAAGAAAATCGGAAAAATGATACTTTCTGGAATATCAGTTGCTCAGAGCACGGTTGTTGAAGAGAGCACGGTTGTTGAAG
>CAYTUE010000161.1:1760-5767 GCA_964441085.1 uncultured Planctomycetaceae bacterium
AGAGCACGGTTGTTGAAGAGAGCACGGTTGTTGAAGTAGGTGATCAATCTGGTGGAACGCCCATGAGCAGTGCTGGTAACGGCATGAATCTTCGGGGAAACAATCGGATGCGTCATCACTCAGCAATTCCGCCCTCTGCTGCTGTTGCGAACACGCAACAGCAGCAGATTTTTTGTGGCTCACTTTGGCAACAGTGGCCCAGTGGCGACAGTGACCCAGTGGTTTCTATTCTCACCACTGTTTTTGAGCCAGCCAGTTTTCCTCGCCGAACAGCTTTCTGCGCCGAACTGTTGGTAGGTAGCAAGTGGCGAGAGATGCACATGTAAAGGCGGTGTGATTCGACCTTGCAGACGAAATCTCTTGTCGCCAATCAAGTGGACGTGAAACCACGATTGTTATTTTCGAGTCACACGAGTCTGATTCGGATCGAACATTTGAACTCGATTTCGGCCTGCCTTTTTGGCGACGTAAAGCTGTCCGTCTGCTGCGGAAACGAGGTCGTCGCAAGTTCGAAAATCTTCGCCGTTGCTGCAAGATACTCCCAGACTACAGGTCACTGAAATCGGGCCACCTTGAGTATGAAACGGCTGAGATGCAATCACCAGTCGAACATGTTCTGCGATGCGAGCCGCTTCGGCAAGACCGGTGCGAGGACAGGCGAGTACAAATTCTTCGCCACCAAAACGAGCCAGCATGTCTTGTGGACGAATGTCTTGCCGAATCCGTTCGCAGAATACTCGCAGCACTTCATCACCCACCAAGTGCCCATGACAGTCATTGATCTTTTTAAAGAAGTCGATGTCAAGGATGATGAGCGAAAAGTGATTGCCTTGTTTACGACAAAGATCTAGTTCTTGTTCTACGATAGGGATCAGATAACTGCGATTGAAAGCATTGGTCAATGAATCTCGAATCATCAATTCATGAACAACCGCATGGTAGTTGGCTTCTTCATCCATGGCAGACATGAACTTCAGAATGCTGCCACCCATGCGAATCAGTTCGCCACCTTCCAATGGAATGCGGCCACGCAAAAGTTCGTCGTCGACATAGGTGCCATTGGTGCTG
This sequence comes from uncultured Planctomycetaceae bacterium, assembly GCA_964441085.1. Classification (GTDB taxonomy): domain Bacteria; phylum Planctomycetota; class Planctomycetia; order Planctomycetales; family Planctomycetaceae; genus Fuerstiella. The sequence goes on from CAYTUE010000161.1 coordinate 2,829, forward strand.
CCCAAGTCAGACAAGCAGTATCCTTGCTCTAACAAGTCAACCGCCGAATGAACTCGAGACATCGCGTTGTCATAGATTGTGATGTCGCAGGTTGGATCACGACCGATCAATGTGCGACTTTCGGACAAACGCATGAGCTGCGAATTTGAACTCGCAGGGTAAATCTGCAACAGGCAGCCCTTGCCCGGAGCCACACTTTCCATCGACGTGAAGTCAAACGCGTTGGCGCACGTGTCACCTAGGGAAATTGAGTCTCCTGTGACATTTTCTTTGTCGTCCAGTTGCACGGGGAAATACTCTGTTTTGAAAGTCGTTGCGAAGAAAGGAAATGTTGACCCAGAAACCCTAGGTCACAACAAGCGTTTGTTGTGAAAAAGAGTGTCTTAGCTCAACCAGCTTTCATGATTCTCTCTAGGCTGGGGCACCCTGTAGGGATTGGAAGTCCAGATGAAGGCAGTTGCCACATCAGCTGAGCATGTGTTTTGAGGTGATGAGCGGATGGCGGAAATCACGAATTGTTAAGGAGAATCGTGTTTTTCTTGCCGAAGTGGCCTTTGTTTTGCTACCCAAACAGGATATTTTGATTGATCAAAGTTTTATTTTGGGAGATCGAAATCAATACCCTGAACCAACAGCGAATAGCCATAAACGGCCTGAAACAAATCAAAGGACCCAATCGGCCAAACCGCCACAAGGGGTTTACTTTGATCGAATTGCTGGTTGTGATTGCCATCATCGCGATCCTTGTGTCTTTGTTGCTACCCGCCGTACAACAAGCTCGCGAGGCTGCTCGCAGAACTCAGTGCAAGAACAACTTGAAACAGTTGGGGTTGGCTTTGCACAACTACCATGACGTGCATTCTGTTTTTCCAGCGGGTTATTATTCTTGGCCAACTCGCGATGGGATGGGGCCAGATTTCGCCGAAATTGACCCTCAAACATGGGATGCTGGTCCTGGCTGGGGTTGGGGAACAGCCTTGTTGCCGTTTCTGGATCAGGTCAACCTTGCCGCTCAAATGCCATCGGAATCGATGCTCTGGGATTCTCAAAACGCTGCCGCCATCAGCACAAAGCTGCCTATGTTTTTGTGCCCTTCATCATCTGGGTCGGAAGAAGCCTTTGAAGTGCAAGATGAAACGGGGAATGCATTGCAAATAGGCGGCGCTACAGTGAGCTTGGGTCGCAGCCACTATGTCGCAAATCACGGCCAAGAATCCTGCTGGGGAGAATGTGGAGCTCAATCAACAACCACCGTCTTTACAGATATTCGTACGGGAGTAACCGAAACCGTCACTGTGAATGGAGACGTTTCTGTTGTTGCTGACGGACCATTTTATCGAAATTCCAAAACGAGGTTTCGAGACATAACAGATGGGACAACGAATACAATCTTCTTGGGAGAACACACATCGTCATTAAGTGACAAAACTTGGGTGGGAGTCGTTCCGGGAGCCTTCACGCGTCCTAACATCACCAGCCCAGAAAACGGGCCAGATGCTGCAGCAACGTTAACCTTGGTTCACTCGGGACCTTCGGGAGGCGAGTTAGACATCACCGGTTTTCCAATCATCCACCCGGTGAATTTTCCGACGTTACATGTTGGGCAGATGGTGTCTGAGCATGTCGGTGGTGGGCAAGTGTGTCTTGCAGATGGATCAGTCCGTTTTCTCTCAGAGAACATCGACTTGCTTTTGTTTTCAGCACTGTCCAGCCAGAACGAAGGCGAAGTGCTCGGAGAGTTTTAATATGCGAAATCAACCGTCTCTCTCACACATCACTTTGGTATTCAGCATTCTGCTTTCCACCTGCTTGTTGGCAGGTTGTCAGCAGTACGGTGAAGTCAGTGCCAAGTCTTATGAATTTGCGAAGGCACTGTATTCCGTTTGCAATCGCAAAGATGAAGCTCGCCTGACAACCACAGAAACCGCCATTCAGGCGGCGGTGAAAAAAAAGGAACTTCCTGAGAACGAAGCCGAAGACCTGCAAGAGATCATCGAAAAGGCCCACAAAGGGCGGTGGATCGAGGCAATGCAGGACTGTCGCACCATGATGACTGAACAAAACGTCCAAACGTAGGCTGTTTTGAGCATCTTTCACTACAAATCGATTTAGCGGCACCGGCGGACTGTGCGTACAACTTACGTCAGCAGCATTGAAAATGCTGTATTTGACTTAAAAACGGTTGTACTTTTACGGACCGGGGCCCACGTTGATCCAGCTTCAGAACCTGACAAAACACTTCGGTGATAAAATTGCTGTCGATGATCTCAGCATTGCCGTGGTTCCCGGAGAAGTTTATGGCCTACTGGGGCCGAATGGAGCTGGCAAAACGACCACTCTGCGCATGATCTTGGGACTCATGACGCCCACTCAGGGAACGGCCATCATTGATGGCTGCAGTGCAGCCAACAATCCGATGCTGATTCGTCAAAAAATTGGTTTGGTGTCAGCAAGTTCCGGGTTGTATCAGTGGTTAACTCCTCGAGAAATTCTGCAATACTTTGCTGTCGGTTACGGGCTAACGACCGACGTTGCACAGCAGCGAATTCAGGAACTGATCGATGTGATGCAGCTTCATGAATTCGTCGATCAACGGTGTGCCACTTTAAGTACGGGGCAAAAACAGCGAGTCACTTTGGCTCGCGCCTTAATCCATGACCCGCCCGTCGTACTTTTAGACGAACCAACTCGTGGATTGGACATTGTCGCCACCAAGGTTGTGTTTGAATATATCCAACATTTGCGAGATCAACAAAAAGCAATCATTGTTTGTACTCATCGCTTAGATGATGCGGAACGAGTGTGCGATCGTTTTGGTTTACTTTATCATGGCCAGTTGAAGTACGAAGGCAGCTTGCAGGATCTGCAACAACAAACCGGACAACCAGCTCTTGTTGAAATCTTCCTCGAACTTTTGCAGGGAGATGCGGTTGCATGAA
>CAYTUE010000161.1:5867-7664 GCA_964441085.1 uncultured Planctomycetaceae bacterium
CAATCACGTGGTTTCAGCAACTGGCGTTCATCGTCAAAGAGCTGAAAGAAACGTTACGAGATCGTCGAACAATCACCACGCTGTTGGCGATGCCCATCTTGGTCTATCCGCTGTTAGGCATGGGCTTTCGCTTTGTTGCCTTGAAACAAACGGCCGTTGAAAGTCCGAGTTACCAATTCGTCGTTCAAACAGAAGACGAAACAGCGTGGTTAATGTCTGCGCTCAGTCTTTCCAAAGTGGATGACAACACGTTCGAAAGTGTGACACAACAGCAAGCTTCGCAGGACCCCTCTGGTCAAGTTGAACCAGAGGCAGCCGCTCAAGCAACGGCAGTGCGGTTCGTTCAAACAGAAATTGAATCTCCTGAAGCCGTGCGGCAAGCGGTGGCCGATCAGCAAGCAGATGTGGGAATTATCGTGTCGCTCGCGCTGGGGCAAGACCCTTCAGATTTCGCCCGACGCTCTGTGACAATCGTGGAAGCATCAGGCAATGCGGTAAGTCGCCGAGCGGCCAATTTTCTGGAGCAGCAACTGCAAAGTGTGAACCTGCAGGCCACTCGAGCGTGGGCTCAACAACGAGATCCTGATTTTGAACTGCCTTTGAAGCAAGAACGAATCAAAGTCGACATGGAAGGCAGTACCAGCGTTCTGTTGGGCTTTCTGCCGTTGGTACTGCTGCTCATGACAGTGACTGGTGGAGTCTACCCTGCCATTGACTTAACAGCGGGTGAGCGAGAACGAGATACCTTAGAAACGTTAATGGCATTGCCTGTGCCCGCGTTTCGATTGATTTTGGCCAAGTTCATCGCCGTGGTGTTTGTCACATTTGCGACAGGATTGATGAACCTGATTGCCATGAGCATCACCGTTTATGTGCTGCAGTTGGAACAAACCTTGTTTGGTGAAACTGGCATTACCATTCAATTGATTTCGCAACTGCTGGTGGTGCTTATCACTTTCGCGATTTTTTATTCATCGATGCTGTTGGTGCTTACCAGTTCGGCTCGCAGTTTCAAAGAAGCTCAAGCCTATTTGATTCCATTACTGCTGCTGTCAATTTCGCCGGGGCTTGTGATTCTGCTTCCCGGCTGGGAACTGACTTTGCTGACAGCCGTTGTTCCGATGGTAAACATGCTGTTAATGGCAAAAGGTGTTTTTGAAGGATCAGCGGCCGCTTTGCCCAGTCTGATCGCGATTTCAGTGACATTATTTTACAGCATGGCCTGCCTATCGATTGCCGCACGATTGTTTGGAACGGACGCCGTGACCACTGGCAGCAGTAGTAGCTGGAGCGACTTGTTGCAGCGTCCAAAAATGAAACGCCAGCAACCATCAATCACCACTGCACTCACAACATTGGCGTTGCTGGTCCCCGGTCATTTTGTGGCATCGGGCTTACTCGGTCGGGACCCCAATGTTTCGATGACAATGCGAATGATCACATCTGGATGTTTAACCGTCGGCTTATTCTTGATCTTTCCATTACTGATTGCTGCGTGGAACCGTTTGGATTTAAGAGCCGCGTTTCGAATTCTTCCCTTTTCTGTCGTAATGGGAATCGCCAGCATTTTGATTGGGTGCAGTACTTGGCCATTTGTCTTTGAATTGATTGCTTGGCTGCAGGAACAAGGCATCATTGGAATCGATCCAGACAAGATGCAGCAGGCTCAAACACTTCTGCAGGGATGGAAAGAACTGTCTTTACCATTGCTGATTATTGTGATGGGACTTCTGCCAGCAATTTGCGAAGAAGCCTTCTTTCGAGGCTTTCTGTTTAGCGGACTTCGAAAACATATAA
>CAYTUE010000162.1:0-3808 GCA_964441085.1 uncultured Planctomycetaceae bacterium
TCAGCCGGGCACAACCGACTACCAGCAGTGAATTTCGAGTTCCAATTCGACTCCAAATTTTTCTTGCACAGCTTTCTGAATGCGACTGACTAATGTCATCACGTCTTCACTGCTGCCGCCTTCTTCTGTGACAACAAAATTGGCATGTCGATCGCTGATGCGAGCTTTTCCGACGGCCATATCTTTGAGTCCACATTGTTCAATCAGTGCTCCCGCACTGAGGCCTCGAGGATTACGGAAGATGCAACCTGCAGACTGGTCTGCCAAAGGTTGCGTGGATCGTTTCATGATCCAAGTCTTCTTCATGCGAGCTGCCAGTTGTTCTGGGTCATCTTCTTTCAGGCTGAGCGTCGCTGATAGAACCAACAAGTCGTTGATGCTGCTGTTTCGATAACTAAAGGTTAATTCGTCGCCGCTGCGAGTCACCAGTTCGCCGGTATGAGTCAAGACTTCGACTTCGGTCACGAATTCTCCGATATCGCCATGACGCCCTCCGGCGTTTCCTGCAACGGCAGCTCCAATCGTCCCCGGAATTCCAACAAGACTGTCTAAGCCAGCCAAGTTGCTTCGCACCGATTCAGAAACCACATGCGACAGCAGTGCTCCGCCTTCGGCCTTCACGGTCGTGCCTTCCACAGATACCGAACCCAGCAGAGGTTGAACCACTCGAATCACGGCGGCATCGACGCCTTTGTCGGATACCAAGAGATTGGATCCTGCTCCGAGAATGCGTACCGCAGTCTGATTTGCGATGCAACATTGGATCAGTGAGATCAGTTGTTCACGAGTTTCTGGCTGGTAAAGCGACGTTGCTGCTCCGCCTAGCTTAAGCCAAGTCAGAGATGCCAGAGATTGGTCACGCGACAGAATCGCGTCGAAGTCGGTCAATGAGTTTGTCATGGATCAAGTGAGTGCTGCCTGCACCCATAGTCAAAAGGACGGCGTTCGGATTGGCAGAATAGTCTACAGTCTGAACCACATGGTCAAGATCGGGCGAAAAGAATGCCGAAGTTCCGCAACTTCTGAGGCGAATTATCAGTTTATGGCTGCCCTGGTGGCACTTTGCCATGCTTGCTGACTCTCGAGCAGCCAAAACGGGAAGCACGTAAACAGTATCGGCTAAAGACAAAGCGTCAACGAACTCGGCTTGAAGTTGTTCTAATCGGATCAACTGATGTGGCTCAAAACACACACGAATCTGTCGTTTGGGGTACTTTTTTCGAGCCGCCTGCAACGTCGTGCGAATCGCGGTGGGGTGATGAGCATAGTCATCGATCAGCTCCATTCCAGCAACAGAACCTCGATGCTGAAAACGCCGTTCAATCCCCGGAAAACTTGCTAAAGCCTGCACAGAATCAAAAAGGGACACACCGTGACAAACAGCGGTTGCTATTGCGTTTGCCGCGTTGCTCGCGTTGTGCTGCCCGAACACAGGAAGATTGGCCCATTGTGATTCGGCCTGAAAGTGAATTCGAAATTGAATTCCCGACGAAAGCTGTTGAAAATCTGTCACTTGGAAATCGGCATTCCGCAACAGGTCGTATTGCGTTTGCTGACGGTATGACTGTTGAACATCTTGCGATTGCATGGCACATGCAATGGAACGCCGGTTGATTTGTCGAACCAAAGCAACACTTCGCTGACAGTTGGAATTGTAAATCACGAAGCCATTTTCAGGCAGCTTCTGCAGCAGTTCAAAAAATGCGGTGTCTTCGTCTTGCTGATGACGGAAGCAATCAAAGTGATCTCGTTCCAGCCCAGTCAACACAATGGTTGATGGCGAAAGCTGGTGAAACGACCGATTGAATTCGCAGCTTTCAATCACCGCCGTCTGTTGATGACGATGGTTGTTTTCACAGAATACCGAGAGACGTTTTGAAGACTGACCAGATCGTCCACTGTGTTGAAATTTGGCTCCAATAAAATAGCCGGGATCACGACCAGCTGTTTCCATGATCCACGCCAACATCGCTGTCGTTGTGCTTTTCCCATGAGTCCCCGTCACACAAATTTGATGACTGTCTTGGAAGACGGCATCCACTGCTTGGTGCAACCGAATGATGGGAACACCGGCTTCAATAAACCGCTGTCTGAAAGGGTCGTCGTCACGAATAGCGGGGCTACAAATACAAACTCGTGTGTCCGCGGCGAGCGTGGGGTTCCATTCCCAAGGGTGTGTGAGTCGCGGCTTCGAGTTCAAGGCTGTTTGACCAGCATTTCTGATGGGCAGCAAAGTGCGCTGCGAAGCGGCTGTTTGCGAAGTCGCTGTTTGTGATGCGGCCGTGTGCGATGCGGCCGTGTGAGCAGGAAGGGGGACCGCTTGATCAAATCCAACCAAGCAATGGTTTCGATCTGCAAGCACTTCGCTTAAAGCCGTCATCCCTGCTCCTCGACTTCCCAACAGGGCAATTTTGCCTGCAGTGAATGTCTGTTTCCCTTGGAGAAAGGAACATAGGGATGGATCAAAGTTTGGCATCCTGCCAGCCTGAATCGAGGAATCTTTCTTCGTCAGCTTTCCAGTGGGCCAGCATCACGGCCAACAATGAAAATCCTGTGAGATAAGAATCGTAGCTTGATTGGGCAGATTCGACAATCAAAGGCGAGGCGGATCGGCCGTCTTTGGCCGCGATGTGCTTTTATTCAGTGAAATTTTCGAGGTTTAGCGGTACTTGTCCCGTTCCACCTTCGACAGTTTACGCCAATCCCAAGGGGCAATCCGTCGAGGATCTGCCCACAGGCCTCGAGCGGCGGCTGAAGCTTCCTTTTCAGCCTGTGCCAGCTCGGGATCTTTGTTGTAGGCTTTGTAGTGCCAGGCCAGCCCTTTTTTTACGAGCCATTTGTTCATGTGCACACCTTGGTAGTAGATATCGGCGATCGATCGATTGTATCGATCTGTGTCTCGCACAATATACTGCACATGTTTGCCTCCAATCACCTTCGCCAGTTCATCCTTGGCCGTGTGTCCGAATGGCTGCCCTTTTTCAGGCGTGTCGATGCCACTCAGGCGAAGCCGGACGGGTTTCAGATTAACCAGCACGTCCACGGTGTCTCCATCAATAATAGAAACAACTTTAAAGGTGGGTTGGTTGGCACTGGGCTTACTTGTATCTGGCTTATTTTCACGATTCGTTTGGTCGCGGCTGTCGTTCGCTGCGAAACCAGTTCCAGAACGATTTGCCGACGATGTTGACGGACCAGCCTGAGCATTTCCAAAAGGCTGATCGAACGGATTGCTTAAACCACTGGAATTCGGAATGCCGGCCGTTTGTGGTTCACTTGTCTGCTGTGTCCACTCAGACTCTGCTTGTGAGCTGGCTGACGCGTTTGCCAGATTGTCTTCTGGCAACGGCTGCTGGTTGGCTCGTGAGGCACTCGTGAAATGCTGAGCAATAAACAGCACCGCGCTCACCAGCAGGCTGGCCAGAACTGTGAGTACACCGTCTGTTGATCCGGGTTTCATGACCGATACTTCACTTACAAAATCACATGGGAATACATGTGAGATCGGAAGGACGGTTCATTCAGGGCCAGTACACCCTGTCAGACAGTCATGATTTTTCGAGATGAGTGACAGTCATACGCACACAGAAACCGGCAAGTTTTGCCAGCAAAGCCGGTTTGCGGCTCAGCCGCAGTTTTTTAGAGCCCAGATTGAGCAGGTCTGGCATCATCAATCCGGCGCGGTTGCCCTGCCAGCGGTGATAAGCCACGTTTGCTATTCGGCATCTTCGGAGTTGTCAGCGGGTTCTGTGTCTTGCGAAGGTGGATCGCCTGTGTCGTCTTGCTGGCTTTCCGTAGCTTTCTGTTC
>CAYTUE010000162.1:3908-7586 GCA_964441085.1 uncultured Planctomycetaceae bacterium
TTGGTGCGGTTTCTTCGCCCGCGATTTCAGGAAATTCAAATGCAGTAAACGGATTCAGTCGACTGTCGATCAGTTCCTTTTGTGCATCCTCACCAAGCTGCTGCAAGTAGACCGCAGCCAGAGCGAGATAGGGGGAATCTCCTGTTGTTTCTGTGAGTTCCTTCAGCTGTTTCTGGGCTTCATCAATGCGGCCTGCTTCAAGGTTAAGGACCGCCATTCGTAGCAACGGCAGAGCCTTTGCGCTGGGAAGAGAGATCATGGGAAATTGGCTGCTATTCAGATGCATGAGTGGCCAACTGCTGACTTTCGTTTGTATCGCGGTTTCGACAGCAGGAACAAGCGGAAGAGTTTTCAGCATAGCCTGAACAACTTGAGGCGGCGGTCCATCGATGAGCCCAACAGCCGTGTATTGGGATTCGAACGCCTCCGCTGCTTTGTCATATGCCGCTTTGCCAAGATGAGACACAGCAACAGGAAACTGCCATGGAATTCCCGCGTATTCTTGCCTGTATTTTGAATCTTGAGCGACTTCTGCGACGCCGTTCAGTAATAGAAACGCTTCTGAAAGTTCTCCAACTTCCAATAAAATCTGTCCCTTTAAGACTCGAGCAGGCGGCAAGGGCTGCAACAAAGCATCGTGCTGTTGCATGTATTCCAACGCTTTCAGAACGAACCCTCGATTGTTTAAAGTGGAAGCCACTCCATAGTGATATTGGGCCAAACGCTGAGGTTCTTCAGGCAGATCGTCACCCTCTCTTTCGACAAGCCACTCAAGACATTGTTCTTGTGCTGTTGCCAGCTGTTTCTTTCGAGCTTCGAGTGAGGAAAAAAGCTCTTGAGTTTTCGGATTGTTCGCCAGTTCTTCTTCGTTGCTCATTTCCAGAAACTTGTCGATGTAATTCAACGACAGGTCTAATCGACCTCTTCTTTGAAACTGATTTGCGAGATCAAGAATCAATTGAGGTTGATTGGGGTCAACTGTCAGGCACTGATGTGTCGCCATCAAGCTCTGATAGTATCGTAAGGTTGGCAATGCTTGACCGTTATTCACCTGAGCAATCATCTGTTCGTAGTCCGATAGCCGCCGGTAAGCCAAGGCTTGAATTCGGTAAGCCTGAAGGTTGTTGGGATCTTCAGCTAAGGTTTGGTTTGTTCGACGAATGGCAACCAACGGAGCAGCAAGCAAATGACCCAGGTTGGCCATAACGTTGGCATTCAAAAGATTGCCTCGGGATTGACTGACAAGTTGAGCGGCAAGTTGGTCGGGTGCCGCGTCTAAAGACATCACATGCTCTGCTTCCCGCAATGAAGCAGAAGCCGGTGGGCGTTCCAAGTACAAGTACTTTTGGTAGAAAGTGGCGGGCTGAGCGTATTCGAATCGAGCTAAGTTGGCCACAGTTTCATCAGTAGCTTCTTCATCCTGCTGAAAGGCGAAATCAGCAATGGAAAAGTCGGGACGTTCGTTGCCCAGACTGGAATACCGGAAACAAGCCGCAGATGGACCTCGACTGGCCGGAATCCAATTTCGGTTGCGATTAAACTTACTCGTCATCACGTAAGCAGGAATACCAGGTGGGCTCAGCCGAATCATCACCTGCTTGATGTTTAAGTCGTCGTAGATCTGTTTCCAGCCAGCATCATAAAATGGATTGACTGGCACGTCCGCTGGGTCCGTACCTTCTTTTGGTGGAGGGGGAGGCAGCATGCTTTGACGCACCACCTCAAAGTTTCTCATCACGGACGACCGAGCCTCTCGACGACCAAAGAGACGAACTCGACTGTCAACAAAGCTTTTTCGGCCATCCCAGATCAACAAGTCTCCCTGTTGAAGCTTGGTGTTGAACAGATGATCTTCAACAGGAACATCGGCCAGTTGAGCAGATAGCGATGTCATTGTGGCTTCTAATTGAGGATCGAAACCAATTCCAATGGCAGTGCGAGTCGGCAGGCGATCTGCCACCACACAAAAGCCCAACAAAGCCATCCCGAACACTGTGACGGCTCGACCACCGCGAGAAAACATGACTTCTGCTGTGTCAATCGAATACTCTTGGCGGAAGGTTCGCCCATACCAACGTTGAGCCGAAGTGCCAGCAATGACAGCCGCAACCAAAGCTGCCGCAGGAAGTTCTCGAACGGCAATCAATGTTAAAAAGAAGAACCCGAGCAACGGCAGAGCCCAGCGCAAGTCTTGACGGCTTCGGTTTAACAGCAACACAATGAGCGCAATCACCAGCAGACAAATTCCCGCAAGGTACGAAAATTCAAAGCTGTGCCATACAGGCCCGCTCAATAACGAAAAGTACTCTGATCGCCCATCTTGAATCGCAGCCGCATTCAGGTTTACGGTTTTCATCGCGGCCAGATTGGGGTACTCAACCGAATAGGTGTTCACCGCAGACAACACACTGGCAATTGGAAAGGGATTGATCAGCAACGCCGCAAAAGAAAGTGCGGCAGCCAATCCCAGCTTTGAAGGTTGAAAGGCGACACCTTCCGGCGATGAGCTTTCTGGTTCGTCGTGATGACCAGAAAGCTTTGTTCCCAAGGCAAACAGCACAACCGCAAAGGTGCCCAAGTAGGCTCGTGGATCTAGGTTTGCCCAAATTGCAATGAGAATCGCAAGCTTCCAATGCAGGCCGCTGATGGTTCCTTCCGTTGATTTATGCAACCACAGCAAGGTGATGGTGAGGCCAAGCAAGGTGACCATGTCGGTGATGGGAAACAGGTCGATACTAAATGCCGCTGCGGCTAAGACACAACAAATGGAACTCCACCATGTTGGCATCATGCGAATCGACACCTGAGACAGCAGCCACGCAATCAGTCCCGCAATCAATACCTTGAAGACGGTCAGTCCGGTGACTCCACCGATGCCGTAAACTTGAGCAATCACAATGTCAAACAGCCACGCTGTGTTGCTTAAAGTCGCATCGCCAACCGCGTACGAAAGTCCATCCGGCTGGTACGGCAAAAATCCATTGCTGGCAAGATATTCGCCCGATCGAATATGAACCAACGCTTGAGTATCCGCGATCAACCCAAAGCCGAACAGAACGGTCAGGAAAATGGCCGCCCATCTCAACATAAAGTCGCCACGAATTGCTTCTTCCTCGATCAATTCGGGAGTCAGCTCTTCTTCTTCCGGCAGTTCATCCAAAGCGAACTGCGCATCCTGCTTCACGGTTTCAGATTCCGCCTTCGCGGTTTCAGATTCCACTGGTTGCTGCTCGGGGTTCGATCCAGGTGAACTGAATTCCGGGTCAGAGCCGTCGCTTTTGTCGGTCACGAAAGAACCTCATTCGTAGAGTTTCGATGCCAGTATTTTGCCTAGCAATTCCCACAGAATCGCCCGCGCATACCTGCCTTTAAGCATGTGGTACGGCTTCAAAGGCCAAACTGTTGGTAAAACGTCAAAATCCTGTGCTGACGCAAGCAATCCAGCGACTCAGTCGGAATTTCCTTACGCTTTTGACATCAGAGCGACGCTCGAACGCAAATCTCTCATCACTTGGGTATGAGCCGCGCTGTTCCGCCAAACGCCGTGTTTTTAAGGGTGACGGTGGTGGGAGTCGCCAGCCGCCCTGATGACTTTTCGTCCCTGCGTCCGATTTTCATTGCCCTTGATTCTTTTAAGCCGCTCGTCCTCCGCCGCTTGTCTGGCCCTTTCTTCGATCT
>CAYTUE010000163.1:0-1188 GCA_964441085.1 uncultured Planctomycetaceae bacterium
GACACATGTCCACGAACATGGGCCGCTTCCGGTCGAGGACGTGGTGCGAATCGGGCAGCAGATCGCGGCGGGATTATCTGCCGCCCATCAGCAGGGGCTCGTTCACCGAGACATCAAACCGGCGAATATCCTGCTTGAAAAAGACGTCAGCCGAGTGTTGATTACCGATTTCGGGTTAGCCCGCGCCGCTGACGAGACCGGATTGACTCAATCGGGCTGGTTGGCCGGGACGCCTCAATATATGTCGCCCGAACAGGCCCGTGGTCACGAAGTTGATCACCGGAGTGATCTGTTTAGCCTCGGTAGCGTGATGTACTTTATGGCGACCGGAAGAGAACCATTTCGGGCCGACCATCCCTATGCGGTACTGCAACAAATCGGCACGGATGATCCTGTTTCGGCTCGTTCGCTCAACAGCCGAATCCCAGCAGCACTCAACGACTTGATCTTTCGACTCCTTTCCAAAGCCCCCAAGGACCGATTCGAATCAGCGAATGCGGTTCAACAGGGGCTCACAAAGTATCTTGCGTATCTGCAAAATCCAACGCAGCATCACCGCCCCAAATTTCAACAACGCCGCAGTTTTTTCAGCAGCAAAAGGCTGCTGGGCTTCGTCTTTGCGGGATTAGTTGCGGCGCTGTTGTGTTTCGTGTTGCCAGCGTTGTTCCCCAGTCGCAAGACGCGGGCAGTGACGACTCACAGTCAAAAAGAAGATCTCAACACCCACTCCAGCAAAGTGGCCATTGTTGATGCCAAGGCACCTGGCACCACCGAGAGTATCCCGCCGCCGGAATCGATGACCAAACCGATGTTCAACTTTCCGCCAGCAACATCGACTGAATGGGCTGAAGGACTCAGGGCATCCGAAGTCTGGCGTTCCGAGTTGAGCAGGATCGACGAGAGCTTAAAGCCCATGGAACAACAGTCATTGAATACCGAGAGTTCTGTTGAAATCACTGACCCAATGGAAGCGGAGAAAGCGGAACTGCGAGAGTTACTTGAGGCACTGGAGCAGCGACATTGGTTGAAAACCGAACCAAGCAACTGAAGACTTAACTTATCTATTTTCTAAAGGGAAATCATGCGAAATCGAAGTTTGAAAACGACACCAAACCGGACGGTGCTTGGCATCGCCCTTTGCGGATGGATGCTCGTTCATCTGCCCATTTCGGCACAAGCTCAACTGGC
>CAYTUE010000163.1:1288-3058 GCA_964441085.1 uncultured Planctomycetaceae bacterium
GCATCGCGATTGGAGGAACTCAAACAGGTTCTCAAGAATTCGCGGAGTGACAGCTCACGATCATTGACTGAGGCTGCCATCAAAGCCGAATTGTCCAGTCAATACGATGTGCTGCTTGAGGCGAATGACGCCGATCTGAATGAACTGGAAAAACGGGTTGCTCGCTTAAAACAAGACCTGCTCAAGCGCAGAGCCGCGAAAAAGCAAATGGTCGACATTGAGTTGCAACGAATCATCAATGAAGTCAATGGGATTGTGTGGCCAAGCGGCAAGCTTTCCAGTCGCTCCGGTGACCTTGACACTCGCGACAGTAGGATCACTGGCTTCACGACTGAATTTGGAGACATGGATTACTCTGGACCGTACGGACTCGGTCCGGTCAAACGGGAACTGTCTGATATTATTGAGAGAAACATTCTCAACCTTCCGAACGCTGCCTCCAACAGCGAGCTTGGTAACATCTCTCAGTCTGATCTTAGTCAGATGCGTCAAACTGATCTTAGTCAGATGCGTCAAATCTATGCTGCCGTAATCGCATACCGTTCGGTGCTACAGAAATTCCCAGCCAACGTTGTTGATAACAACGGCAAACCGCTATTAAGTTGGCGAGTTCAGGTTTTGCCGTTTATGGGCGAGGCGGAATCGAAATTGTACAAAAAATTTAAACTCGACGAATCCTGGGACAGCAAGCACAATCTGCCGTTGCTGAAACAGATGCCCGCGATTTTCAAATCGAGTCACGTGGAAGACAATACGAAAACCACCTTTCTTCGTGTCGACGGGCGTTTGTCCAAACCCATCAACAAAGTCCAGTGCTTTTTGGTGAACTCTGATCCTTCCCGCTCGGCGATTGAATGGTCGAAACCATCCAGCGTTTCAGTCGCAGAGCTTCGGCAGAGTCAGTACCCGTCCATCGTTCTGTACACCGATGGAGTTATGGGGCAATTGAAGGATGGTATCACGGAAGACGAAGCTGAAGAATTCATCAAGTCTCACGTCGGGAACCTGATGTCTAAAGATCTTTCCGAAGTGTCAAACTCTTACGCTTCGAATGTTCAACTGATGGCAGGTCATGAATTCCTCAAACCCAAATTCAAGCTCGGGACCGATGACGTGCGCAGTACAGGTGCTCGCGTCGATCGCAAACGACTTCTGGATGCGTTGAAAGCAGTATTCGCTACATCACGTGCAAAAGATCCAGAATTGGTCAAAAAGATGGTCAGCGGCCTGAATGTCACGATCATTGAAACCGAAGCCGGCGACTTTTCCGTCGCTCCTTCCGATCCAGCAACGACTAAAAGTGGGCAGCTAAACTTCTCGATTGTCCCACGAGATGTTCTGTTAAAGGTTTCCGTGAGCGATCATCCAGACTTTATGTTGTTTCAAGTCCGAAGAATTGACGGAACACTTCGTGTGGTTGCAGAGTATCTTGACTGATCAATGAGGAAAACAAGGGCAGGTGTTGTCAATCCACTGAACATCCAAACCCAATTCACAATGCCTGTCTTGTTTTTTCGAATCAGATGCGATTTGATGACGGCGATTGGCAGGGCAACGCAGTTGTTTAGGTAGGATGACTGTCTGAGTCGTCCCGTCTACAAAATGCTGGATCAGCGACTCGGAGAGTCGCTCTACTTTGGGCAACTGAGCCGCCCTGCGGCGATTGGGGAGATCGATTGACTCGTTGCAGTTGAGCATTCCCTGTGAGCTCCCCCCATTCGCGGAAACCAGTGAAGGTGAGCGGATGGTTCGTGGAGCTTCAAAACTGGG
>CAYTUE010000163.1:3158-7569 GCA_964441085.1 uncultured Planctomycetaceae bacterium
AAGAAGTCACTGACTGGATCCACGATGCTCAGCAATCACGAACTCTATCGGCTGTGGCTTAAGCAGAATTGGCTGATCTGATTGTAAAAAACGACTCATCGAAGAGCTGCAAGCGTCCATTGGTTGCAGCTCTTTATTCATGCGCCTGATTTAATTTTGGTGATGTTGAGTACCGCGTTAGGCAAACATTGTTGCTTGCTGAACTCTATTTTGGGCCAGCTTTAGGGATGGTCACAGAGAGGTGAATGTCGAATGGGGGAGATCGTGATGTGAAAAGTCATCAGCCGTAGGGTGGGGCCGCCCAAAACAAATTCTGCAACGAATGAAACGTCAAATGTTGGTTTTTGAATGGTTGCACGCAGAAGACCTCAGAATCCATGTTGAAACGCAGCGATTTGTGTTGCACAATTGTTGGGTGCTGAGCATTGCTCAGTGAGGTGTATCTATCAGAAGTCACCAAGTTTTTACTGAGCTGACCTATGACGCGACTTGCCACGATTGGAACTCCCACGATTAGAATTCTCACGGTTGGAGTTTTCACAGTTGCTTTGTTGTTGATGAGTCCTGTTGAGGCTCAGCGGCGAGGCCAATCGAATCGCAAGAAAACGCCGCCTAGTAAAGTTCCAAAAGGGTCTGGCCGAGTAAACTGGGGACCGGTGACTCAGGTCAGTCCGAAACGTCTTGGTGCTGTCAAGGCGAAGGCCCAGCAGATTGATCGGTTGCTTGAAAGCGGTTATCGCCAACACAAAGTAACACCCAATCGTGAGCTTTCCGACACGTTGTTTCTTCGACGTGCGTATCTTGAAATTGGCGGCCGTATTCCAACGTTGGAAGAAATTTCAAAGTTCCGATCGAATAAAAAACCGCAGAAGCGTGAAAAGTTGATCGATCAGTTATTGAGTTCAACAGACCATGTCAGCCACATGTACAACTACTGGGCTGACTTGTTGAGGTTGAAAGACAACCCAATCAACAACAACCAAATTGCTCAACCGTATCACGAATACATCAAAGACAACCTGCGAACCAACAAGCCGTACGATCAATGGGTTCACGAAATGATGACGGCTGAAGGTCGCATTTGGGACAATCCTGCTGTTGGTTTTGTAATGCGTGATTCCAATATGGAATTGGACGCTGTCGATAATATGGTCCAAGTTTTCTTGGGGACACAGATCGGCTGCGCTCAGTGTCATGATCACCCCTTCGATCGTTGGACTCAAAAAGAATACTACGAAATGGCCGCGTTTTGGTATCCCGTGCGAACCAGAGCGAATGTCCGTGACAAGAAGAGGTTCACAAACGGCAACCCGCTGCAACGTGTGCGTGCAGAGATGAAAAAAATTGATCCTGAAGCGAAAACCAATGGCCTGTTTGCTCGGGTAGTGAACGCCAACTTGTTTGAGGTTTGGGATCAAAAAAATCGTCCTCTGAAATTGCCTCATGACTATCAGTACGCAAATGCGAAACCGAATCAGCGTGTTCAGATGAAGCCGATCTTTGGCACAAAGATTGAAGTTTCTGCGAATGATCGACCTCGCGATATCCTTGCCAAATGGATGACAAGCCCCAAGAACCCTCGATTTGCCAAGAACATTGCGAACCGAATGTGGAAGAAGGCTTTCGGAGTTGGGTTGATTGAACCAGTCAATGACATTCAAGACACAAGTGACTGCAACAATCCAGAAGTTCTTGATCTGCTGACGAAGACTTTGATCAACAATAATTTCAATGTGCGAGAGCTGCAGAGAATTATCTTTAATACTCAAGCATGGCAACGAGAAGCTTCGTCTGAAAATGTGGATCTATCGAAACCCTATTACTTCCCCGGGCCTGTGTTGCGGCGAATGACGTCCGAGCAGATTTGGGATTCGCTGCTAACTGTCGCCGTTTATCATCCTGAATCGTTTACTCGTCCTTCGCTCAAGTCCATTGGTGATCTCTTAGATATGGATTTGAATTCTGTGTCGGCAAAAGACGTTCAGAAGATTTCTAAAGAATACCAAGAGAAGTACAGTTCCAATGCAGAACGCAAGTTGACTCGTAATCGAAACTATTACAAGGGGATGGTGCTGGCACGAGCTTCTGAGTTGCCGTCGCCGTTACCCCCAGAGCATTTCTTGAGGCAGTTCGGTCAAAGTGATCGGGAACTGATTCAAACGAGTGGTCGTGACGGCAGCGTGAGCCAGATTTTGACGATGTTCAACGGCGAAATTACTCACATGATGCTGGAACGCGGCAGCCTGATTTTTGACACCATTGTTCAAGCGAAAACTCTGAAAGCTCGAACAGATGTGATTTTCTACAGCATCCTTTCGCGGCCTCCGAGTAATAAGGAACGTCGAGTTGCCGAGAAAGAGATTCAAGCGACAGGGGTACAAGGCTTTGGCCATGTCACGTGGGCTTTGATCAATACGAAAGAGTTTTTGTTTATCCAATAGCAATCGCTTCCGTTCGTTTTCTCGCATCATTCATTGCATCAGCTTCTTTCAGACAAATTCGATTCGTGGAAAGTTATCGCTCATGAATTTCAGTCTCGATCCTTCTGAACAGTCTCGCCGAAGCTTCTTAGAATCTGTTGCGAAGACGGCTTTCGGAGTCAGCATTCTTCCAGTTGTTGATTCAATGTTGTCGTCTCCTGCTGCCGCTGCTCAACGGGTGCAGTCTGGTAAAGCCGAGCATGTGATTTGCTTGTTCATGAATGGGGCAATGAGTCACATTGATTCGTTCGACCCGAAACCGGGGCGAGACGCTGGAGGTGAAACGGCCGCCATCCAAACTTCAGTGCCGGGCATCAAGATTGGCGAACACCTGCCCGTGTTGGCGTCGAAGATGAATGAGCTAGCCATCATTCGATCGATGACGACTGAAACCGGAGCTCATGAGCAGGGGCGATATCTGATGAGAACCAGTCAGAAAATGATTGGTTCGATTCGGCACCCGTTTATGGGGTCGTGGTTGACCTATTTTGAAGGCAAAAAAAATCGTGATCTGCCAGGCAGCGTGATTGTTGGAGGAGGTTCTCGACATCCTGGAGCTGGATATCTATCTGCGACAATGGCACCTGCTCCCGTAGCCAATCCGGCAGCGGGGCTGCAAAACACCAAGCCGCCCAAGTATCTCACCGAAGAACATTTCGAACGCCGCCGCAGACTGATTTCTCAGTTCGAAAGTGGATTTCGTAAGAAGTATCCCACGACAGAAGTACAAGCATATTCAGATTATTATTCTGAAGCCGTTCGTCTTCTCAAGAGCCCCGACCTTGAAGCATTCGACATCAAAAAAGAAACTCAGGCTGTTCGCAACACCTATGGCAACCATCGAATGGGTCAAGGCTGCTTGTTGGCTCGAAGATTGATCGAAAAAGGAGTTCGGTTTGTAGAAGTCGAACAGGGTGGCTGGGATAACCACAGCGATTTGTATAACACCTTCCCAAACAAAGCGGGAGAACTTGATCAAGCGATCGGAGCATTGCTTGACGACCTGAAGGCAAGCGGCCTGATCAAGAAAACGTTGATTGTGCTAACAACCGAATTTGGCCGGACTCCCAAAATCAATGCGAACGCAGGACGCGATCATCATCCCGGTTGCTTTAGTTCTTTCTTGGCTGGCGCAGGAGTCAGTGGAGGCCAAGTGATTGGCAGCACTGATGAAGACGGCAAGACTGTTGAAGAAGAGCACTGCTATCCAGCGGACTTCAACGCGACCATCGCCTACGGTTTGGGCCTTCCACTCAGTAAAGAAATTTTTAGCCCGAGTGGGCGTCCGTTTAAAGTGGCTCACGAAGGCGATCCGTTTAAGCATGTCTTTGGCGAAGCATAAAGCTTGCAAGCAGCCAGGCTAAGACGCGTGCAGTTGCAGGCACGCATACATTCGTCGCTTAGCAGTGAACTGTGTTTGTTCGACAGCAGCGATTTGGACCGGTGGCCTCGACATGCTAGGGATCGGTCAGCGGTTACGTCGACTACGAGTTTTTGAAAGATTGTCTTCGAGTCGTTGCAGGCCAACACCGCCGAAGACGATCGCAACTTCAAGCAGAATAAAGAGAATTGGCAGCCAAATGCGATTGGAAAAATGCCATGAAATTACGCTGAAGAAGTTTGGAAGCTCCCAAATACTGGTGGCAACGAACGAGTAAATGGCGGAGAGCAACATTGTGATGGCGGCGATGAGTCCACGACGGCCTATGATAACACCGCCGACATGTGAACTCTCTGCGTATGAGCCTGCCATGAATCCCCAAGCGAGGTAGGCAACGAAGATCATCGCAGCGGTAACGACCCAGCGAATCGATTTGGAATCATCTGCCATTTGGGAGCCGTAAAGGGGGGAGAGGTAGCTGGTTTGATTTACAGCATAACGACTGCCGTCACCGGGCACGAACTGAGGTCGCGGTACTGTGAACGCCTAC
>CAYTUE010000164.1:0-7406 GCA_964441085.1 uncultured Planctomycetaceae bacterium
ACGACAAGTTGTCGTCCATGAAGGAAAACGTTCAGCATATGATGCAAGGGTCTCGATTCATAGTGAAATCCTGTGGCAACAAAACTGGCTCACGAGGATTCTGTCACCCTTCACTCACACACTGTTCACTCACACACTGTGCTCCCCCTTCAACAGGCGGCTCAGCGGAAACAGGGCAGCAAAGTGACTGCATTCATGGCCAACCGCGTATCTCAACGTTTCTGTTGAGCCAGCTCTGCCCAAAGCAAACAACCGAGGGGAATCAGCCAGCAACATCAACCAGACACAACGCTCGCTACATCCAACGCTCGCCTCTTCTGATGGCATCCAATAGCCAGCTATAACTTTGACTCCAGCAGATGTTCTGCCAACTGCTGGCGAGCTTCCACGTCATCGTCCGTCGATAGCACAACGATCGCATCTCCATCATGCCGACTCAAAAATCGCATCGACAGAATATTGATGCTGGCATCCATTAACTTTGCCGTGACCGCTGCCAATTGACCAGGAGCATCTTTGATCTTCAGCAAAAGTAAGTCGTCACCGATCGAAAAGTATCCCGCTTCAGTGAGAACTCGAACTGCTTCTTCTTCAGGCTCCGCCTGTAAAACAATGACCCCATGCCATCCGTCTTCGACAACTCGACAGCCCGTGATGTTAATCCCATGCTCACCGAGCTTCTGACTAATGGCAGCCAAAGTTCCAGGACGATTCGGGGGGGCAACAATGGTGATCTCATTCATTGTCCTTGTTCTCCTTCGCAATGTCTGCGATCAATTTGTCAATCATATCCGTCGTCACATGCGGCATCGTGATGATGTGAGCAATCTCTTCACTTGGAGCAATTTGCCACCGTTCGATCACAGCAGAAGAGGGGCGAGGAAATACGACTGTCAGCGAATTCCGATGCCGCCATGCTGTCACTCCAATTTTCTTGAACGCGTCAATGGTATAATCAGCCAACTGCTGGCCATACCGCATGCGATCTCGAAAACCCTGCTCTCCCCAACGCTGAATGGCCATCCAAATCACAATCGGAGTCAAAGCGTTTCGACTGCCTGTAATCGTTGTGTCACTGGCTCCAATGTATTCAATGAGCCGAGCCACACGGTCGACGTTTTCTTGTCGAGCAATCACAACTCCACAGGGCATTGGGCTGCCGATAAACTTGTGACCAGAAACAGAGAGCGAATCAACTCCGTGGTCAAACCCAAACGGTTGAGGATCATCGACCCACGGTAGCAGCATGCCAGATAACGCGGCATCGCAATGAATGTAAGAACGCGTGATCGCAAGGTCTTTTAACAAGCCTTTGATCCGTAACAGATCATCAATGGCCCCATGCATTGTGGTCCCGATATTCGCAAGAATAATCGGTGGGACGTCTCGATGAAGCTGCAACGTTGCCTTCAGGTCTTCGTAATCGATTTCTCCATTCGGAAGACCACGAATCATGATGTTGCGAACCCCCAACAATCTCACCAGCTTGGCGACTGAATAGTGAGTGTGTTCGGAGTAATACACGATTCCATCTGGAAACGCTTCTCGAGCCAGATACAAGCCGTACAAATTCCCCTCGGTTCCACCACTCGTCATGTAGCCCCATGTTTTATCGGGACTCGCTTGAACATGCCGACTAAAAAAGTCGACCACTTCACATTCCATCTGAAATGTGTTTTCGCGGTAGATCGAATCCGAAAACGGATCACCCACGTTATTCACAGAAAAACGCAGAAACGGCGCCAGTTCCGGGTAGTCATAATCCTGAGAACACGGATAGCCAATAAAGCGTTCAGACAGATCTGAAAGAGCATCCTGCAACGACTGGAGTCGTTGAGACGCTTCAGGTGACAAAGAAGGAATTTCAGGAGGGAAGAATTTCGATGTCAATTCACGGTCTCCTAAAAGAGCACATCAACGAGGTGTCGTCACGGGCATTCGAAAAAAACGCTATGAAAAAACCTCGCCGACAAGATCAGGCGAGGTTTCATGATTCGTGGTACACAAGCCGAAACGGCTCTGATGCGATTCTGATCGCAAATCACCTATTCGTCTGACACGTACTGCAGCAGACCAATAAATCGAGCTCGCAAAATCGCCTTACGCACGGCTCGCTGATACAGGGCAGAAGTACCCGTTCTGCGGCGAGGCAAAATCCGACCTTCTCGGTCGATCAGATTCTTCAGGGTTTTCAGGTCTTTGTAGTCGACATAAACAGGACGAGGCACGACTCCACCAGCGGTGAAGGGGCACGTCATTTTCTTCTTTTTTAGACGAGCACGACGTTTACGAAGCTTCTTCAGATCTGATTTTGAAATTGTTGGCATTGAACTACGAGTCGCTTTCTGTCATTCAGCGATCAAAACGGATCGGGCTAATTTCCCGTAAAGTCTTCTGTATAAACATGTTACAGAAGACCGCCCGGTCGGATTGGTCAGTAAAAACACAGACCAACGGGAACAATCAAGGTCGAACATTGTAATCGGCTCACACAGCACCACAACACAAACTTGTCTTTCAGTTTCCAGTCTCCTGCGGATGCGAAAGCTGAAGCTCGGAAAACTGCAGCCGTCTCTGACATTTCAGAACGCAAACCCGCCCCGCGAACACCTAGCAATCGAAACTCGCTGCCACCCAAAAAACAACGGCAGCCACAAACTCAATTTTCTGGTTTGTCGATTTCATCAAAAAACCTAAAACTGCTCATCGGCCAACACCCTGCCTCACGAGAATCAGCATCGCAGCTTTGCCTCAGCAAGCCACAAACCTTGGACTCTCACATGACGACAGCAGCTCAAATCTTCACTGTATTGCTTGCCACGCTCACCACTCAGGCGTTCGCAGCAGACTCAGATTCTTGGCACTCAAATTCTTGGCATCAGTGGCGAGGCCCCAATCGCGATGGGTCCATTCAAACCGAAGCTTGGCCCAAGACGGTGTCAGCTGGAGGCCTCGTGAAACAGGTCGAAATTCCACTTGGAGAAAGCTATTCCGGCCCCATTGTCGTCGGTGAACTGGTATTCACAACAGAAACGAAAGGCGACACCGAATCCGCCATCGCGATCAACCGAAACTCGGGTCAGGAAGTCTGGAAAACATCGTGGAAGGGAAAAATGACGGTCCCTTTCTTTGCAGCATCTAATGGGAGCTGGATTCGATCTACCCCCGCGTGGCACAACAACCAACTGTTTGTCGCGAGTATGGAAGATGTTCTGTACTGCCTGAATTCCACCGACGGAAAGATTGTTTGGCAGAAAGACATTCGCAAAGAATTTGGCACAGCCAATCAATCGTTTGGGTTCGTCTGTAGCCCGCTTGTGTTAGACAATCACGTCTTTATCCAAACATCTGCTGGCCTTTTAAAAATTGACTGCGACACAGGGGAAACCGCTTTTCGCACGCTGAATGAAAGCGGCGGCATGATGGCAGGAGCGTTTTCTTCTCCCGTTGTGGCCACCATCGCTGGCGTGCGACAGTTGGTTGTACAAACACGCAAAGCGCTCACTGGAGTTTCAGTTGAAAACGGAACCGTTTTGTGGACTCAAGACATTCCCGCCTTTCGAGGCATGAATATTCTGACCCCGACCATCATTGGTGATAGCATTTTCACCAGCAGCTACGGTGGAGGTTCATTTTTATTCGACATTGCTCGCACAGACGACACATTTACAGTGACGCAACGTTGGAAAGCAAAGGCTGAAGGCTACATGTCGTCTGCCGTGCAAGTTGGCGATCAGCTGTATCTCCACCTTCGAAATCAGCGATTTACCAGCATCAATGTGGCCGACGGTCAATCTGCATGGACAACAAAACCGTTCGGAAAATACTGGAGCATGGTCGTCAACGGAAAATCGGCCTTGGCCTTGGATGAAAAAGGCATCTTGCTTCTTCTGAATCTTAATCAGAAAGAATTTCAGGAAGTCGATCGTCTCAAAGTCAGTGATCAAGAAACTTGGGCTCATTTGGCAGTCAGCAAAAATCAGATTTTTATACGAGACTTAAAAGGTCTCACAATCTGGCAAATTCAGTAGTTGTTTCACCGATCACCCTAGAAACGTTCATCAAATCGAAGAAAATTTTGAGACCTATCTGAGACTCGCAGCAACATTGCCTGAGATTCCTAAGGATTCAGCAAAGTTGAGAGGTTGCTTGACTGAGCAGTCCAAGGTAATGTGCTCGATCCTTTTCCCGGCTGAAAACAACCTTTTTACACCGAGATCCATACCTTGGCACTCGACGACCGCATCGTAATCACTGGCATCGGCCTGACATCTCCGAATGGAAATACTCTGGGCGAGTTTCGACAGAGCCTTCTTGACGGAAAGTCAGGAGTCGTCGACTATGAAACTCGCTACATGGGTCCCGTTCTGGCGGGTGTCTGCGACTTCGAACAAACTAAGTACCAAAAACGGAAGGAAGTCCGTCGAGGAACTCGGGCGGGTTCCATCGCCGTGTACTGTTCCAATGAAGCGGTCGTTGATAGCGGCCTCGACTGGGAAAACGTAGATCGTTCGCGAGTCGGCGTTTATCTGGGGATCACAGAACACGGAAACGTTGAAACGGAAAACGAGATCTACGAAATCTCGCAATTCGACTACGACACCAAAGTTTGGTCTCATCATCACAATCCAAGAACAGTTGCCAACAACCCCGCAGGTGAAGTCACCTTAAGCCTAAACATCACAGGCCCCCACCTTACCATTGGAGCTGCCTGTGCTGCAGGAAACGCAGGTTTTATCCAAGCAGCTCAAATGCTTCGGCTCGGCGAATGCGACGTGGCAATTGCTGGTGGAGTCTCAGAAAGCATTCACACGTTTGGCATTTTTGCGAGCTTCAACAGCCAAGGCGCATTGGCAACTCACGCCGATTCAACAAAAGCCTGCCGACCGTTCGATCAAGAACGCAACGGAATCGTGGTTGCTGAAGGAGGCGGCATTTGCACTCTGGAACGCCTTCAGGATGCCAAAGCTCGTGGGGCCAAGATTTACGGGGAAATCATTGGCTACGCGATGAATTCAGATGCTTCCGATTTTGTACTCCCGAATCGAACTCGCCAAGCCGAATGTCTTCAGCTTGCCCTGAAAAAAGCGGCCCTATCGGCCGATGACATCGACATCGTCAGCAGCCACGCGACAGCCACCGAACAGGGTGATATTGAAGAAGGAGCCGCCCTTCAAAAGACATTTACAGGTAAGAAAGCGGCCATCAACAACACCAAAAGCTTTATTGGTCATGCGATGGGAGCAGCCGGCGCGCTTGAATTGCTGGGGAATCTTCCCGCATTTGACGACGGTGTTGCTCACGCTACAATCAACCTTGATAATCCTGACCCAAGATGTGCTTTTGCCAATTTAGTGGCCAACCAGCCACGAGAATTGGGCGACGTTCGGTATATTCTCAACAATTCGTTTGGAATGCTGGGGATTAACTCAGTAGTTGTCGTGAAAAAATTTGAAAGCTAATCCAATTTCATACGTCAAAAAGACGTGAAATGAT
Organism: uncultured Planctomycetaceae bacterium; assembly: GCA_964441085.1. Lineage (GTDB taxonomy): Bacteria > Planctomycetota > Planctomycetia > Planctomycetales > Planctomycetaceae > Fuerstiella. The sequence continues at coordinate 5,497 of CAYTUE010000164.1, forward strand.
TTGGACTGGTTGCCGATCAGCACTCACATCAACCAAATTCAGACGCCGATTTACACACACACCTGCCAAATTCGCAAGATTTTATCTGGCAGGCATTCAATTGATTTAGGGGAAATTTGATGACGGGTGAGGATATCCGACAGGTTATTCTGGACATTCTGGAGCGAATCGCTCCGGACGAAGATCTGTCCGACCTGGACGATTCCGTCGCGTTCCGCGAACAAATGGAACTCGACAGCATGGACTTTCTGGACATCGTGATGGAACTTCGAAAAGCCTATCGCGTGCAAATTCCGGAAGAGGACTACCACAATCTTAACACAATGGCGTCGACGGTTTCATACCTCGAACCTAAACTGAAAGACGTGCCAGTCGCCTCATAAGGCGACGATGTTTTGCACACGGACTCACGGCGCCTCGGAGCATTCACTCCGAGGCGGTTTTCGTTCACCCCACTGCTCTTTTCTCGCTTCCCTCAGGATTTCAGCCATGCATTTTGACACCGTCATTATTGGTGCGGGAATGTCTGGCCTTTCCGCTGGAGTCCGGCTGGCGTACTACGAAAAAAGTGTTTGCATCCTCGAACGACACACCACCATTGGTGGCCTGAATTCATTCTACCGGCTTCGCAAACGCAACTACGATGTGGGATTACACGCAGTCACGAACTACGCAGAACCCGGTACGAAAAAGGGCCCACTCAGTAAGCTCTTACGCCAACTGCGAATGAAATGGGAAGACTTCGATCTGCGGCCTCAACTGCAATCGACCATTGCATTCCCCGGCTGCAAAATGAAGTTCACGAATGATTTTCGAGTCTTCTTAGAAGAAGTTGCAGCCGCATTTCCACAGCAGATCGATGGGTTTCGAAACCTTCTGAAGGTGATCGACACACACGATGCTTTGAACCTAGAACGATCCTCTGCGTCTGCTCGAAAAGTCGTCAGCGAACACATCACCGATCCGATGCTGGTTGATATGCTGTTTTGCCCGCTGATGTTCTACGGCAGTGCGACTCCTCGAGACATGGACTTTAATCAGTTCGTGATCATGTTTAACGCGATCTTCTATGAAGGTTTCGGCCGCCCCTTCGAAGGCATTCGTTTAATTCTTCGCAAATTGGTACGTCACTTCAAATCGCTTGGAGGCCAGCTCAAACTGCGAGCTGGAGTCAGCGAAATCATTCAAGATTCGGGCCAAGCGAAAGCCGTCATTCTAGACGATGGCACACAGATCACCGCAGACAACGTCTTATCCAGCGCGGGAGCAGCAGAAACGATGAGAATGGTGGATGCCAGTCTGCCCGCTGCCAAACCCGTTCCCGGAGACATTTCGTTTGTCGAATCCATTTCAGTCATGGAAGAACAACCGGCCAGCTTAAATCACACAGACACCATTGTGTTTTACAACGATGCTCCAGAATTCCACTATGAGCGTCCAGAAGCCCCTGTTGATCTTCGCAGCGGCATTATTTGTAGCCCCAATAATTTTGACTACGCCAAACCGCTAGAAGATGGGCGAATTCGCATCACCGCGCTGGCGGAACCCGACTACTGGATGAACCTAGAAGAAGATGAATATCAGCAGCGCAAGATGGAATGGAATGATCGCATTATCGAAAGTGCGACAAAACATATCCCCGACTTTCGCGAGCATGTTGTCGATACCGACGTCTTTACGCCTCGAACCATTCAACGGTTCACGGGCCACTTTAACGGGTGTGTTTACGGTGCCCCTGAAAAATTTGTGAACGGACAAACGCCCGTTGGTAACCTGTATTTATGCGGGACAGACCAAGGATTCCTAGGAATCGTTGGAGCCATGCTGTCTGGAATCACCATTGCCAATCGCTACCTGCTGAAGTAACCAAACCTAGAATCAGGCTCTCTGAGCCCGAAACTGCCAGCCCC
>CAYTUE010000165.1:0-1447 GCA_964441085.1 uncultured Planctomycetaceae bacterium
TTTACGGGCCGTTTGGCATCGATGAATCATCGAGATGCCGCCGAGTTGGTGGAAACGTACGGTGGTCGAGCGGTTTCGTCGATGTCGAAATCGGTCACCATGATCATCATTGGTGAAGAAGGTTGGCCTTTGGAAGAAGACGGTCAACCGTCTCAAAAGATGATTGCTGCGACAGCTCAGATTGCAGAAGGCGCCGAACTCCGGCTTGTTGCGGAATCTGATTGGCTGCATCTGATTGGGTTAAACGAGCGTCGAGACGAAATTAAACGATCGTACACTCCCGCGATGCTAAGCCGTTTGCTTGATTTGCCTGTGGGAATGATTCGACGTTGGTCTCGCATTGGCTTAATTCGTCCTGTTCGTCGAGTTTGCCGGCTGCCTTATTTTGACTTTCGAGAAGTATCGAATGCTCAAAGGCTCGCCAGTTTGCTTCAGGATGGGATTCGGGCCGAGGTTCTGGAAGCAAGTCTCGGGCAACTTAGCTGCACCTTGGCGGGAACAGATCGCAGTTTGGCTCAACTAAATCTGCTGATTCAAGATAAAAAAGTTGTTCTGCGAGATACTCATGGTGTCCTCAATCCTCGTACGGGGCAACGGTTGCTGGACTTTGAAGAAACCACCGTCTTGTCTGTGGTGACCGATGATGATCCGACGGCAGATGAAGACAGTGCCTTAAATCCGACTTTGTCGGTCGTGTCTGGTGAAGACAAGGCAGTCCACTTGCTTGTGGACGCCACTGCTTCTGAAGACTCGCCTGTGGAAAATCCTGCATCGCCAGATTCCGGCAATCAACCGGTTTCGCTTTCGTTTGAAGCTGCCGTGATTCGCCGTGATGAACGGTCGATGAATGATTTTTCGGCAGCAGAATGGTTTCACGAAGGGTGCTGGCTTGCTGAAGAATCTGAATTTGATTCTGCGATCAACGCGTTTCGGAATTGTCTCAGTCGATTGGCTTTGGATCAAATGAATTCCCCTGTCGGGGCTGTTCCTTTCACAGCTGGTTTTGCGACATCCGATCCAGTTGAGGCTGAATTATTTCCAGATCCTGCAGACGTCCACTTCCATCTTGCAGATGCTTTGTATCGTGCTGGGGCGGTTGGAGGAGCAATGGAACGCTATCACTGTGCGATCGAATTTGCCCCTGACTTTATCGAAGCGTGGACTCAACTGGGATGCTTGCTGGCAGAAACAAAAAAGCAGGCTCAAGCTGAAGAAGCTTTTCAGACAGCCATTTCTATTCACCAATCAAATCCCGACGCCCTGCTCCACTATGCTCAATTGTTAGATGAGATGTGTCGCTCAGACGAAGCGGCCGGAATTTGGGAGCAATACCTGCAATATGATTCACGAGGCCCATGGGCCGATCATGCTCGCAAGCGGCTGGGGCTTGCGGACGTGAACTAACAGTGCAATTGAGTGCCGATTGTTCACTCGCCCGTTGAATGAC
>CAYTUE010000165.1:1547-7261 GCA_964441085.1 uncultured Planctomycetaceae bacterium
TGGGTGATGTGGCAGGAGTCTGAAACAAGTATACAGACTGAGGCGGGGCAACTTGAAATCAGAATCCATCAATCTGTCAGCAATTTGGAAAGCAGATTGTCGGTCGGGTACAGAGCTCCTTTGTGTTGACGAAAACCTTCTGCATAGGCCGCGCCAATTTCAGAGCCTCGCTGTTGGCTGCAGCGATGGCTGATATCAAAGCGTTTGTTTCCAGACAGTGGCTCACACACATCGTTTGTTTGACGGGAATGGCAGGCTTGAACTTGCTGTTTGGCTTCAAATACGTCTGAGACATCCACGACAAAATCCGCCGAGTGGCGATTTCCGAAGATGTCTGCACCATCCAATGAATCCATGTAGTACAGATGAGGAGCCTTTGTGGTGGCAGGAGCTGGGTCCCATTGCCGTGTTTTGTAGTTTGGGACAGACGAGTTCAAGCAAGCGTCTCGCACCAACTGGCTGGTGATTTCATGGTCGAGCAGACAGTCAATCGGAGAAGCTGCCAGAATCAGGTCTGGTTGACTGCGTCGGATAAATTCGGTGACTCGACGACGACTGTCATTATCAAACACGATCTGCAGATCTTGGAATTCAAGGCAGGTGTATTCTGCTTTTAGCAAGGTTGCCGCGGTTTTCGCTTCCGTGCGACGGATGGCTGCGATTTCTTCTGGAGGCAGTTCGGTGCTGCTGGTGTCTCCCGCTGTCATGGTGGCGATCGAAATTCGGCACCCTTTGTTTTGGAGCTTCAGTAGAGTTCCAGCGCACCGAAGTTCGACGTCATTGGGGTGAGCGTGAATTGCAAGGACATGAATTGTTGTGTCCGATTGGGATGACATAGCCTGAGAAGCCTAGAAAGCCGATAAAAAAGACATTGATGAAGTCGTGACGTATTTCTGATGGCGATCATTATGGTCACTTTTGCTTTCCAACTGAAGACTCAGCCGCAGATGCTTGGCTTTCGGCATTTTTTGCTGCTTGCTGCGCTGTGTGTCATGGGATGCCAAGACTCCAGTCAGTCGTCTGAAGATTCCAGCCGTCTTTCATCAGAAGACCTGCGTTTAAGAACATCTGGAATTGTTGCGTCGATGGAATCATCGGGAAGGTTGGACATTCCTGCCGATGGTCAACGAGTTGGCGATGTGCGAATGGATGACTTGCATCCGTTGGCTGAACGTCGTGTCGGCCAACAGGCATCTGCAAGCCAAATCCCAGCTTTCGAAATAGAAGCTGCAAACGGTCGTTTGGGGGTGCCTTCGGCTCGGTTATTGGAACAGATGCGAGATCCATCGATTCCGCCGCAGGTTCGAGAAGTAATCCAACGAATTCAGTTGCTGCGAGGTTCCGAAATTCAGGCAACAGGAGCTGCTGAATTTGAAGTTCGTCGTCGTCGAAACTTTCGGATCATCGACCTTGCGACTCGGACATTGCCCGTATCAATGTCATCGCCAAGTGGCCAAGATTCCTTTTTGCAACTGATTCGTTTTTTACTTGAAGCCCGATTGGAACTTGCTGTTTCAGGAAACGCAGATGACATTCAGAGCCTTTACGCGGATGTCAAAGCGTTGACAGAACGCGATGCCAATTCCAAGGCTGCCGCAGAAGGCGTCTATACATTGGCTCGGTTTGCTCATGAAATGGTTCGTCGCAATGGAGAAGATGAACCTGTTTGGTTCGACAATTTTTGTCAGTGGGCTCGAGAATTCGCGAACCGTTTTCCGGATCAAAAACAAAGAGCAACCGCTTTGTTGCTCGGAAGTGCGCGAAGTTGTGAATTGCGTGCATTGGAAATCGCCGGATCCTCGCAGGGCTCTTCGCTGATGTTGCTTGCGACTGAAAATTATCGGCAATTGGTGTCTCAGTTTTCCGATTCGATAGCAGCAAATGAAGCGACTGCCGTGTTGCGTCGGTTAAGCCTGCCCGGAAAGCAGCTCAGCCAGTTTTCTGGACAGACACTTGATCTTCAGCCAATCGACGGACGGACATTCGTCGACGTCGTCACCGTGGTGTATTTTTGGGACGTGAATGATCCAGAGTTTTCAGACAAGCTGTTGCCTCTTTTGCAACAAGCTGCTGAAGTGTCTCATGGTCAGCTTCGGTTTGTTGGGGTTGCATTAACTGACAATCAATTTGAATTCACCGAGTTCCTTCAGCGACACCATGTTCCTGGTATCCAGATGTTTGGTGCAGACCCAGATCATCGTGGATGGAATCACCCTTTGATTCGTTTTTGGGGATTGTCTCGTGGTTCCACATGTTGGTTAATCAAACGTGATCGCACGGTGGCTGCTGTTGATGTCACAGCAAGCGAACTGGTGAACCAGATGCGAGCATTGTTTCCATCCTCTTCGGTTCAAGCTGCTCAATAACCAATTCGCCTGCCCGTTGTGCTGAGGCCGATCTTGCTCACTCACGGCCCTGGCCGTTTGGCCACACGTTGGGTCTGTATTCGCCTGGCAGCGTGTGAGGCCATACACAAAAATAGGCAAGTTTGTGCAACCCATTTCAGAGGTTTGCGCAATAACAGAGGAGGAGCAGCGAATAGCCACTCGAGCCGGTTTCAAAACCGTTTTTTCGCTTTTGAATTGCCGTCATTTCCCGACTCAGCGGTGACAGGCGGTAGGTTTCGGAACCACATTCTAGGGCATGTAAGGTGTGCCTTGTTGTCACACCTTCGTGGGGCTTGGTTCGAAATGTAAGTTTTGTTTAAATAATATTGTCAATATGGTGAGATGAAAACGGGAAGTTCCTCTATGCTTTGTTTTTGATGATCCATGACCCCTTTGGTTCGATTGCTTGCAAAAGCAAGTCGCAGTTCTTCTGCGATCGTATTTGGCATCATTCGCCGAATACAGCAGTGATCAAAGAGCTTTACCTAGGGCGTGTGTGAGTCAAGTTGCAGAGTGTGGATTTTGGGCTAACGGCTATTCAGCGGACATGATCACGTTGGTAATGTCACTTGCTTGGCTTCACCCGTTTTTCACATCCGATAGGAGTTGTGTTTGTGGTGAATTTCCCCAAAGGCGTATCTGAATTGTCTGAATTATCTGGTACGGATAAGCAACGAGATCTGACACCGCGTCAGCGGGAAATCTATGACTTCCTCGCCGACAAGATCAACAATCGAGGGTATGGGCCCACGGTTCGAGAGATTGGTTTGGAATTTAATATCAAGTCCCCAAACGGTGTGATCTGCCACTTGAAAGCTCTTGAGCGCAAGGGGCTTATTCGTCGTGAATCGAATATGTCTCGTGCGATTGGCTTGGTGGAATCAAGGCCCAAGAAGTCAACGATGAAAATGCTTGGAGTGGCTGCAGCTGGAGCTGCTTTGCAACCAGTCTCTGCAGAACAGGAAGCCATCGATGTTGATTTAATGATTGGTGCTCATGATTCTGTTTGCGTGAAAATTGAAGGCAGTCACTTTTCGATGCTTGGGATCAACGATGCCGATTTGGTCGTGATTCGACAAGTCGGGGTACCGACGACGGGTTCTGTTGTCGCCGCTTTGGACAACCAAGGTGGCCTGATGTTGACTCGCCAGACTATCTCCGCATCAGATGTACCGTCGACGAGTTCTGTGCTAGGAACCGTGACGAACGTGATTCGCAAGTTTACACCAACCCATGGCAGCCTGCCAATCGATGATGTTGCTACGGCGTGAATCACTGCAGACTGAATCACTGCAGACTGCTTTAGGATACGGTTTCCCATCAGCAAAAATTGATTGCCCGAGCGCGGTGGTGGGTGGTTCGTGAGGTGAATGAAATGACGGGTTTGTGTTTTACACACAGACCGGTGTCTCACACGTGCCTAGAGTTTCGCGCGCATCAGAGTCTCTTGTTCTTCCGCGGATGTGATCAGCTTGCTTCTCGTTTTTCTTCTAGCTGATTCAAGCGATTATACAAAGTCTTCAAAGCAATCCCCAATTCTTTGGCTGCGGCTGGCTTATCGCCTTCATGCTTTTGATAGACATGCCAAACCAGTCGGTCTTCCATTTCACGCAAAGTGATTGGAGTGTCTGTGTCAAACAGAGAATTGCCGCTGCTTACAACGGTTGTTGCTGTTGACCCTGCTGGTTTGCTTAGCCGTTGAGGCAGATCTTCTGGACGAATGTGCTGTCCATCAGAAAGGATGACGGCGTGTTCTAAGGTGTTGGCAAGCTGGCGCACGTTGCCCGACCAGTCTTGAGCCTGCAAGATGGCCATCGTTTCTGGAAGCACCATTTCTTTTGGAATGTTGTCTCGTTTCAAGAAACGACAAACCAAGTGGTGTGCTAGGTCTGGGATATCATCTGTGCGTTCTCGTAAAGGTGGTAGGTGGATTTCAAACGTATTGACTCGAAAGACAAGGTCTTCTCGAAACGTTCCTTCCGTTACCATTTCATTGAGATCTCTGTTGGTCGCGCACACGATGCGAACATCGACCTTGAAAGGTTCGTTCTCACCAACTCGTCGTACTTCTCCAGATTCCAAAAATCTCAGCAGCTTCACCTGCATGGATTTATCGAGTTCTCCAAGCTCATCCAAGAACAGAGTACCACCGTTGGCAACTTCGAACAGGCCTTTGCGAGCTGTGTCGGCACCTGTAAATGCTCCTTTGCGATGTCCAAAGAATTCGCTTTCGACCAAGTTTTCTGGAATGGCTCCACAGTTGACTGCGACAAATGGCTGGTCGGCTCGCTCACTTTGTTCGTGAACTCGGCGAGCCACCATTTCTTTTCCAGTGCCCGTTTCGCCCATAATCAGAACAGCAGAATCGGTTGGAGCAATTTTTTCAACTAAGGTTTTCACTCGACTCATGGCTTTCGATTCACCGATCAAATCGGATCGGCCTTCCACCTGCTGAAGGCGGCTTTCCAATGCCATGTTTTTGTTTTCCAAAGCCATTTTCGAACCAATGCGCTGCAAAGCGGCTGAAATTTCGAACAGCGTGCAGGGTTTGGGCAGAAAGTCATACGCTCCCATGCGGATGGCTCGAATGGCATCGTCCATGTTCCCATGGCCGGAACTGATGACGTATTCGGTATCGGGAGATAGCTTGCGCAGCGCGTCGATGACATCCCAACCGCTTCCACCAGGCATCTTCAGGTCAACAACGGCCGCATCGAAAGAATTTTTTTCGATGGCATTGATGGCTTCGCTTGGATTTCGACAGACCGTGGTGCTGTGACCCATGCGAGGAAGTTCAGATTCCATCAGGTTGGCGATGGTTTCGTCGTCGTCGACAAACAAGACTCGAAGTTTGTGTTTTGTTGTCTTAGCCATGGCCATCTCCTTTGGCGGTATCAGTCTCAAGATCCTTTTGAGACGTCTTCCATCTGTGCGATTCAGCGTACTGAGCTGCCATTGTCTTTCGCATTTTTGATTCAGGAAATGCGAAGCGGCTCGTTGAATTGTAAATCTAACAAAATGGACTGAATCCAGCAATCCGAATTTCATCAACGGAAACGCTCAACGACTGTGAAATGACAACCCACTTTTATCAGGCAAACTGGCGAATGTTGGCACCCAATGGGCTGATGTTTGCCTCTTTCAACCCATTGGGTTGGAGGAGACAAACGGTGGCCCTTTGGCTGGCAGAACTTTGACCGGTGAAACTTTGACCGCAGCTGCCCACGTGTCCATTTCGAATCACGCAGCCGCTGAGCCCAAATGAAAGGTAGTCAAAACATGCAGAGTGTTGATCGATTGCTACCTGCTTTTTTCATAGTCTGGACG
>CAYTUE010000166.1:0-4159 GCA_964441085.1 uncultured Planctomycetaceae bacterium
TGATGTAACATCAGTGTTCCGAACATTCGGGCTTGGACCGAATCATTCTTCTTACCACAATCGCCACCACGATCACGTAAACCACACAGGCAACAGTGAGCGGATAAATCAATCCGGGAAAGGCTGTGATCAAGCTTTTCGAAAGCCATGCTTGAATATAGCACAAAGGGGCCATCCCCAAACATGTCGCCAGCATGATTTTCCAGATCGGAATCCGACTAAAACCCGCCGCATAAGAGACGATGTCGGAAGATGTCAACGGGTTGAGTCTCAACAAAAAGATCAGAATGGACCCTTTAGTCTCTAAAGCACGTTGGCTTTGTTCCAGTTTTTCTTTGTCGAAGAATTGAGTCAACCAGTTGCTGCCAAGTGATCGAGTCAACAGGCTCGCAATCCCAGCCCCAATGACGTTTCCAATCAGCGACAAGGAACCACCCAGCAACGGTCCAAACACGATTCCTCCTGGAGCGTAAAGCATGATTCCCGGAATCGGAGCCACCACCACTTCAACCACAACAAACAGAACGTAGATCAATGGGGCAGCCGCACCAAAGCTCGCCAGATACTGTTTGAAATGCTCGATTCGACTCGCCGGATCACCTTGGCGACTTAACAGTTGATAAACCACTCCGCCGGATAGCCAAGACCAGCTTAACATCGCAAGCAATGCGGCCAGCACGAACCACAGCATCAGCTGAATGGCCGTCTTCATCTTGGCAGGGTTGGACATGGGCGACATTCGTTTGCTGGGCAGATGCGATACAGCAAACCATGGTACAAAAAAAGAAGGCCCAAGCGATGTAATCTTAGGCCTTCTTCGGAGGGTGTGTCGTTGACACTTCTGGCGGTATCAAGCTGCCATCTGGTTTCGCAAACCGTTGAAAGATCGTTTCGGTGATCACCCAACGCGTCGGCTTGCCTAGAATGTCGCTTTTCAATGGGCTGCTAAACGGTATCCATAGATTCGATTCCCAGTTTTTCTTGAACCGTTCGACTTAATGTTTCTCGAACAATTTCAACCGGGATTCGGTCGTAGACCTGTTGGAAGAATCCTTCCACAATCATATGCATGGCCTCTTTTTCGCTGATGCCTCGGCTTTTCGCGTAAAAGATTTGCTCTTCATCCACTTGGCCTGTGGTGGCACCGTGAGTACAGCGGACGTCGTCAGCTTCGATTTCGAGGCCCGGAATACTGTCGCACCGAGCATCTCGACTTAGCATCAAAGCATCGCTACGTTGATAACCATCTGTTTGTTGAGCCGCTTCATCGACCTTAATCATTCCTCGCCAAATCACTCGACATTCGTCTCGCAAAACTTCCTTGTACAACAGGTCGCTATGAGTTCCCTGTTGGCGATGGTGCTGCTGAGTGTAATAGCTGATTTTCTGCCGATCGCTGGCAAACGTCACACCATTAACTTCCGCAGTGGATGCTCGCCCATTCAGGTTGATGTCCTGATGGATGTGAGAAAGCTTGCTGCCGAGACCAACAACCGTCCACTGCAAAGAACCTTGGCTGTCGACATTGCCGCCTTGGTGAGCAAAGTGCCAGCTGTTTTGATTCCAGTTCTGCAATTGAACATATCGCAGATTGGCGTGTTTCCCAACGATCAGTTCCACGCAGCCCACATGTAAACCCGCATCGGCTTCGTTGGCCGATGTGGTTTCTTCCAGCAAGGTTGCTTGAGCTTCGTCTTCCACGATGACCAAAGTATGGCCAAAGTCGGCGATGCCGTTCTTTGTATGAGCAATCAAACTGTGTAGCGGAACGTCTACAACAACTCCCTTGGGAACGTACAATAATGTTCCGCTGGTCCAAAACGCAGCGTGCCATGCACTAAAGCGATCGGCATCTGGCTTAACGGCCTGCTTAAGGAAGAAAGGTTCCAGCAGTTCGCGGTTTTCTGTCAGCAGAGTTTGAAGATCGCCAAACAGAACACCCTTGGCCTGAATTTCATCGCTGAAATTCGACTGAGTCATCTGGCCGTCAATATGCCGGATGTTGCCGCCATATTCGGTTTCATTTGCCAACAACGTGCTGACAGACGACGCATCAGATTCTTCTGCGGAGGGCCGAAACTTGCTGGCGTTAAAAATCCGCAAGTCGACTCGCTTGAATTCTTCTGGATCCAGCTCGGCTTCCAGATGCTGTTCATACTTCGCATAAGCGGCTCGACGAGCATCTGTGATCCACGAAGCTTCATTGCGAGTCGCAAGGAACTGTTCAAAGACTTCTTGGTCGAAGCCAATACGTGATACGTTTAGGGTAGCTGTCATAATAGTCTCAGAATCATCTTGCAGCCAATGACTGCAAAGAGACAAGAAAAAGAGAATGATCTAAAGAGCCGAAAGTCACGACCTTTAGAAATGAAAACATTGATGCGGTACGAAAGAAACAACGTTTCGCCATGGTTGGCACAGATGGCAAAATGATTGAATCTGACTGAACGAAAATTCAATTCAAATCAAACAATGATGAATTCAAGTTCGTTTAAAAAACAGGTTGCTGAATACAAACCCAAGGTGGCTTGTGGTGTCAGCAGCACACAATTCGATGAACTCACGCTGACTGGCTGGCCAGCGTGAGTATCGCTTTGCTTGCAGTGGGATTAGCCCACACTTCCTTCCATTTGCAATTCGATCAGTCGGTTCATTTCGACCGCGTATTCCATTGGAAGTTCTTTTACCAAAGGTTCAATAAAGCCAGTCACGATCATCGCACTGGCTTCTGCTTCAGTCAGCCCTCGGCTCATCAGATAGAACAGTTGTTCTTCTGCGATTTTGCTGACGCTGGCTTCGTGTTCAATCGCCACATCTTGTTCTTCAACTTCGATGTACGGGTAGGTGTCGCTTTTGCTTTCGGGGTCCAAAATCAAAGCGTCGCAAACCACGTTGCTTTTGCAATTGGTGGCTCCTGGTTCCACTTTCACAAGTCCTCGATAGCTTCCTCGACCACCGTCTTTGGTGATCGACTTGCTAATGATGCGACTGCTTGTGTTAGGAGCACAGTGAACCATTTTGGCTCCTGCGTCTTGGTGCTGCCCTTTGCCTGCGAAAGCAATCGACAATGTTTCACCTCGCGCACCCGGTTCCATTAACCAAATCGCGGGATACTTCATGGTTAACTTGCTGCCCAAGTTTCCATCGACCCATTCCATTAACGAATCTTGGTAAGCCATGGCTCGCTTAGTCACCAAGTTGTAAACGTTGTCCGACCAGTTTTGGATGGTCGTGTAGCGGAAACGGCCTCCCTTTTTCACAATGATTTCCACAACAGCACTATGCAGACTATTGCTGCTGTAAGTGGGAGCCGTACAGCCTTCCACATAATGAGCCGACGCGCCTTCATCGATGATGATCAACGTGCGTTCGAACTGACCCATGTTTTCGCTGTTGATGCGAAAGTAAGCCTGCAGCGGGAATTCAATGTTCACGCCAGGAGGCACATAGATGAATGATCCCCCAGACCAAACAGCACTGTTTAACGCAGCAAATTTGTTGTCTTCTGGAGGAATCACAGAACCGAAATACTGCTTGAATAGTTCCGGATGATCTCGCAATGCCGAATCGGTATCTGTAAAGATCACACCTTGTTCGGCCAAGTCTTCTTGCAGACTTCCGTAAATCACTTCGGATTCATACTGAGCCTTCACACCTGACAAGTACTTCTTTTCCGCTTCAGGAATCCCTAAACGGTCGTACGTTTTGCGGATGTCGTCGGGAACATCGTCCCAGCTGCGGCCCTGTTCTTTGGCGGCTTTCATGTAGTAATAGATTTCGTTGAAATCGAGTTCCGACATGTCTCCACCCCATTCAGGCATCGGGCGAGATTCAAAGATTCCTAAAGACTTCAAACGGAACTCCAGCATAAACGCTGGTTCCTTTTTCATCTGAGAAATCTGAGTGACGATTTCTTCATCAAGGCCTTTACGGCTTTTGAATTCGTAGTTGTCCGTTGAATCGTGGAAACCGTATTGGTAGTCGCCAATGGACACGTCTTCTTTATCGGGAGCGTCGGTACTCATATTTTCATCCGTCATGAAATGAGGAGATTGTTGTTTGTCTGTTCGAGTCGCTTGAATGTGCTTCGCTTCAGTTCGTGACCCGTGAAATGCAGTCACAGGCGGCCGAAGAGGGCAGTTTCAAGCTGCTGGTTTCA
>CAYTUE010000166.1:4259-5870 GCA_964441085.1 uncultured Planctomycetaceae bacterium
CTGCAGTGAGTTTGACTGCAGTTTGCTTTAGCCAGCAGCAGTTGCTTCGGCTTCGGCATTCACAGCAGCAGCTTCTGGGTGACGTTCACGAATCGAAGCGTAACCGTTCGCATGCAAGTCTGTGGCCAATGCGGCGTCGCCTGTTTCAACAATGCGTCCCCCCAGCATCACGTGAGTAAACTTCGGAGGATTGTATTCCAGCAGACGTTCGTGGTGAGTAATAATCAACACACCCATGGAAGGGCCAGAAAGCTTGGCTAAGCCTTCACTCACAACTTTCACAGCATCGCTATCTAAGCCACTGTCGGTTTCATCCAAGAAGGCAAACTTTGGTTGAAGCATGGCCATCTGAAGGATTTCCATTCGTTTCTTTTCTCCGCCAGAAAATCCTTCGTTCAGGTAGCGTCGAGCAAACTCAACATCCATTCCAAGTTCTTCCATGCGGTCTCGAATTTCCTTGCGGAATTCACGCATGCCAACCAAGCCTTCGCCTTCTTTACGATCTGGATTGCGAATGTTACTCACAGCGTGACGAATGAAATCGGCAACCTTAACGCCAGGAATGACAACCGGGTATTGGAACGCCAAGAACATGCCCAAGCGAGCTCGTTCGTCAGGTTCCATTTCTGTGACGTTGACACCATCAACTTCGATTGAACCGCCAGTGACGGTGTAGTTGGGATGCCCGGCTAAGGCATAAGCCAACGTGCTTTTGCCCGATCCATTGGGGCCCATCAAGGCATGAACTTCGCCCTGCTTGATTTCCATGTTGACTCCCCGAAGAATGGGAGTATCGGCAACTGAAACGTGAAGGTCTGTGATTTTAAGAGTGCTGGTCATTTGATCAACTGATATTGAAGTTAGGGCGAAACGCCAGAGGGTAAGTGTTTGAAAAGTGGCAGGCAAAATAAGCCTGCGTTAAACATTCAATGCGGAATATCCGCTGTGGTGAGGCACCGGTAAGGCACCTTCACCTTTTGTAAGCTTGCGAGATTTGATTTTGTCCTGAACTCGCATTAATCCTTCCAACAGTGCTTCAGGGCGAGGGGGACAGCCGGGAACATAGACATCCACTGGCACCACCAAGTCGACGCCTTTCACAACATGATAACCATGCTTGAAGTATGGACCGCCGCCCACTGTACAAGCTCCCATGGCAATCACATATTTCGGATCGGCCATTTGTTCGTACAGCCGACGAACTCGGCTGGCCATTTTGTGAGTCACTGTACCGGCAACAATCATTAAGTCGGCCTGGCGGGGAGTCGCTCGAAAGGCTCCCGCACCAAAGCGATCGATATCGTACTTGCTTGCTCCTGTGGCCATCATTTCAATAGCGCAACAGGCAAGCCCGAATGTCATGGGCCAAATGCTGGATTGCTGGCCCCAGTTCAAAGCGTCTTCTAATGTTGTTGTGATGACGTTTTCTTCAAAACGCCCCTCAATCCATGTCATTGGTTTTTCCTGTCGGTCCGTGAAACCAGACCGTGAACGACTTTACTTTAGAAGGTTTTGTGAGCCGTGCTTCGGCAATTGACTATTCGGTTGTCTTAACTTCAGTGGCCAGAACTTGAACTGAACGGGCGTCACTGCTTTGTTGTTGGACGGTTT
>CAYTUE010000166.1:5970-7254 GCA_964441085.1 uncultured Planctomycetaceae bacterium
CGGTTTGTTGTTGATCGGTTGAAACGTCAGTGGTCTGAATTTCAAATTCGCAGCAATGGTGACCGTCTCGACATCGATGCTTAAATTCTACAGGAGCACCCAAGACTTCTTCCACGACTTGACGTTCCATCTCACAAATTCGTTCATCAACGTCGGCTAGCATCGGAAATGGGCAATTGCTTTCTCGTAAAATCGGAAGACTGGTTGTGGAATCGCTTTCCACATTAAACCCGGTTTTCCTCATCTGCCCCACCAACTGGTCCAAACGCTCCGA
Organism: uncultured Planctomycetaceae bacterium; assembly: GCA_964441085.1. GTDB lineage: Bacteria > Planctomycetota > Planctomycetia > Planctomycetales > Planctomycetaceae > Fuerstiella. The sequence continues at coordinate 6,245 of CAYTUE010000166.1, forward strand.
CAAATCCCCCGATCCCTGAACTGTGGGACGAAACCGGCTGGCAAGTCGATTTCGAATGTCCAACAAAAGCGACTCACGAACGGCTTCATCGGGGATCTGACAAATGGCCTCCCACATCACAATTGCCAACTGCCGATAGTCTTCACCCAGAGAACTCACCCCCTCTGCCGACAGACGATATACGTTTCTCGGACGGCCTCGCCCTTCGCTTACCTGCTGTACTTCCACCAATTGCAGAGCTTCAAGGCGAGAAATTCGAGTCCGAATGGCGTTGCGAGTGACTTCCAATAAATCACACAACTGCTGCACGTCTGCACCATCGCTGCGGTGCAGAAATTCCAGAAGTTGTTGATCTTTTGAATCCAATCCAGTCATCGGCGGCCACAGTTTCTACGGTCAGTCGGCGGAAACGAAGGTTCCCGCTCGTGCCATGATTATTGTGATTGAATTCAATTTGGCAATTTACACTGTCTAAAACAACCTAAATGAGATTGTATCTCAGCAGCATTTCACCGCAACAGCACATAAATGAGGAGGGCCAGATCCAGACTCAGACGAGACCAAGCGTGGAGGACGTGGAATATGGGGCCTAGTGAACATGTGGAGAGCGTGGAGAGCGTGGAGTAGCGGGCCGAAGGCCCATCCATTTGCCTAGCCTGGGCTGAAAGCCCAGGATTTGGTGGATCATCCTGTTTCAGGGCCAGCGGCCCGGCAGTTTGGCAAATGCTCGGCGTCCTTGGCGCGTGGTGCGTCCGTATGTGCAACACGTATAACCAACGGAGGTCAGCATATACAGATGATCGAAAAAACAAGATTGGGTTGCCCTGTGCCTGTTGTAATTACCATACCAGGGGAACATTTCTGATTCACCGTAATTTCAACTATGCAAACCGAACATTTGGCTCTATGATCTTGGACGTTTTCCTTCATAGACGACAGCTTGTCGTCCATAACCCCGTTGTACGCCCTAGCTCTTTCTTTTCTTATGGTTCACCATGGACGAGTTCCGT
>CAYTUE010000167.1:0-1312 GCA_964441085.1 uncultured Planctomycetaceae bacterium
GCCCTGATGTGTCTGAAATCGGAAACAGCGACTCCTATCGAACGACGTGAACGGTTAGCGTAGCCCGTTCAGAGATGGACTGTCGAGAAGTGAGCATGATCTTAGATCAATCCTTTGGTATTCAAATTCGAGCAGGCTTGCATTGTGCTCCACTGGCTCATCATCAAATGGGCACGTTGGAAGAAGGCGGCACGATTCGAATGAGCCCGGGGCCTTTTACCACTGTCAAAGACATTGACAATGTGGTGAATGCGCTGCGTGAAATTGTCGAGTCAATGAACTTTGTATAGAGCGATTCGCAATGGTTTTGGCCAACCGCTGATATCTCAGTCGAAATTAAATCGCAGAGTTAAAAAAACAGCCTGCGGTTCGTCTGATTTCTTTGCCTGCAAAATTGCTTCTGAGCTGCGAAGTTGCCAAGATAAACGGGGAGTATCAAGAAGCGACTCGTAAGGGGTAAAAATGAGCAGAACAATCCAATGCCCCTCGTGCGAAAAAAAGCTGAAACTCGGGGAAGCAGCCGCAAAGAAACCCATCATTGTCTGCCCCGCTTGTTCTCAAAAGATCCGCATCAACCGTACGCCTCAATCATCCTCTTCAACATCCGCTAAGTCGCAAAGCACAAGTCGGCCCTCCCCACAGTCACTAAAAAGAGCATCAAATCTAACGACAGGTTCTTCTCGGCCAGCTGATCCCAAAACAAATCAGCGACAAAGATCATCTGGTGTTTCCAACGGGCAGAACCAACATGAGCGTAGTGTAAGGCCTGCTGGTCAACGCAATGGCCAATACGAACAGCCTGAACTGGAATCTCCTAACCAAGCATTCGTCGTGTTTTTCATGGTGGGCTGTGTGACTGCGGGGATCTTGGCGTTCACCGGAGCAATCTGGTGGATCATTAACACTTTGAATGATGATGGTGAAAATCAAAACAATCAAAATGTTGCTCAGCATGATTCGAATGACAACGCAGCAGAATCATCAGCAACTGGAATGACAGAATCACCTGATACGCCTTCCAACCAACAACCGGATCACACTGCTGTACCACCCACTTCTCCTGTGATCCCGGCACCGATCGCAGCCCCGCCAGTTGCGATTCCTCCGGCAAAGGTGCCGTCGGTTGCGCCGCCCGCTACTGCCCCACCAGCCAAGGTGCCTCCGGTTGAAATTCCTCCCGCTAAGGTGCCTCCGATCAAATTACCGCCAGTTAAGGTCCCACCTGTAGCTGTCCCACCTGCAAACATGCCACCTGTCATTGTGGCGCAGTTGCCGAATGCTCTGCGCTATGGTTTTAAACAGGGAGATTCCT
>CAYTUE010000167.1:1412-7200 GCA_964441085.1 uncultured Planctomycetaceae bacterium
ATTGTGGCGCAGTTGCCGAATGCTCTGCGCTATGGTTTTAAACAGGGAGATTCCTTTGCCTACGATTTTGAAATCGATGCAGAAGTCAGTCAAAAAACGGTGAGCTATCCAGGGTATGTGTCATTCAGCATTCAAAAAGGTCGTTCTGGTGGAATCGAAGAAGAATCTGGAACGGGAACCGGATTTGTTGTGAGCCCCGATGGCTATTTGATGACCTGTCAGCACGTTGTGCAAGATGCAGTCTCGATTGAAGTCATCTTGAATGGTAAATCTTATGTTGGCCAAGTTGTGGCAGTCGACAAAGATCAGGATTTGGCATTACTTAAGATCAAGCAGAACAATCTGCCGTTTGTGAGTCTTGCGGATTCTGGTCGTGTGCGACTAGCAGAAGACGTTCGAGCAATCGGTTTTCCGCTCACGGACCTGCTTGGGCAAGGGCTCAAGGTGACTCGAGGAACCATTTCAGGCATTAATGGTGACCCAGAAAGTCGGCGATTTCAGATCGACGCTCAAATTAACCCAGGGAACAGTGGAGGCCCGCTGTTTAACGAACGGGGACAGGTCATTGGAATTAACAGTTCCAAGTTGATTTCCGGTCGTACCATTTCGTCAGTTGGCTTTTCTATTCCAGTGAACTACGCCAAACAACTTCTACAACAGAACAAAGTTTCATTTAAGCAACGCAATGGAGGTGCTGAACTGGATGGCCCAGAGTTGGTACAAAAAGTGCAACCTGCAGTTGCTCTTTTAAAGGTTGTTAGTCGCCAAAAAATCAACCAGCAATATGTCTTGAATTTCAACGGCCATTACACCGACTCGACTTCGAATCCCCGCAACAATTTTCCGGGGTTGGGAAACATCAGACGACCGCGCATGCCGTTCGGGCCACTGGGGGGCACCAGTAGTAAAAAATCCGGTCGCGGTAAAGTGATTTTGGATGCATACGGAGCAGTCGAAAGCATCGATGATGACAACCCACTGCCCTTTGTTACGGGCTGTATGGCGACGTTGATGATTCATGAATTCGATCCAGATGGAGCTGAAGCGTGGACTCGTGAGAATTATTTTCTTCTCACGAAACCCAATAAGTCCAATGGCAATACGTTCGGTTTTCCTCGACCTCGTTTTGGTGCCCCCTTTGGAAATCAACAGCAAGAAGAACCTGATGAGGTTCTGTCGATCGGCATGGAAACTCATCGCTACCGAATTCTTGAATCGAATGATCGCGAAATTAAGATTGCAGAAACATATGAAGTCAAAGCACTCGATGACCCCATTCACCCCATGGTGAAAGTATCAGGAACAGGAGTCATTATCTTTGACAAGAAATACGCCATGCCGAAGTCAATGAGATTTCGCCAAACGTATGAAGTCCAATCCGAAGGAAAGGTAATTCAAGTCCCAATGGGGATCAGCTACCGAATGCAAGACCCCTTGGTCGTAAAAAAACGACAAGCAGAAATCGCAAAGGCAAATGCGAAAAGAAAGGCAGATGCAGAAGAACGAGCTGCCCAAATCGCGGCCATGTCAAACGACGAACGCTTAGACTTCTATCTCGCCGAAATCAAGGCGAACCGAGGCGGGGCTGTCTACTCGAAACTCGCCCAACTCGACGTCGTGGAATCTCGACGTAAAGAAGTGTGCCGCTTATTGGCACCGTGCTTAAAATCGGCGAGGCCCAATCAAAGCCAAGTGACCGCACTTGGACATTGGGCGACTCCAGGCATCGTGAGGGAAATGATCACCAAGCTGGAATCGATGGGGGTGCATGATTGGCCATTTGGCAGAGCAATTGTCGTGGCACTCGGCAAAACAAAAGATGAACAAGCCATCCAACCAGTTGCAAAAAAACTCACGTCAGCGAGCCATGTTTGGCGTTCTGCAGCTCAGAAAGCGCTGATCGAACTTGGCCCTCAAGCAGAAGACGCGGTCTTGGCGATTCTTGAAATCAAACCAACGAGAGAAGCTGTCAAAGTGCTTGCGAAAATTGGGACTCAAAAATCACTGAGCCCCTTGAAGAAGCTTGCCAGTCATAATGATTTTTGGGTCAAAAGATCAGCGAAGGAAGCGATTACTGAACTCGCACTTCGGATGAATTAGCCGTGTGCCGTACTTGGTTCACGGTGCGATACTTGGTTCATGGCGTGATCGCTGTTTTTAGCATCAGTGATTGCAGCTCATGATCGGTTGCCGCCCAAGCAGCGGCAACCAAGATTCATGACTGGCAAATTGGCACCAACAGAAGGCCAGCAACTACGATTCACAAGCTTCTTGATTGACTGGAATCGCACTCAGCCCGATCCCCGAGTAATAGAAGCCTCGTCTGGCCATCTTTTTGGGATCGTATAAATTGCGACCATCAAAGATCACGGGAGCATTCATTTTTAGCTTCACGTAGTCGAAGTCTGGGTTTCGAAATTCATTCCATTCGGTCAGAATTGTTAGAGCATCAGCTCCTTCGACTGCGTCGTAATGATGTTCGCAGTAGGTCACAGAATCGCCGAGTTCAGCTTCAACGTTTTCTCGAGCAACAGGGTCGCTCACGTGAACGATGGCTCCTGCCTCCAAAAGATTCTTGATCAACACCAGTGAGGGAGCTTCTCGAATATCGTCTGTTCGTGGCTTAAACGACAATCCCCACACGGCGATTTTTTTGCCAGCAAGCTGACCATCGAAGTACTTCGCCAACTTGTTAAACAAAACTTGTTTCTGTTGATCGTTGGTTTCGTCAACTGTTCTTAAGATTCGAGGCACCACTCCGTTGGCTTCAGCAACAGCTGCCATGGCTCGAACATCTTTCGGGAAGCAAGACCCGCCATAGCCGACACCTGGGAACAGAAACGAAAAGCCAATTCGAGCATCATGGCCGATGCCTTTTCGCACAGCGTTAATGTCGGCTCCGACTTGTTCGCAGATATTTGCGATTTCGTTGATGAAGCTAATTTTTGTTGCCAGCATGCAGTTTGCGGCGTACTTCACCATTTCCGCACTTTCAATGCCCATGGAAATGAAGGGCTTTTCTGTCCGTAGAAATGGCTTGTAAAGTTCTTGAAGAGTATCCGATGCTTCTTCGTCGTCGACTCCTACAACCACTCGGTCGGGCTTTGTGAAGTCGTCGATCGCTGCTCCTTCTTTCAGGAACTCGGGATTGGAAGCAGAATAGAATGGTGTATCCGTTTTCGCCTGAATCCACTCTCGGACTTGCCGATTTGTTCCCACGGGCACTGTGCTTTTGCAAATCACGACCGCATTGGGACGCAGATAGGTGGCCATCTGTTCGGCACAAGCTTGAACATACTTTAGGTCGGCAGCTCCTTGTGCGTCTTGAGGAGTTCCCACACAAATGAATACACATACCGAATCACGAATCGCTTCTTCGTAATCAGTAGTGAACGTCAGTCGACCTGCTTCACGATTTCGCTTCACCAGTTCAGTTAAACCGGGTTCATAAATTGGGACGCCACCGTTGTTAAGCATGTCGACCTTAGATTGGTCGACATCAAGGCATACGACATCATTGCCGCTTTCAGCAAAGCACGTTCCTGTAACGAGTCCAACGTAGCCGGTCCCAATCATTGTGATTTTCATAGTGCTTCTTCGTCTTTTTGACTTCTCTTGTGAGGCTCGCCCATCACTGGATATGTGGGTGTGGAATTATAAAACGTGATTTTCACTAAGCTGTACGTTTAAAAATCTGCAGATGAAAGACTCAAATTTCAGTGTGCAGGAGATCTTTTCGTATTGGCTTGTTGCATTGCGACATCATCGAGCAGGCGTTCAGCTTCTGGATTCGTCACAAAGCGTTCTGCATGGCCCACACTGGTTTTCCCTGCTTCAATACGTTGCGTAATGTAAAGCGGGCGTTGTCTCACTTGGTCGTAAATCCGAATGACGTATTCTCCAAGAACGCCGATTCCAAGAGCATTTAAGGCTCCAAAAAACGAAGCGATCATGACAAGGCTGGTCCAGCCGGGAATCGCGTTTCCGGTAAACGCCTTGTGGTAAAGCACAAAAGACATGCAGAACAGGCAGACGATTCCTGAAACGGCTGCAATTCCATTAAACACCGTCAGTGGAAACGAACTAAATGAAAAGATCGCCGTTTTGGCCAAACGAAATAGACCGCCTAGCGAGACTCGGGGATGATCATCATGGCGAGCCAAACGGTCGACAGGAACTCCGGTTTGCTGAAAGCCTGTCCAGCTACGAATTCCTGGGAGATAGCGATCGGTTTCCGAAAGCCGCAGCATCGCATCAACAACTCGTCGATCCATTAAGGAAAAGTTGCCGGCATCCGACGGGATCGGGCTATCAGAAATTGCATTCAGAACCCGATAAAAGCTATGAAAGAGAAACTTTTTAGGAAGGCTTTCTTTTCGATTTCGGCGTTGAGCATAGACGACATCACTGCCGGCTTCCCATTCTGCAAGAAACAGACACAAGGCGTTGGGATCGTCCTGCATGTCTGAATCCATCAGCACAACGACGTCGCCGTCTGCATGTTCAAGTCCCGCTTGAACGGCAGGCTGATGGCCGAAGTTTCGAGACAAATGAAGAACGCAAACTTCAGAAAACTGCTTTGTCAATTCGTCGAGGAGTTCAGTGCTTCCGTCAGTTGACCCATCGTTCACATAGACAATTTGAAGTTCAGCGCACTGATCAATGACGGCATTTCGAACAGCCTCAGTCAGAGGCTGAAGAATAGCGACCTCGTTGTAAACGGGCATGACGACAGACACTTTGCAGCGATGTCGGTTACGCTCGGTCGTTGCTCCAGGAATAGCAGAAATCACTTTGTCAGGACTCCTGCAAGTGACAGTCCTGCAGGAACGGGAAGCCCCTTCATACAAAACCGTTCAGCGGCGGCGGCGGTTAAGAGTGCTCGGTTTGTTGTTGAACTGACTGCTGGAAAATCTGGCTGATCCTTCTTGGGAAACATCTTTTCCCACCCTCGAACAGCAACGGCTGCAGGCAAGGTAAAGCTGTTCCAGTGACTTAACCACTGAACTCGAAATCCAGCTTCCGCCGCTTGGCGACGGAATTCTCGAACGGTATATCTTCGGAAGTGCCCCAGCTGTTCGTCCCAGCGGCCGAATAACCATGGATAAGCTGGCACCGTTACCATGATGGCGCCTCCCGGTTGCAATGCCTCGCCAGCATGTCTTAGCACTTTGACAGGATCTTCAATGTGTTCCAACACATCTAATAAGACGACCGCTTGGAGACTGGCTGATTCAACGGGCCACGGTTCCTGTAAATCATGAACTCGAACATCGTCGATGCCTCGACTTCGAACATGATCAACAGATTCTTGCATGATATCGAAGCCGCAAACTTCGTAGCCCAGCTGTTGAAATTCCAATAAGTTGCGTCCGCTGCCAATTCCACCTTCAACGAGCTTTCCGGGAGCAGGCGCATGCTTCAGCAGAAGCTTTTCGACCAACTGCCGTTTGGCAACGTGCCACCAATAGCTGTCTTCCAGGTCGACCAATTGCTGCAAATGGCTGGCTTGCATGCCGAATATCCGTGGGTTGCATGTAAAGAGAGGAGGAACGCCGCGCTGAATTTGGCAATCCGCGACTTCATTAAACTAGCACGCCACGGAAGACAGGGTGGCTTTTCCGGAATACCGACCCTCGGAAATCTGAAAGGCCTTGGAAAGGTGTAGCGGTCGTATGCTTCCTGTCACCGAACTGTTGTAACCGGCACGATGGCGAGAACCCATCGAATTGATTCAATCGTGATCAGATTTGACTTCAGGTAATCAAGTACTCCGCACTCAAGGCAA
>CAYTUE010000168.1:0-7178 GCA_964441085.1 uncultured Planctomycetaceae bacterium
GTTATGGGGCGTGGTTATGGGGCGTGGTTATGGGGCGTGGTTGTGAGGCCCGGGGCTAGCGCCCAAACGGCTGGAAAGTTGGGGCGTGACCTACTGTGATCTGCTGTGACCTACTGTGATTTCCTAAACGCAGAGCACCCGAAAACGCAGAGATTCGCAGCCATGTCTTCTCTCTGCGGAACTCTGCGACTTCGTGTCCTCCGCGTGAAAATCCATTCCGCCCGCGCGTCAGAATACTCGGCTGAAGGTCGCGGTGGCATTCAACTAGGCACAAGTTCATCGGCTGATTCCATTCAGCTCAACTCGCCAGCTACTTGAGAGGCCGCTGCTTGTAGAGGCCACCATGCGAGCACAGAGTTGGCTGGTGGATGCATTTTGAATGTGTTTGAACCACTGGCAAGCCAACCACTTGAGCCGACCGGCACTTGGTCTTTGAACCGTCATTTGGCTGCTTTTTTCGCTGAGAATTGCAGTCATAAGCAAAACCGTTGTTTTTATTGGCTTGGCATCGATTCAATTTTGTCAATGCTGAGTTGACATTCGATTCTTTAGAAAGGACGATTCGGGGTCGGAAATTTTTTCTGGCAATCGATTTCGGTCAGTTCCTCCCTCCCCCACCACTCACCAACTGTCTTTTTGCATCACGATGCAGAAGTACGGCTTGCCCACCTGTTTAGGAGAGTATTTGAATGTCGATCAAATCTTCACGTCGCAATTTTTTGCAGGTCGGTTTTTGTGGAGGGATTGGCCTTTCCCTTGCTGACTATCTTCGAATGCAGCAGCTTCAGGCCGACCTAAAGGACTACGCCACTTTTGAAAGCACGGCGAAGTCGGTCATTTTTATCTATCTGCCAGGTGGGATGGCTCATCAAGAAAGCTTCGATCCCAAGCCTTATGCGCCTGTTGAATATCGAGGGCCTTTTAAACACATTCAAACAAATGTGGGTGGAACGTTTTTAAGCGAACACTGGAAGCAAACGGCCACCATTGCCGACAAGATTGCCATTTGTCGTTCGATGACTCATGGCGAAGCGGCTCATGAACGCGGTACTCACAACATGTTCACCGGTTATCGTCCCAGCCCCGCTTTGAAATATCCGAGCATGGGGGCAGTTGTGAATCACGAATTTTCTCCTCGAAACAACATCCCGTCTTACATCTGTGTTCCTAACCAGCCTAATGAATTTGCGGGCACGGGATATTTAAGTTCTTCCTATGGGGCATTCAGTCTGGGAGCTGATCCGGCTCAAAAAGGTTTTACGGTTCGCGATTTAAAGCTGCCTGGTGGAGTTGACGATCAGCGATTTCTTCGTCGCAAAAAAGCGTTAGAAGCGGTCAATAAAAATTTCGTGAACCAAGAAAAATCTGATTCTTTGGATGCGGTTGATACGTTTTACGATCGAGCCTACGGGATGGTGGGATCTGCTGCGACGCGAGAAGCGTTTGATATCAATCAAGAACCCGACAAGCTTCGTGACGAATATGGTCGAGGCCAAGCGGGGGCGCGCATGTTGATGGCTCGCCGTTTGGTTGAAGCAGGTTCACGCTTCGTCACGATGACTTACGGTGGATGGGATCATCACGACAAAATTGATGTCAAAATGAAAAAGCAGGTGCCAGACTTAGACAAAGCGTTTGCTCGGCTAATCAAAGACCTTGATGAACGAGGCCGATTGGATGACACGCTCGTTTGCATTGCCAGCGAATTTGGGCGAACTCCTAAGATCAACCAAACGGGGGGTCGAGACCATTGGCCCAAAGTGTTTAGCGTGGTGATGGCTGGTGGAGGAATCAAGGGTGGTCAGGTTTATGGTCGGTCTGATGCAACTGCAACGGAACCCGAAGAAGATCCTCTGACAGTGACCGACTGGGCCACCACAATCTACCACTGTTTAGGAATTGTGGCCGACAAGGAATTGATGGCTCCTGGCGACCGTCCGATTGAAATCGTGGACGGTGGAAAAGTTCGCAAGGAACTGTTGGTGTAGTTTGTTGCTGTTTGATTTGGCGTGGTTGGGGCTTGGCGTGGTTGCGTCTTGGCCTGGTTGCGTCTTGGTATGGTTGCGTTCAGCAAGTGATGAACAGCCAGCCATGCAAAAATACGAACCTGATGTCTCACGAAGCTCTCCGTCGATGTTGTCGTTTTTCCCTCCTTGGCAACATTCATTTTCAATCAGAAAGATCCATACGATGTTGCGGATTCTGACTGCCTTTCTTTTGCTACCGATGGCCATTCCGTCTGCTAGCTTCGCTGCGGATGCTCGTTTAACCGTGATTACTCCTCGCGGAATCCAGCGGGGAGCAGAACACGTGCTGACATTCACCGGAAGTCGTTTAAGCGATGCAGAACAGATACTGTTCTACGAACCGGGCATTGAAGTGCTTGAAATCATTCCCGTAGAAAAAAACGCGAATGTGGTGCGTGCCAAAGTGCGAGTATCGCCCGATTGTGAACTTGGCGAAAAGACGGCTCAGGTTCGCACCAAGTCGGGGCTGAGCGACTACCGCACGCTGTTCGTAGGAGCCTTGCCAGCAGTGGATGAAAAAGAACCGAATACTCAGTTCGACCAGGCTCAGGTTATCGAACAAGACGTGACGGTTCATGGTGTCATTCAAGCGGAAGATGTTGACTACTTTGCGGTGGACGCGAAGAAGGGGCAGCGGCTGTCTGTAGAAGTGGAAGGCATGAGATTTGGACAAACGCTGTTCGATCCCTATCTTGCCATTTTAAATGCCGAACGCTTTGAACTTGTGGCTGTCGATGACAGTGCTTTGCTGCGCCAAGATGCTCATGCTTCGATTTTGGTCCCAGAAGACGGGCGTTACATCATTGAAGTTCGAGATACTGGGTATGGCGGAAACGCAAGTTGCCGTTATCGATTACACGTCGGTAAGTTTCCTCGACCAACAGGCGTTTTTCCTGGGGGAGGCCAGGCGGGTGAAGAAGTCGAATTTCGATTTTTGGGAGACGCTACGGGCGAGTTTACTCAAAAGGTCACTCTCCCGAATGATGGCCGAACTCAAATGCTGCTATTTGCAGAAGATGAGGGCGGCATCAGCCCCAGTGGGCATGTCATTCGAATTCAAACGCAGCCAAATGCCTTCGAAGTTGAACCTAACAACACCTACAAGGAAGCAACAGTTATTGATTTTCCTGCAGCGTGTAATGGGGTTTTAGAAACAGCGGGCGACTTCGACTGTTATCGATTTACAGCAAAGAAAGGTCAGACGTGGGAGATTGAATGTTATGGACGTCGAATTCGCAGTCCGATCGATCCCGTGTTGCATGTGTTCCGAATTCGAGACGGACGTTCGCTGATAGGTAACGATGATGCTCGCCGCCCTGACGCTTATACTCGCTTTGAAGTCCCCGAAGATGGGGACTATGCAGTTCGAGTCATTGACCATCTGAGACGAGGTGGTAGTGATTATGTTTATCGAGTGGAATTCAGTTCTGTGAAGCCTTCGCTGTCGTTGGGGATTCCCCGAGTGACTCGGTATCAGCAAGACCGGCAACGAATCTATGTCGCCAAAGGCAACCGCTTGGGGGCCGTGATTTCTGCCAAGCGTGAAAACTTTGGCGGAGACCTTGTCTTGGAAGACATGGAATTGCCCGCCGGAGTCAAGGTGATTTCTCGTCCGATGAAGTCGGCTGTGGCAACGATGCCGGTTGTTTTTGAAGCGGCTGCAGACGCTGAACGATCTGGAATGCTGGTTGATTTTCGAGCTCGACAGGCGGATGAATCCAAGAACATCAACGGTCGGTTTAAGAATCGAGCTGACTTTGTGATTGGCCAGCCGGGCCAGTCTTTGTATGCATGGAAAGATGTTGAACGACTGCCTGTTGTGGTGGTTGATGAACTGCCATTCAAAGTCGACGTCATTCAGCCGAAAGTCCCCATTGTTCGTAATGGAAGCATGCAGGTGAAGGTTGTTGTCACCAAGAAAAAAGGCTGGGACGAAACGATTACTTTACAGTTTCCCTTCCGTCCGCCAGGGATTGGGGCCACCAGTACCGTCCGAATTGCGAAGGGGAAAACAGAAGCCCTTTATTCGATCAATGCAAACAAAAACGCAGCCATCGGATCGTGGCCATTCTACGTTCTTGCCTATGCCAAGGTGAATGGAACGGCTTATGCGTCTTCGCAGATGGCAACTTTAGAAATCACGGAACCGTTTCTAAACATTGCCTTGCAACGTAGCACGGTTGAACGTGGCAACGAAACAGAAATTCTGGGCGACGTCACCATCTTGAAAGAACTGAAGCAACCAGCAACCGTGCAATTGGTTGGCTTGCCTCATCAAGTCACGTCTGCCCCAATTACGATCACGAATGACACCAAAGAAGTGGTCTTTCAGGTTAAGACAGAAACCAGTAGCCCGGCTGGAAAACACAAGAACATCTTCTGCAAAGTTGTGGTGACAGAAAACGAAGAACCGATTACTCATGCTCGAGTTGGTTCGACGGAATTGCGAGTCGACAAGCCTTTGCCCAAGCCGGTTGCCAAACCTGCCGTTAAGAAAAAAGTGGTGAAAAAAACGGCCACTCAACCACCCGCCGAAAAACGTCTGTCCAGACTGGAAAAGTTACGCCAGCAAGCCGCAGAAAAGTAAAGCTTCGCTTAAGACGGTTCCATCAGCGATCTGCGTGATTGTTTGCTGGATTTGTCTGTACTTCACCGCGTTCGCTAGGCACTCTGTTTATTCCCTCCTTATCTTCCATCCCACCTGCCGGAAACAATCAGATGAAGAAGCCATTTGGAATTCTGATCACAACATTGATGTTCGTCGGGCTATGTCAGCAACAAGCAGTCGCTCAAGAGGCCTCTGCCCAGCAAGCGGCGATTGAAAAGATCAACCAACCAGCCGCTGGTCTCAACCGTCAGGCGGCTGCATTGGTGGTCAGTCCGAACACAGTGAACCTCACGTGTCAGTCAGACCGACAGTCTGTTGTTGTGCAAGCCGTGATGTCCACGGGCTTGACATACGATGTCACCGACCAAGCCAAATTCCGTTTTGTGAATCCGGAATTTGTTCGTCGAGATGGAAGCACATTCTATCCGGTTACCGATGGTGAAACGGTTTTAAAAGTCACGTACGGCGAACACACGGTTGATGTTCCTGTCATGGTCAAGGATTCCAAGGTCCGGCCGAAAATCAGCTTTCGCAAAGATGTGATGCCTGTCTTTATGAAGACCAGTTGCAACAACGGAAGTTGCCATGGTGCGGCTCGTGGTAAAGACGGTTTTCGTTTGTCGCTGTTTGGTTTCGATCCTGCAGGAGATCACTTTCGGTTGACTCGTGAAATTCCAGGTCGGCGAATTAACCTTGCGATTCCAGAAGACAGTTTGTTGTTAACGAAGGCCACTGGTCAAGTTTCTCACACGGGAGGCAAGCGACTTTCTGTGGCAGACGAAAAGTACAACACGTTATTGCAGTGGTTAAAAGCGGGAGCTGCCAATGATCCCAAGCCTGAAGAAGTGCCAACGGTTGTCACCTTGGAAGTGTTTCCAAAGGAAGCTGTTTTAGATGGTCCCGGAGAAACTCAGAAGTTATCTGTGCGAGCTGTTTATTCCGATGGGACAGATCGAGACGTCACATCACTCGCATTTTTCAGCACCAACAATGAAACATCGGCTGCGATCAGTCAGTCCGGAATTGTGACAGCAGGAGCACGCGGTGAAGCCTTCATTATGGCTCGCTATGAAACTCATACGGTCGGGGCACAATTTATCGTGTTGCCAAAGGGGCTGAAGTATGACGATCCCCAGACACCAGAATTCAACTACATCGACACGCTGGTTCACAACAAGCTACGCAAGCTAAGAATCATTCCTTCGTCAGTGTCTAGCGACGAAGTTTTTCTGCGTCGAGTTTTCATCGACATCACGGGAACTCTGCCTACTCCCGATGAACGCCAGCGATTTCTCGCCGACACAAATTCCGATAAGCGTGAAAAGGTGATTGATCAGCTTTTACAGCGAAAAGAATTTGTGGACATGTGGGTGATGAAATGGGCCGAACTGCTGCAGGTTCGCACAATCAATAACCAAGTGGCAAAGAAGCCCATGCTGCGTTACTTCAATTGGCTGAAGGAACAAATTGCCAGCAATACTCCCACAGATGTGATGGTACGAGAAATTTTGGCATCGCGAGGTGGCACGTTTACCAATCCCGCAACGAACTACTATCAGACCGAAACGGACACCTTAAAAGTTGCGGAAAACGTGGCTCAAGTGTTTATGGGGATGAGAATCCAGTGTGCTCAATGCCACAACCATCCTTTCGATCGCTGGACAATGGACGACTACTACGGCTTCAGTGCTTTTTTTGCACAGGTCGGCCGGAAGAGGGCAGAAGATCCTCGCGAACAAATTATTTACAACGCTCGTCGAGGCGAAGTGCAACACTTGGTGACAAAGAAAAATGTTGCCCCCAAATTTCTGGGAGGCATTGTGCCAGATGTGAAAGGCAAAGACCGCCGCCAAGTCTTGGCAAACTGGTTGGCATCACCAGACAACCCGTACTTCGCAACCAATTTAAGCAACATTGTTTGGGCTCACTTTTTTGGTCGAGGAATTATTGACCAAGTCGATGATGTGCGAGTCAGCAATCCTGCCGCCAACCCCGAATTACTGGCTGAACTTGGGAAGCGTTTTACCGAGTACAACTACGACTTCCGAAAGCTGGTCAAAGATATTTGCATGTCTCGCACCTACCAACTTTCGACTCAGACCAACGATTCCAATCAAACAGACCATAAGAATTTTGCGCATGCCGAACTGCGACGAATGCGAGCAGAAGTCATGCTGGACTGTATTACTTTGGTGACATCCACGTCTAACAAATTTCCGGGGTTGCCTGTGGGGGCTCGAGCCGTCCATATTGCAGATGGAAATACGTCGACGTACTTCTTGACCACGTTTGGTCGAGCCAAAAGAGGAACTGTGTGTAGTTGTGAAGTCAAAATGGAACCCAATTTGTCTCAGGCATTGCACCTGATGAATGGAAACACGGTGAATCAAAAGATTCGCCAAGGTGGACTGCTTTCTCAACTGGTTCAAAAAGAAAAACGCTCAACAGAAGAAGTGATTACAGAACTGTACCTGAGATGCTTTAGCCGTGTTCCCACGGCAACAGAAGTCAGCGAACTGAGCAAGGTCATTGATGAAGCAGAC
>CAYTUE010000169.1:0-6994 GCA_964441085.1 uncultured Planctomycetaceae bacterium
TTCATATGTGGCTTCTCGGATCACGGGCGGACGACCGTCGTGAAGGAAGTCCATGGTGACTCGACCCACTTCGGTCTCTTCGTACTTCAGAACCAGTTCACGTGTATCAGTGAATTTGCCGATCACAGATGCTTCGACTCCTTCTGAAGCACACAGTTGGATAAAGGCATCTTTGTTGACTTCTGGCACGGCGAGGACCATGCGTTCTTGAGCTTCGCTGATCCAAATTTCTGTGTAGCTTAACCCGCTGTACTTGAGTGGAGCTTGATCCAGCCAGACTTCGGCTCCTGTTTCTTCGCCCATTTCGCCCACCGCGCTACTAAAGCCGCCGGCTCCGCAATCGGTGATGGCCGAGTACAGGTCTTGATCTCGAGCTTCTAGTAGGACGTCCAAGACCATCTTTTCTGTGATCGGATTTCCGATTTGCACAGATCCTCCGCTGATGCTTTCGCTGTCTTCTGTGAGTTCAGCGGAAGAAAATGTGGCTCCATGAATTCCGTCTCGTCCTGTGCGTCCTCCGACGGCAACGATCAGGTCTCCGGGGCTGACTTTCCCTTCGCTTTTGCCTGTTGGGATCATGGCGATGTTGCCACAGTAAACCAGTGGGTTGCCCAGATACCGATCGTCAAAATAGACGGCTCCGTTCACGGTTGGGATT
This sequence comes from uncultured Planctomycetaceae bacterium, assembly GCA_964441085.1. Lineage (GTDB taxonomy): Bacteria > Planctomycetota > Planctomycetia > Planctomycetales > Planctomycetaceae > Fuerstiella. Next base: position 659 of record CAYTUE010000169.1, read on the forward strand.
CCCATGCGGTTGCCGTAGTCTCGAACCCCGTTGACGACTCCTTCCATCACAGCCTTGGGATGCAGAACTCCTGGTGGGAGCTGATCGGCGGGGAAGTCAGGGTTGGCAAAGCAAAAGACGTCGGTGTTGCAAACAGGGCGAGCACCGAGGCCGGTTCCCATTGGGTCACGAATGACTCCACCAAGTCCCGTGTTGGCTCCACCGTATGGTTCGATGGCGGATGGGTGGTTGTGAGTTTCCACCTTGATGCACACGTCTTGATTTTCGTCGAAGGTGACGATGCCTGCGTTATCTTTGAAGACACTGACGCACCAGTCTTTGTCTCCTAGATTTTCGCGGATCTGCATCGTGGCGGCAAAGACGGTTTCCTTCAACATATTGTCGAATTGGATGTCTCGAACGACTTCGCCATCTTGAGTTTCTGTGTAGTGAATGCGTCCGGCCAAAGTTTTATGAGAACAGTGTTCGCTCCATGTCTGCGCCACTGTTTCTAATTCGATGTCGGTGGGATCTCGATCGAGCGACTTAAAGTAGTCTCGAATGGTCTGCATTTCTGCCAGTTGCAGGTACAGCTCGCCTTCGGCGGACAGTTTCATGAGTTCTTCATCGCTGTCCATGCTGCGAATAGGCACGGTCGCAATTTGACACTTGTAGTCGCCGCCAACGGAAATGTCGTTCAGTGGCAGTGGGCCTTCGATAATGTATTCGATGGCGTCGTTGGCGAGAACTTTGGATGACAGTCGGTTTTGTTCTGTTGTGGAAAGGTCTCCGGTCAGCCAGTACTTTCGGCACGTGGCGACATTGGTGACGTTGAGATTTTGGTTTGTGAGAGCCTGAGCCGCGTTTTCGGCCACGCTGTCTGTGACGCCAGGATGCAGAAGAACGTTTTTGCAGTCAGTGCTGATGTTTGAATGATCAGCCGTTTGATCTGGCAAAGCCGTGATTCGGAATTGTTCGACGACGGCATCGCACAGCAGCAGTTCGGCGGCTTTGGTGGCGTCGGTTTCTGAAAGTTCCCCTTGAATCAGGAAGGAACGGGCAGATTTGACGTGCGTTAGGCTGGTGATGCCAAGACTTTTTGCGTCTGAAAGAACTCGTAGACCTTCATGATCTTGAGCGTCTTGAGACGGTAGAATTTCAACTTCCCAAAGCATAGCAGTTCTCGTTTCGTTCCATCAGGATGGTGCATGGGACGGTTTTGCTGCCAGAAGCGGCTTTGACCGACCTGAGCAGGCAGTATTTCAGTGGGGTGCCAGAATCACAAGCAGTGCCGCCGGAGCGTTCGGAAGATTGCAAAACCGAGATTTTCACCCCCTGCGAATTCTCAGCCTTCCATAATTGCATCTGCAGTAGCAGATCGACAGGATGGGCGTTCGAAATGAATTGCAATTTCTGCGGAGACACTGACGAAATGGACTGGAAACAACAAATCATGACCTGCCTTGTTGTGGTGCTGATGGCAGCCACAACGAGAGCTCAAGACTATAAAAGTGGGATGGAATGGCAAATGCCTCCCATTGTGGTTCCAGGCGCAACTGACGGTCAGCCACCTTCTGACGCGACGATTTTGTTTGATGGGACGGATTTGTCTGCTTGGAACGGCGGGCCATGGAAAATCGAAGATGGCGCGATGGTGGCTGCTCGGGGTGAGCTTAGGACAAAGGAATCATTTGGGGATATTCAGTTGCACTTAGAATGGTCTGCTCCCACAGAAGTGAAGGGGCGAAGCCAAGGGCGAGGCAACAGTGGCGTGTATTTGATGGGGCGTTACGAAGTTCAGGTTCTGGATAGCTACAACAACGAGACTTATTTTGATGGCCAAGCGGCATCGATTTACAAGCAGACTCCACCAATGGCCAACGTGATGCGAAAGCCGGGCGAATGGAATTCGTATGACATCTTTTGGACGGCTCCTCGGTTTGGAGTCGACACCAAGTTGGTTCAGCCTGCGGCCGTGACGGTGGTTCACAACGGAGTCGTTGTCTTAAACCACTTCGAATTGTATGGCCCTACGAATTTCAGCGCTGCTCCTGAATACAAAGTTCATGAACCAACGGGGCCAATTAGTCTTCAGTACCATCGCAACCCAGTACGTTTTCGTAATATTTGGGTGCGAGATTTAAAGCCAGCTGTGGGCCAGCGAGTCTCCAATCCATACGTGTTGTGGCGTGGAGAAAAGGTGAGCGTTGATACCTATGTTGCAAAGCGTGCAGACAGAGGGGCTCAGAAGGATCAAGCAGCTGCGAAGAAGGCCATGGAAGAAGCCATTCAGCAGGCTGTTGAAAAAGCGTTGAAGGATGAGCGAGATCGAGTTCAATTGCAGTCGCAGCCGAATTCTGATTCCGCGCCCAACAACTAAGGCCAGCCCCTTCCAAGTGGGACTTGAGCACGGCAAATCGCTGCTTAAAACCAAGCACTTTGAAAGAACTGTCGACACGATAAAGAGCTGGTCACTGCGGTGAGCAGCTTTTTGCTTTGACAGTGACTCACCAAGCATTGTTGGCTTTGGAGTACGTCGTTTCTGTGTTGATTGTGCTGTGAACGACTTGGGGCAGTGAAGTTAGTCTTCGTCGAGAGCAGAGTTTGGGGTGGCTGATCCGCAATCGGTGACGAAGGTATTCAAGGGATCAAACGGTGCAGCCTGTGGCTTTGGTTTTGCTTCTTCACCGGGTAAGCAAATGCTGCCATCGTCGATTGCAGAAGTTGCCACTTCGTTCAATTCAGTATCTGCACAAGGTGAAACGGGTGTGCTAATCAGCGTGGCTTCTTGAGGCTGTGATGTGGAAGATGGTGTTGATTCTGTTGGTGAAAGATTGATGTCTGTGGAATGATTCCAGATGACATCAGTTGCTTCACGAGCAGCCTGTTTTTGATTTCGAATGCTGTGCTTGTCGCTCAGGTGTTCGTGATCGCTATGTTTGTCAGTACCAATGTAAGGTGGTTTTGGGCCTTGGTATTGATAGTACTGGCATTCCAATCGACCGTTGTAAAGTTTGCGCCGCCGGTCTGCTCGACGTCCCAGTTGGTGTTCAAAGCCTCGATGCGATGTCAGGATATAGTGGCTCCAAGTTGGCAGTCGTTTTAGAGTTTCTCCTAAGACTCGATACACGGCTTCCACTTCTTCGTCGCTTCCCAGTCGTTCGCCGTAGGGCGGGTTGGTGATAACGCATCCATATTCGAGGTGGCTGCGAACATCGCTGATTTCGGCGCAATTAAAGCGAATACTGCCTCCAACTCCCGCGTTCGTGGCTGCTCGTTGAGCCGACCGGATGGCGTCGGGGTTATGGTCGCTGGCAGAAATGGCAGCAGGCAGATTTCTGTGGCGCACGTCTCGCGCTGCGCTTCGAGCTTCCTTCCAAATTTTTCGATCAAACCACTCCCAATCTTCGGCGGCGAATGATCGCTGCAAGCCTGGAGCAATGTTACGTCCGATCATGGCGGCTTCGATAGGTAGGGTTCCACTTCCGCAGAAGGGGTCGAGGAATGGGCGTTCTTTATTCCAGTAACTAAGAAGAATCAGTCCTGCCGCCATGGTTTCTCGAAGAGGGGCCGAGCCGCTGACCTGCCGGTATCCTCGCTTGTGTAATCCGGGGCCAGTGGTGTCCATGGTCAGCGTGGCGATGTCTCGAATAACGGCCACTTCAATCGGGTATTCCGATCCGCTTTCTTCGAAGCGAAAGCGATTGTGTCTCTTTTTTAAAGCTTCGACGATCGCTTTTTTTGTGGATGCTTGGATTTTGGGAACTGCGTGTAGCTTTGATCGATTGCTACGTCCTTTGACGGGAAACTGAGCATCGACTGGCAGCAGATCGGCCCATGGCAATTCGATGATGCCATCGAACAGTTCGCCGAAGTCTGCTGCTGGAAATTGTCCGACTTGGATCAGAATTCTGTCGGCACAGCGAAGCCACAGGTTGCAGCGAGCAATATCTTGAAGGTCGCCGGAAAAAACGACTTTGCCATCTTGGATACGACAATCTGTGTATCCGAGGTCTTCTAATTCTCTCGCGACCACTTTTTCCAGGCCAAATGTTGAAGTGGCGATTAATTGGAAACGAGGCATTTCAGGAAATCCGTGGGGGGAGCAGTTACGAGCGGGCACCATATCGTGGGGCGAAGTCAGTCACAACAGGCTGGATTCAGAAGCTGATTTTGAGGCGAAAAAGCAGTCGGGGAAACGTCAAGGACAAATCCTGTCATTGATCAAACGGGCTGTTGCCCAATTTCTTTTGGGCAAGAAGGGGTGTGAAGGTCTTTTTTTCGCAGGAACTGCGGGCTAGACTGGCCAGACTTGGAAATTCGGGCGACGTTACAAAAGTGATGGGATCTTCTTTCAGAGTCGCCCGTCTTTCATACGAAGAAACTGGGCAAAGCCAAACGTAGCAGATTTTGCCACGGCTTCCTTATCAATTCCATCTGCGGAAAGCGATCTCTATGCAGGTTTCCATTACCTGTCGTCACGGCAGTGTGAGTCAGGACTTACGCGACTATATGACGGAGAAGTCTGAAAAACTGATTCGGTATCTTGCTGAAGTCAGTGAAATCGACGTAACACTTGATTTCCAAGGACCTCGATCAACTGTAGAAATGCTGGTTGAAATTGAAGGTTATCACACCATTGTTGCTCATGTAGAAGGTGAAGACGCCAAAGCGACGTTTGATCGCACGGCAGAAAAAATGGAGCATCAGCTTCATCGGTATAAAGAAAAGAAGCGAGATCACCGTCGGGCTGCTTCTGTCCGAGAAGTGTCCGCTCGACCAGAAGACGCAGAGTCTGAAGAACAGTAAACTATTGAGAAGATCTGCCTCAAATCTGATTTAGGGCAGATCCAGTCAGCGTTTTGACGTATTGCTGGACTTGGCTTGGTTGATGTCAGGTTTTGAGAAAAGAACACCTATTATTCGTCGGGAGCTTTCCATGTCTCCTGACAAGTTTCATCTTGCTGACAGTTTTCTCCGACGGAGTTTGACTTAGGCAAATCGGCATTGGAAATAGATAGAAGTCGCTATGAAGTTAACAGATTTTGTTGTCCGCAAGGCAATTGTGCCCAAGCTGAAAGCAACAACCAAAGAAGAAGTCGTCCGCGAAATGGTGGCGAGCTTGAAAGAACATGGTTCGATTAAGCCAGACGACGAAGAAGCCGTTGTTGCCGCGATTTTGAAGCGAGAAGAACTGGGATCCACTGGCATCGGGAACGGTGTTGCCGTTCCTCATACCAAGCACCCATCTGCTGAAGAACTGGTTGCGACTGTCGCGATTTCGCAAGGTGGTGTCGATTTTTCAAGTCTCGACGGCGAAGACGTGTTTATCTTTTTCTTGCTGGTTTCGCCTCCAGATCGTCCCGGAGATCACCTTCGTGGCTTGGAAAATATTTCTCGCCATCTTCGCAGCCAAGACTTTTGCAGCTTCCTGAAGCAATCCACCACTGAACCTGACGTGTGGGAATTGTTGGCCGAAGCTGACAGTAGCGACGACGAAGAAGACGAAGGTTCTGAAGACTAGTCGTATTGGTTTTGAAGGTTTCAGATTTCAGATTTCAGGATTCGGCTGTCGTTGAGATTCAATGATTGGTGATTCCGCTGAGCCTTCCCTCTGAAGCCTGATCGATTCTTGTCTTTTTTCGCATGACTGTGGCTCCGCGGGTTTGTTTCTGTGTGAGCCGGTTCAGAAGGTGTTTTCTACCACGGCATCCGTGTAAGGAAGTTTCGAATGACAGACGACAGTACAGTTCGGAAGGAAGTCAAACTTGCTTACCGAAATGGTCTGCATTTGACTCCCATTCAAATGCTTGTCAGGCAGTCGACTGACTTTCAAAGCGACATTCGCGTGCTTTTTGACGGAAAGACGGCGAATGCCAAATCTGCCATGGACTTATTGCTGCTGGGAGCCACCTTTGAATCGATTATGACGATCGAAGCGACGGGTGAAGATGCTGCGCAGGCTGTCGCAGCTGCTGTTCAGGTTCTGGAAACTGAGCAAGAAATTGAAGGGTCTGCGTAGGTTGGCGCCCTGAAAAGTGACCCGACGGTCAACCCACGTCGCTGCTTGCGATGAGCTATGGAGAACGGTTTGGCGGGCTAAAATCTGCTTTTTAGTCTGTTTGATCCGAAGTTTCTGACCGCTGAATTGAAACTCGATCGACAAAAGGCTGAATTTCTTGGTAGTTTGAGCACTAGAGATTTTGGCGCGCTGTTTACAGAACCTTGGTTTATCCATGCTGTGGAGCGGAAATTTCGGACAGGTTGCCTTGTGTTGCTGTGATATGAATCGTTGCCTCGCGCTGAGTGCAGGTTCAGCAGTTTGGGCGGAACCGTGGCGTCAAGACGTTCGGTCAG
>CAYTUE010000170.1:0-6979 GCA_964441085.1 uncultured Planctomycetaceae bacterium
CCGTTCTGCGAATGACTCAGCAAATGGCGGCAACCCAGCACGTGCTTGAAGTGACGGAAGAAGATTTCAATCGTCCACAGAGAGTGGTACATCAACGCGATGATTTCTGCCAGGACATCCAGCATGTCAGTAGCCATGCGAATCAAACCGTCACAGTCCTGGCCTGTCGAGCCCGTGTTCTTTCGGCCTGACTGGCGACCTTCTCGAATTGTGAGGCTTCGCTTCAATAACAATTAATAGGGCAACATAAGCTGTATGGGCGAGATTTAGATAAGTGAAAGGCCTGACGGTTCGCCTTCAGTGCCCAATCGATGCAAGTATTCGGCAAAGGCAATCGCGTTGCCCAAGCGCTCTCCTGCTCGTCCAAGGTGCTGCACTTTCACAGGTGAAATTCCCAATCCCTGCATACGCTCATCTAAAGTGCTCCTGCACGATTGCACGTTCACCGACTTCATCACCAACGACGAATGATGATTTGCCCCCACAGCATCAAGTAGCCTTAACGTGCTTTGATTAAACACGACGATCGTATCGTCAGGCCGAAGAAATTTGGCCCACTGCTTGGCAAATTGCTCATCCGTTAACGCACCTTCAAACGCAGAGGATTGCAGATTGAGATGTTGCAGAAAGTCTGGATTCAATGGACGCGTATGTTTGATTGCACATTCAAACTGTTCACCAGAAACCAAACGTTGAGCCACCCAATAAATGGGTTGCCTGTTTTTTGATCGAATACCGTCTGCTGCATGAGCCGCTTCGCCATATGCAACCACAACACGGCCAAGATCAGACATCAATGCCGTCGGAATATTAGCCTTCGGCTTCCATGGACGATCGGCCCGTCTTTTACGAAGTCGCCCCGCCTGCAGCGGATGCTGCACTTGCCCATCCACCATCGAATCGAATGCCGCCAACAGACGATCTAAATCTTTGGTTTCCGGTTCCAGCTCTTTTAACGCCGCCACAGTTGCTTCTAAGGTCGACAAAGCAGATTCGGTCGGTTCTTTGCGAATGCGATAATTACTAGGAGCTGTTGGTTCAAGACGAAACCGTGGCAACTGTTGCAACACAGGAATCTGCTTCATAAATGTTTTAGAATGGTGCCACGTACCATCTAAAACAACCAACTGATCTGGACGCTGTTGTTCAGAAAGATCTGACAACAAAATCGAATCTTCACCGGGATACAAAATTCCAGTGGATTTCAAAAACGGAAAAGACCGATTTGCCAATCGAGTGGTTTGATCAACAATCAGTTCACAATTCCGCAACGCCTTGCGAACAATTCGAGCCGTATTGAAGGCGTGAAAACGCTCCTTCACATGTTGCAGAATCAGAATCTGAGTTCGGTTTGCGATGGAAGGAATCTGATCGCAAAAACACAGATCCTGTGGTCGATAACAATCGTAGCAGCGGTTTCGATAAAGCGCGGCGGTTTCATCACTGAGCATCTTCGTTACTTTTGCGAGATGCCAAGACTGGCAAGCCCGTCACTGAAACGTTCCAATAAACTGCTTACGCAGGGTCGTCAATTTGATCAGCTTCAGCCAGTTCGGCATGCAGCTGTTGCAACATTTCTCGAAGAGAATCTTGGTTCATGATTCGTTTGCCAAGTCGCCTGAAAAGCTGCAAGCATTCTGTGGCTCACCATTTTAGCCGCTGAATCCTGTTAACAGAACGGCAACGTCGAAATCGTAAGTCCATTTCACAAACAACCATTTTACAGACAACAGTCAAGGCAATTTGCAACACAGCCCAGCCCTCATTTCTTGTTGATCTCGTTCATAGAAACACTGGCAGCTTTGGGCAGCCTAGCTATGCTTCGGCTTTTTAGATCTCCACTTAAGAAACTGCCATGTCTGCTCCCAACTACAATGCCCGCCGAAAACGCTTAGTTCGTCTGTTTAAAGACGCAGGCATCGATAGTCTGCTGATCACTTCCGAAGCGAATGTGCAATATCTGACCGGATTTACGGGCGATTCCACTCGCTTGTTTGTCGGAAAAAAAGAAGCGATTCTGATCAGCGACACCCGCTACACGACTCAAATCGCCCGAGAATGTGGCGACTTGGAAGTCGTGATTCGAGATTCATCCAAAACCATGCCCGCTTCCACCGCGGAAGTCCTTACCACTGCCACGGCCAAGAATGTGGGCTTCGAAGCGGATCAACTGTCGTTTGCCGCCTTCGAAGCACTTTCGTCCAACACCAAAGATGTCTGCTTTGTGCCAACATCTGGCTTGGTGGAAAAGCTCCGCATGATCAAAGACCGTTGGGAATTGACTCAAATTCGAGAAGCCGTGCATCTTGCGGAACGAGGCTTTGAAGTGGTGAAGGCCAGTTTGACTCCAGACCAAACTGAACAGGAAATTCGCTATCTTCTGGAAGCGGCGATGAGAAAATTTGGGGCCAACGGTCCTGGCTTTGAGCCCATCATCGGTGTCGGCCCCACAGCTGCGTTGCCTCATGCTCATGCTGGCCAACTGCAGGTGAAAGAATCCCCCGTCCTCCTCATGGACTGGGGAGCCGAAACGAAGTCCCACTACCGCAGCGACCTGACTCGAGTCTTAATTACGGGTAAACCAACGAAGGAAATTCGCAAGGTTTACAACATCGTTCTGGAAGCTCAGCAGCGAGCAATTGCTGCGATCCGGCCGGGAGCATCGTGCCTGGAGATCGACACGTTGGCTCGGGCATACATTGCCGATTCTGGCTACGGAGACTATTTCGGGCATGGCTTGGGACACGGATTCGGACTGGAAATCCACGAAAGTCCCCGAATGAGCCCTCTGTCAGACCAAATTCTGGAACCTGGCATGGTGATTACCGTAGAACCAGGCATTTACCTCCCGGAAAACTTTGGCGTTCGCATCGAAGACGACATTTTGGTAACCAATGACGGTCACGAGGTTTTGACTTCCGTTCCTCGCGAATTCGACGATGCCATCATCGATTACCTTGCATAACCAAGGGGTCTTCGTGACAGTGTAGGGCTTTAGATCACCCAAAACGCCCGGTTTCCAACCGTGGCACGTTTGATTCATTCATCGCCGGATAAAGATTCATGGCCAAATCGTCAGAAAGTAGCAGCGAAGACAGCTTTGACCTCGACCGACTGCGCAAGCTACTGCAGTTGATGGAAAAGTTCGACGTCACCGAAACCAGCCTGCAAAAGAATGGGGAATCATGGAAGATTCGTCGAGGTCCTCGACAAGTCGCCGTGGCTCCACAAGCTGTTGCCGCAGCACCTGTTGCAGCCGTAGCGCCCGCAGCTGCTGCTCCGGTCCCAGCTGCCCCTGCCGCTGCTCCCGCTGAAGCAAAACCCGCTGGAATCACGATTAATGCTCCCACCGTGGGAACGTTTTACACGTCTCCGACTCCAGACGAACCCACCTTCGTCAACGTTGGCAGCGTTGTTCAACCTGATACAGTCGTCTGTATCATTGAAGCCATGAAAGTCTTCAATCAGATCCCGGCGGAAAAAGCGGGCAAGATCGTGGAAGTCCTTGTCGAAAACGGTGCAGCGGTCGACTTCGGTCAACCACTGTACCGAATCGAACCTGCTTAAAGCAGATTCGCATGTCCCGTTCGAACGGCAAAGCATGGCGCAAGCCATGCTTTGTGACTCACAGTCATGTGAGTCACAACAATGCCCCCGAACCTGTGGCAAACCAACTCACGCCAAATTGTTCCAGATGTTCGACTTCATAACACTTGGAACAACCACTCCAAAACCGAAATCGAAAAGCGGCTCCCACAAAGTTGTTGGACACGGCTTGCTTTCCATTTTTTGATATCTGTTCATCCGAACAAAGGTCGACTGTCATATGTTTCAACGCATCCTGATCGCCAACCGAGGTGAGATTGCACTGCGGATCATTCGAGCCTGCAGAGAACTTGGGATCCAGTCGGTCGCCGTGTTTAGCGAAGCGGACCGTGGAGCTCATTACCTAGACCTAGCAGACGAAGCGTACTGCATCGGACCAGCAGCCGCATCAGACAGCTACCTGCAAGTCAACCGCCTGATTAGCGTCGCTGAAATCGGCAACGTTCAAGCTGTTCACCCAGGCTACGGATTCCTTGCCGAAAACGCTGAATTCGCAAAAGTCTGTCGAGACTGCAACATCGAATTCATCGGACCACCTCACGAAGCCATGGCCCAACTGGGCGACAAAGTGAGTGCTCGAGCCATCGCGATGGCAGCCGACGTGCCCTGCGTTCCCGGAAGTGATGGCCTGATCGACGACCCTGAAGAAGCCGTCAAAATTGCCAACGAAATCGGCTATCCCGTTCTGATCAAAGCCACCGCCGGCGGCGGCGGCAAAGGCATGCGAGTTGCCGGAAACGATGTGTCTTTGCGAGCTGGCTTAAAAGCGGCATCAGCCGAAGCTGAAAAAGCCTTTAGCAATGCCGGAGTCTACATCGAAAAGTATGTGGAAAAGCCGAGACATATCGAAATCCAAGTTCTTGCAGATCATCATGGAAACGTGATTCACCTGTGGGAACGAGACTGTTCGATGCAGCGAAAGCACCAAAAGCTGATTGAAGAAAGTCCTGCCCCCAATTTGCCTCAAAAAGTTCGAGACAAAATTTGCGCTGCCGCCGTTCGCTTGGTGAAACAATCGGGCTACCAAAATGCGGGCACCGTCGAATTCATCATGGACAAGGACTACAACTTCTACTTCATTGAAGTGAATGCACGAATTCAAGTGGAACACCCTGTGACAGAACTCGTCACTGGGATCGACTTAATCAAACAGCAAATCTTGATCGCATCAGGCGAAAAACTGTCACTGACTCAAGACGACGTTCCTCGACTTGGTTCGGCCATCGAACTGCGAATCAACGCCGAAGATCCAGAACACGATTTCCGAGGCAGTCCCGGAAAAATCACCAAGCTTCGCGTACCAGGTGGTCTTGGAGTTCGCTTTGATTCACACGTTCACGAAGGCTACACCATTAGCCCGTACTACGATTCGATGATCGGCAAGCTGATTGTGCATTGCCCGACTCGAGAAGAATCGATCGCCTGCATGAAACGCTGCTTACGTGAATTCACCGTGGAAGGAATCAAGACCACTCTTCCATTGGCCGCACGAATGTTTAATCACAGCGCCTTTGTGGATGGCACCGTAGATACAACCTTCGTTGAACGAACGTGGTAAATCGAATTCTGCAGACAGAATTTCACAGAACGAATTGATTTCAATTCACTGAAATCTGGCTGCCTGAAACTTTTACCGGCTGTAGGCAGTTGCCGGTTGGTTCAAAAAATTTGTTGTCACTCAATCAGTCGTTCCCCCAGCCCAAACTCGGGAAGGGCTGATTTCGCGTGTGGTTTCAACCACATTTGCGCGATGTCACTTCGACTTCAGTCAACACTTCTTCAAAGACAGACATCACAGGAACTCTGCTCATGGCTCACAACATCAAAAAAGTGGCTCTTCTGTTTTCAGGCGGTCCAGCTCCGGCGGCCAACGCTGTGATTAGTACCTGTGCGATTTCTTGCATCAATCACGGTGTTGAAGTTGTCGGTATCAAACACGGCTACAGCAATCTGATCGATTTCGACGAATCGAAGCCTTTGGTCGAAGGCGAAGATTACATGGAGCTGAACGAAAAGATGCTGCGAAAAACACGTAGCCGCCAAGGAATCATCATTGGCACTGCTCGCAGCAACCCCGGTAAATTCGTGAAATCGCCAGAAGACATGAACGACGCCGAAAAAGTGGCACCGCTGAAGCGAACCTACGAAGCATTGGTCTCGCTTGGCGTTGACGCTTTGGTTTCAATCGGTGGCGACGACACATTGAAAACAGCCAATAAGTTCAAGCTGTTTCAAGACAGCCTTCCCGAAGGCAGCCACAAAATCCCTGTCGTTCATGTCCCCAAGACAATCGACAATGATTACATGGGCATCGACTTTACCTTTGGCTACTTCACCGCAGTCGAAACTTTGGCGACAGAAATCCGCAACCTGCACGCCGACGCAGAAGCAGGTCAAGCCTACTTCATGGTGGAAAGCATGGGACGCAGTGCGGGTTGGTTGGCCTACGGAGCCGCCATCGCAGGCGAAGCCAACAAAGTGATCAGTGTCGAAGACATCACAGATGAATTTCTGGCCCCAGAATCAACGCCTGACCGCAAAGTCATGGACATCGACAAGGTCACTCAGTCGATCGTCAAGATGATGAGATACCGCAAAGAAAAGCAGGGCAAAGAATACGGTGTTGTTGTCCTTGCCGAAGGCTTAGCAGAATATCTTTCAGACGATGTGTTGAAAGACATTCCGCGAGACGACCATGGGCATATTTCAGTGGCTCATGTGGACTTGGGCAAGATGTTTGCTCGCCGAGTGGCTCAAGAATTCGAAGCTCAAACCGGCTGTGCCAAAAAGGTCACGGGACTGCAACTGGGCTATGAATCCCGCTGTGCTCGCCCCGTCGCATTCGACGTGATGTTGGGCAGCCAACTGGGCGTGGGAGCCTATCGAGCACTCTGTGAAGAATCACTAAACGGAGTCATGGTTTCTGTTTCTGGACAGCTGGACCTGCATTATGTGAAGTTTGAAGAACTGGTTGACCCAGCCAACTTAGTCACCGTGGTTCGCTTCATTAAGGACGGCTGCGACTTCCAAAAGCTCGCTCGATTTTTAGAAACCAGCATCTCCGAATAAAGCCGCAAAACTTGCTCACCACACAAAACAGCTCGATCCAGCGACCGCAGATCGAGCTGTTTTTTTACGTCCCAACATTCGTCAAACATAATTTTCGGCCCACACCAAAACGACTGGGTGGGCGAATTTTAAAGGGAATGTTCAGAACGTTCATTGTGTTTGAATCTGTGTGGACATGTTTTGCGAATTTTTATTGGTACAGGCACATAATGCGCCTAGAGTGCTCTACAGTTAGTTACCTGCGAGTAACTAACCAGAAATCCACTCCCTCAACGGCTGCAAATTCGTGCCTCGCCCTCGAACA
>CAYTUE010000171.1:0-4979 GCA_964441085.1 uncultured Planctomycetaceae bacterium
TCGTTGGTCCATACAGCCAGTTCCGACACCTTTCGAATTCACGTTGCACGAAAGGCAGAGCGATCTACCGGGAAGCACAAACTGTGGCTCATCTACGCTGACCTCCTGCATTCACGTCCCCCAAAATCGTGGCCCAAGGAACCTGAATGGTCTGGCGGAATTCTCACTTACTGCGAAATCAATTGGGAAAAACGGCCCAACCAGCGAACTCGCGGAACCGTGCAATTTCTGGCCCCCACTGAAAGCACAGGGTTTCACTGGAAGAGATGGTCAGAAGATGCTTCATTTCCCGCTCGGTCGCGACTGACTGATGCACCGAATTCACCAGAAGATGAGTCGCGTCATTGACTCTTCCAGCACTCCCTGCCCACAGCACCCACAGCGCTGGAATGATTCGCAAAGAAGAAGCGACCACGGAGTCAAGCCAATCATTTTGTCTCTCTCAACTGCTGTCCACTTACAATTCACCGGTTGGCAAAACCGAAATCACAGAGGAAATCGGGCTGTGGATTGAACACGTTGATTGCCTTCTGCACACAGGCTGCGATAATCAGGTTCGTAATCGTTCTCCCGACTTCGGATCACCCCTCATGACAGACTCTCAGGCAGCAGCAGAAAATGATGTCTGGACTGTGCATCGCATTCTGCAATGGACGACTCAGTTTTTAGAAAACAAAGGTCTCGAATCTGCTCGCCTCGAAGCAGAACTGCTGCTGGCACATGCTCGTCACTGCCAAAGAATTCATTTGTACACATCAATGGATGTGGAACTATCCGCAGCCGAACGAGCATCAATGCGAGGCTTCGTAAAGCGTCGAGCGACTCGAGAACCTCTGGCTTACATCACAGGCACAAAAGAATTTTTCGGTCGTGAATTTTCAGTCGGGCAGGGCGTACTGATTCCTCGCCCCGAAACAGAAACTCTGATCGACGTGTGCTTGGACCTGCTCCCCAAAGATCAAAACGCAACGATCGCGGAAGTCGGCTTCGGTTCCGGATGTATCAGCGTGACCTTGGCAAAACAGTGTCCGCAGCTACAAGTGATTGCGGGAGACATTTCGACAGACGCGTTGAAGTTTGCCGAACAAAATGCAGCAAAGCATGATGTCCAAGATCGCATTCAATGGCAGCTAGCCGACGGAATTGCAAAACTTGACCTTCCAACGAATCAGCCGATTGCAGGAATCGTTAGCAACCCGCCCTATATCCGAAACGACGAATTATCTGGATTGGAACCTGACGTTCGCCTCCATGAACCCGAAACAGCACTGACTTCTGGAACCGATGGACTCGACCTCGTACGTCGACTGATTCCAGAAGCAACAGAAGTTCTCCAGCCTAGCGGCTGGATGGTGCTTGAAGTCGATCCAGCTCAATGTGCAGAAGTGGAAACACTCTTTCAACAAGCTGGTTTTTCAACAGCAAAGACTCATCAAGACCTAAGCGGAAACGATCGAATCGTGAGTGCTATTTTGTAGTGCCTTAGCGCATCACAAAGCAGCACGTAAAAAACATGAACGGCAGTTTTTGTTCGCGATTCAGCAAACCACAAACCGTGAGTACGCAATTTGTCTTACACCCCGAGTGATTCACCGACATGGATGTTCTGAAAATCGTTGGTGGCCGGACACTTGCCGGTAGAATTTCCATTGACGGCGCCAAAAATTCGGCGTTGCCCGTTATGGCGGCGACTCTGGCAGTTTCTGGAACAAGCCGGTTGCAAGCGATTCCTGAGCTTGTTGATGTCAACACGATGGCAATGCTGCTGCAAGAACTAGGAGTCACCGTTCAGCGTCAGGCGACAGAGCTTTCGATTTCATCAGACCGATCCACCGGATTCAAAGCCGACTGGGAACTGATGAGACGCATGCGAGCCGGCATTTGCGTCCTCGGCCCTCTTTTGGCTCGATTTGGTCAAGCCGTGGTTTCACTCCCAGGTGGCTGCAACATCGGGCATCGCCCTGTCGATTTGCATCTGAAAGGTCTCGCCGCGTTGGGAGCTGACGTGCGGATTGAACGAGGGTTTGTTGTTGCCGAATGTCACCAACTTCAAGGTGCAGAAATCGATCTCAACGGGCCATCTGGAAGCACGGTTACCGGAACATGCAATGTGATGGTGGCCGCTTCTCTAGCAAAAGGCACCACCATAATCCAGCACGCCGCCGAAGAACCAGAAGTGATTGACCTAGGCCGCTTCTTGAACGCCTGTGGAGCCAATATCCAAGGACTTGGAACGTCCACGTTAGAAATTCACGGAACTGAAGAACTGCATGGCCAGTCGTACCAGATCATCCCAGACCGCATTGAAGCGGCCACCTTCGCCATCGCGGCAGCCGCAACTCGCAGCAAAGTGATTCTAGAAGGTTGCCACGCAGATCACATGACATCTGTTTTGAAGACGCTGATGGAAATGGGAGTCCGTGTCGAATCTCGCCAAGTAAACTTAGCCGACGAACTCACCATCGACGGTACGGGGCACCTGTGCAGCATGGATGTTGTTGCCACACCATACCCTGGGATCCCCACAGATACTCAAGCGCAATTCATGGCATTACAAACAACCATTGAAGGCACAAGTCGTATTCGAGATACCGTATTCCCTGACCGAACTCTTCACGCTTCGGAACTGATGAGAATGGGCGCATCGATTATCCACCAAGGAATGGATATGGTTGTGAATGGGGGACAACCACTTTCTGGAACCCACGTCATGGCCAGTGATCTTCGAGCCAGTGCTGCTCTTGTGATTGCAGCACTTGCCGCGGAAGGAGAAACTGTTGTTCACCGGATCTACCACCTTGATCGAGGCTACTGTCGCCTAGACAGTAAGCTGAGAGATCTTAATGCTGATGTCGTTCGTGATGGCGAAAACTAGTCAACTGCTAACGGCGGTGATCACAGTCATCGCAACGCTTGTCTTGATCGTGAAGCAGATAAGTTGGGCCGTATTCGCTTCGATTTTCCTTCAGGACTGACGGTGTATATTCCATCCGGTAAGAATCACACGGTCGAGCGAACAGGTGTCCAAACCCGCGTGGACGAAATGCGTCAGGCGCACAACGTTGAACAGGAGTCAAAGTGGAAGCGCGAGGACGATACCAATTGCCGAACATGGTCAGTGGAAGGCCAAAGTGTTTGTAACCGTGTGACGGTGAACCTTCGCAACCCAAATTGGGTTCTCGACGATATTGATCGAAGCCGTTTGACTGATTCCCGCCTTGATAAAAATCAGGATGGGCATGAGCGGTTGAAATAAGGCGAGCCTTCAGTGTTTGGCGAGGAGCAGAAGAATCCTGCCCCGAACTTGCTTGCGTGGGTGTTGGAGCTTGAACCTCATCGGCAGCGTTTAAGTTGGCTTGAGCCGTCATGACGGCAATCACAAAAACGGTAACGGAGTTAAGAAATCGCATCCTGCTGCTCTCTAGAAAAACCTGAAATGGGGTCCCGGGCCGCGATTGTGCAGAAATCAGGTGACCGTTCAGATGGGGGGACGCAACCTCCTGGCGTCCGTTCTGTAAGAACTTTCGTCCGCCTAGCATGTCGCAGCGGACCTCCGTCTGATTCTTCCTCGGACCAGTGAACGAAATGAGTGGCAGAAAACGGTGTTAACGATTTTCAGCCCCTGTCCGACGGCCTGAGTAAGAAAAACACGGTCAAAAACAGCATTTTCTGCCGTTGGCTTCGGCTCTGAACCACTTTTCCGATTTCAAAATTCTTCACCAAACATGCCAGAGCTACTCAGAACACGTATTCGTGTCTGATACAGTTCAACAAATGGTACGAGCGCACAGAAGCGGAGACTGTCTGAATCTGTCGCAAAGAATACCCATCGAATCACCCAAATTGCTTGACGAGGCCCAGAATGAGTTCGCAGGACACAGTTGCAGCGGAACACGCGCTCCCCGTGTCCAACAACAAATCCAGCTCAAATCAACCAAAGCCATCCGGCAATCAAAGACTCTTGTTCCGCAAGTCAAATCGGACGGCTCAGCTACTGGGCGTGCAGATTCAAGGGATCGGAACCTACCTGCCGGATTTAGTCGTCACAAACCGGCAATTGGAATCTCAACATGGATTCGAAGAAGGTTGGATTGAACGACGCACGGGAATCCAAAAACGGCACTATGCCGCCGACGACGAAGGAACCAGCGACCTAGCAGCTCAAGCGGGCCGACGAGCTATCAAAGCTGCTGGCCTGACAACAGACGACATCGATATGGTGGTTGTGGGTACGTTTACTCCAGACTACCTGTGCCCATCCACAGCCTGCCTTGTTCAGCAAAAACTGAATCTGGATGCGGCCGCCATGGATGTTCAAGCAGCTTGCTCCGGCTTTATGTATGCCTTGGCTACGGGTGCTCAATTTATCGCCACGAATAACTGTCAGCACGTGCTTGTGGTGGGAGCTGACATCAACAGCCGGATTGTTGAATCCACGGACCAAGGCACCGCACCCTTGTTCGGGGATGCTGCAGGTGCTGTGGTCTTAGGCAAAGGAAACAGTGAACAAGGGTTGGTGAAATACCAACTCGGTGCAGATGGTGCCGGTGGAGAAATGCTGGATCGCCCTGTTGGCGGAACCGCTCGACCGTTGACCGCTGAAGCCGTCACTGCAGGAGATCACTACTTGAAAATGGACGGCCGCAACGTTTTTAAGTGGGCCATTCAAGCAGTTGTTGAAAGCATCAGCCAGATCTTGGATTCCGCTGGCAAGACGCCCGATGATGTGAAGTTATTTGTACTGCACCAAGCCAACATCCGAATCATTGACCACGCTATGAAAGTGCTGGGCATCCCGTCGGAAAAAGTATTCAACAACCTTCAACAAGTTGGCAATACATCCGCAGCTTCAATCCCTTTAGCATTAGAGCAAGCCGCTACTGAAAAGGGGCTCGAAGCAGGCGACTTGGTTCTGATGTGCGGATTCGGAGCAGGACTCACATGGGGCACAGGACTATTCCGCTGGTAACAGTTCCGCT
>CAYTUE010000171.1:5079-6748 GCA_964441085.1 uncultured Planctomycetaceae bacterium
TTCGGAGCAGGACTCACATGGGGCACAGGACTATTCCGCTGGTAACAGTTCCGCTAGTAAACAGTTCCGCTGACAAACGGTGCGATTGGCCAACATGACAACTGGGCCAAACAAACCACTCAACTGTCCATAAAACTTAACTGTCCATAAAACTTAACTGTCCATAAAGCCGGGCAGGGCAGTGAGTACCCCTTTGAGTCGCCCGAGTGCTCGAATATAGCGGTCGCTGGCAGCTTGATCACTGATGTCTAAAATTTGAGCCGTTTCGCGATTCGTAAGCTGCTCAAAATGTCTTAACGCCAACACTTCTCGATCGATTTCATTCATCGATTCCAATGCTGCCTTTAATTGCTCCGACAGTTCTTGGCGTAAAGCAGCTTGAGTTGGACTCGTCAGATGTCCCAGCAAATGAAACGATAAAGAGAACGAAGTGGACTCGGTGCTCCAACCACGATGAATCGAAAATTCGTTTGCCGCGTTTCTTTTCTGAGTCCCCAGATGTCGCCGGTGAATATCGATCATCGACTGAGTCGTGATCATCCGAAACCAAACAAAGATCGACCTCGATGCATCAGCAACAAAGTGTTCGATGCGTTGAGAAGCGGCTAGCCAAGCTTCTTGAAGTACGTCGTCCGCGTCAACTCGACCGTGCAGTCGAGGATCCATACGAAAACTCACCATTCTCCACAAACGGTCTCGATGCATCGAAAACAAAACCGCGAGCGCATCGTGATCACCTTTCATCACTTGCTCGGTCAGTTCGCGTTCATCGTCTGGCACAGAAAACCCTGCTGTTAAAAAGTGGAGGCAGCCTTGTTGTGCGTAATTATGGATAGCAGACCGCCAGTATTCTAGCCAGACTCCCAATTGAACAAACACACAACTTCAATTCGCAGCCCAAAACACCTGATCCCCCACATTTCGAGTGGCGATCTCACCGGAATCGTCAGAAGTTGCCAATTTCTGTGGGCCTCACTGCAAAATTTCAGTATCCGCAAAATTGCCCCCTGACAGCGACTCCCAGCAGCTGAACAGGGCAAACAGTCCGTGTTTTCAGTCAAAAATCGGCCAACGTTGGTACCTCCAAAGACAACGAATCTGTCCTCGATCACTCCACAGCATCTGCGATTGGGTTGTTGCCCAGTGCGATCGACACAGCCACCTTCAGCAGAACCTTTCTTGATTCTCCAGATCGATTCATTTCAGAATGACATTGAATAAGAAGAGGCTGCAGCAGACTTAGGATTCTCAACCGCAGCCAAATTCTTCTCAACCGCTCAGAATCAAGCTGTTTGCAAACGTCAACCTGACGTTCTGACGATACGATCTGCCATGGTTCAAAACGGCTCTTCGATACCTCACAACTGAATGAGGCAAAGAGCCATTCAAGACGTTTCTTTGTGTCTTTTGCAGGAGTGTAGTGGTGGCAGAATCAGTCGTACTGGCTTACAGCGGTGGTTTGGATACATCTGTTCTTGTGGGGTGGCTTCAAGACAAAGGGTACGATGTTCACTGCCTTTATGTGGAACTCGGCCAACCCAGCGAAGACCGTCCCGCGATCCTACAAAAGGCTTTGGATATCGGAGCAAAGACGTCTGAATTGGTTGATGTTCGCGAAGAAATGTGCCGCGATATCGCCTTTCCTTGCCTTCAGTGGCAGGCCAAGTAT
>CAYTUE010000172.1:0-6615 GCA_964441085.1 uncultured Planctomycetaceae bacterium
TGTCTCACACTTCTTTGCTGTCTAAAACTTGACTCTTCCATGAATCAACAGATCGTCCTGAAATCGTTTTGTTGACACGTTTTTCAGGTTGGCAGTGGAAGGGATTTCAGCGAAGCCAACGCCACCGATAGGCGAGCGAGCAGCAGATCCTCCTGCAAATTTTGGAGCGATAAACACACTGACCTCATCGATGTGATTGGAATCGAAAAAGGTGCCCAGTAATCCTGGCCCAGCTTCCAGCATGACGTTGGTGAGGCAGCGCCGGCCCAGTTCTTCCAGCAGTTGTTGAATCATGTTGGTGCGATCACCTTCGGTCAGCAGAATGTCGGCTCCCAGTTGTTTGAGTTTGTTCATATGAACTCGATCTACGGCTTCGTTTTGAGCACAGATCAACAGCGGCGCGTCGTTTAATGTTCGCATGAGCTGGCTGTCTGGTGTGACCGAAGCCGTCGTGCGACACAGCACAATGCGCAGAGGCGTTCTGGATTTGGGTGTTTTGAGTTCTGGGAGTCGTGCGGTTAACGTGGGATTGTCGTGACGAACGGTTCCTGCTCCCGTGATAATCGCGTCCATGCGTGCGCGCAGTTCATGCACGTGTCGTCGAGAATCTTCGTTGGTGATCCATTGAGAATGTCCAGTGCGAGTCGCAATGCGTCCGTCCAGTGTCATGGCCCACTTGGCATGAACCCACGGTTGTTTTTGAAGTTGAAGTTTACGGAACGGGGCGATCAAATCTTCTGCTTGTTCTTGAAGCAGGCCGACTTCCACTTCGATTCCCGCACTTCGAAGTTTGGCAATGCCCTGCCCTGCGACATGTTCTGCAGGATCTTGGCACCCGATCACAACTTTTCGAAATCCCGCGGCGATTAAAGCGTCGGCACAGGGAGGCGTTTTTCCTTGATGGCTACAGGGTTCAAGAGTGACAAAAATCTGCTGTCCGGCAGTTGCCTTCGGTGAGACAGCGTTTGCTGCGGAAATGGCGTTGACTTCAGCGTGAGCACCGCCGAATTTTTGATGATAGCCGACTGAAATCTGATTTCGATCGTTGTCAACAATGATGGCTCCTACAAGAGGATTGGGTTCAACGCACCCGAGTCCTCGTTTTGCCTCGGCAATTGCCGCTTGCATGACTTCGTCATCAGATTGGAAACGAATGGACATGGCAATAGAGGAAGTGAAATCAGGAGAGGAAATAGTAAGAAGTGGTTTGCCATTGGAATGGTAAGACAAAACCATATCGGTGGACTCGACAAACAGAATAACATGGCCAGCAACCGTTTGGTGTGTCTACCATGTGATATTTTTTCTGTAGAACATTTTGCCGAGAGTCTGCCGTGAGTTCGCCCCGCGAAAAGCCAAAGGGCTTTCGCCGCAACGCGGGAAGAGGTTTCAGAAAACGCTGTCACAACGGCTGATATCGACCGCAAGATCTCTGGCGACAAACCTGTTCAAAAATGACGGACAATTTGCCTCGTCAACGACGATATTTCATCAATGCGAACAGGCTCGCAAACACCGCTGGTGACGGGTTTGTGAGCCTGTTGTTGTTGCCGATCAAACAAGCCGTCATTCTTCACTTGGTGAATTGGCTCGTTGTTTGAGAATGCACGATTTGAGTGTGCACTCTGTTTGAACCCTTTATTCGCTTTGGCCGGGCATCCAGAGTTTGCTGGAACTGGAAGCATCGGCGGTGACTTGGTCAGGAGTCCACAGGCCC
This sequence comes from uncultured Planctomycetaceae bacterium, assembly GCA_964441085.1. Lineage (GTDB taxonomy): Bacteria > Planctomycetota > Planctomycetia > Planctomycetales > Planctomycetaceae > Fuerstiella. The sequence goes on from CAYTUE010000172.1 coordinate 1,718, forward strand.
TTTGGTGAATCTGTAAGATGCTCCATCAGGTGCAGACAACCGGAATGGCTGAGTTCTTCTTGAATCACATCCGCGATCTCTGGGATCTTGTGAAAATATTGATCTCGAATGTTCTTCAGCAACGCGGGAAGTTCAGGATCTTCTGGGTCATCCAAACGGAAGCTGAGTTCTCGAATATTCAATTCCAGTTTCGTCCGAAATGCATCGGGAGAATCTTCAACAGAGTCACGAGCGGCATTGAAGGACTTTGCCACTTGAGCGGAATCGAGAGCTTCACGAGCCGTTGTGGCTTGCAACAAGAAGGCTCGCACGGGCCCAAATTCTTCCAATGCTGCTGGACGCTTGGTGAGTTCTGCCGTGGCTGTTTGCAGCAGGCGGTGATGGCCAATCAAAGAAATGCGATTGGCAAATTCAATGGCTTGGTCGTCGGTGATGCTGCTGGTATCCAGTCGATGAAACTGCAGCAGTGGCAACCCTGTGAGCGGTTGGTCGGCGGCTGGCTGCAGCGGCTCCAGATCCTGTAGGTTTAAACGCTGTCGGATGTCGGCAAGGTCGAAGTTCAGGCCGAGACGAACGCAGACAGCATCAAGGACCAGGACCGCCGCATCAAGTTGATAGGTGGGAACCTTTGCGGCGATCGCATCTTGCGGGGCTGTGTTGTTCAAAGATGCGAGTGGTGCAGCAAGCCAATCATTGAGTCGTTGGTCAAGACGGTCTTTGTCGAGCTTCTTGATGACAGCGTTGGATAGTCCGGAAGGGTTGTGAATTTTCCAGTCGAACTGACGATAGGCCATTGGGATCTTGCTGAACGAAAATGCTTCGCTCGTGTTTGTCACAAGATTTCCGAGAGTTTTTTTGACGAATTCGACAGCGGCTGGGAGTTCATCTGAAGTGCCGACCAGCTTAATGACTCCACCTTCTTCGCTATCGAAGAGACTGGCATCTGCTAAGACATCAGGGACGTTGTCGGCTGAAACGGGGTCTGCAAGTTCTTGACTGAGCAGTTCGTATTCTCGAACAGGCTTTTCGTCTTCTTCATCTTCTTCTTGGTCTCGATTTTTTACTTCGCCAAATCGTTTGTTGGCCTCAATGACGGTGATGGCTTCGGTTAATGAAGTGACATCCAGAGTGACTTCGTGAACCGAATAGGTGTCATCGCTTCTTTCCAGTTCTAGAAGTTGAGCGAGTGCTTCGGTTTCGACTCGTTCTTCGTAGTTGTCACTCAACTCGGCTGACTTTTTCAAAGCTGCTGTGGCTTCGGCGGAACGTCCGTCCCACGCCTGAAAGAGTGCCATGTTGTGCCATAGGCCACTGTGATCGGGGCATTCTTTGATGAGTCGCGAATAGATAATCGCCGCGGGTTCCCAGCATCCGATTCGGCTGACTCGACGAGCTCGCAGTTCTTCTTTCTGCAAAGCTTCGTCATCTAATTCGATGGGCAGCAAAGAAAACCGACCTCGCAACGGGTACGGAACATTGCGCTGAGATTCAAAGTAGGCCAGTTGCATCAACACTTGGCCGCGCGCTTGTTCGTCTGACATGCGAACGGACATCGCAAGATGTTCTCGAACGCTGAGCACTTCTTGCTGAGCTTCCATCGAAGCGGCGATTCGAGTTGCCAGCCGAGCGACTCCTGATGGAAAGTGTTTGCCAACCAATTGGAAGGCTCGATGGATGATCCGTTTTCCGTTGGCAAATCCATCGACCGTCAGGCAGATATCAGCCAGAGCCAACAGGGCCAGTGGTTCATCGGGGTGGCGTTTCAAAAAGCCAGCCAAGACGTCTCGTGCGGCATGGACTTCTTGCCGAGACATCAGCAGAGCTGCTTTGTGAGTGACGAGGAAGACCTTGTCGTCGTATTTTGACAACAGGTCGTCCAGAATTTTTTCTGCAGCAGACGGCTGATTTTCGATCAGTTTTTCGATCCGAATCATTTCAGGCAGAATGTCTTGGCAGCAGAATTTTAGTTTCTGGCCGCTGCCGCATGGACAGGGGCTGTACGGGTCATGGCTCATTATGAGGTCCGGTTGTCAGGTGCGATGAAATCAGGTGTAAGAACCTGAATTGATGATTGAAAGCAGTCCGTAGACTGAATTGATTTGATGTTGGGTTCAGAAGTTTGAAGATGAATCTGAAGCCCGCTGCTGCGGGTGATTTCTGCCGACCAGATGGTCGCATTTGGTTTAGGATTTCGTTTTGTTCAGTTCCTTCAAACTCTTTTTTGGTGGCTCTCTTTGTGGCAGAGATGTTTGGTTGTGCTTTTGAATCAGTCGATTTTTCGGGCTGCATTTGCCGTTGTCGTGATTCGCAAAGGGAAACGCTATCGCGACGCCGACGGTGTGTCGAGTCGATCGGTGCAGGATGATAGCATTTCCAGTGGCGATTTGCTGGTTGGGTCGTGTCTTCGGAGCGAATCGGGATCTTCTTGAAGTTGTGTGCACGGCAGAGTGGATTCACCTGAATCAGGGATCTTGGTGCCGGAGCAGTCCGCAGGAGACTGGAACCAATCACAACCTCCATTCTTTGGCTCAAACGTGGCAATCAGGGGACGTTCCAAGCTTGAGACCAACAGTCTAAGTCAGAAACGGTAGAAAAGTGGGGAATCACCGAGATTCGAAGCTGCTGTGTTGTTTGAAATCGGGCAGTCAAACTGAACATGCAAACAGTCATTTCTCAGTGGAAACAGGACAAGGAAGCGTCGAATTTCTTTGCTGTGATGTCTGTCGAGACGACTTTTCCAATTGCGAATACCACAGGAAAGCCGATGAACAGCATATTTTCAGCCAAAGGCAGGTGGCCAATGAAGCTTGGCGTGAGCGGCCAACAATGTTGAGAACAAAAAGATGTGGCGTTACTCACCGGGACAGACACTTTCGCTAGGTAAGTTTCACTTTGGCTGAGTCACAGAAATGCATGGGCATCGAAATCCTTTGCCCTTTCAGCATTGGTCGGTTGCCCACAGGCGTTTGGGAGCTTTCGAGTTGTCATTCTGTGGACAATGTTTTCCAAGGAGCCCTTTGTGTCACAGAAGCAGGAACGTTTCGAAGTTCGCATTTTTCGAGTGGTTGCACGGCTTTTCTGTGACTATGCTGTGAGCCACGTTTGAGGTTGGGCAGAACGGTTGATTCAGTCAGTATTAAGGAGTCGGCAGATCATGAAATGCAGATTGCCATCTCATCTTCACATTCTGCCTTTGCTTGCGCCAAAAGAAGACTTGTTGATACACAGGTTCAAGCAGCCAGCAAGGCTGCTTGTCATCGCGAGTTTGATGTTGGTTGTGATTGTGACGACGGCTGATCGAGTGACAGGGCAAGAATTGACCATTCCCGACGCCGACGACTTGCCGATTGCTTCTCCTGAACAAAGTTCTCAGCCTAGCATCCGCGTCTTTCAAGCGCCTCCGACTGTTGATGGCAGCGTTGAACCCTTTGATCGTTCTTTTGAAAACGGCGGTCGTAAAGCGGGGCCATTGGACATTCAAGTTCCCACGGCTGGACGCCAAGTCTATGAAGACTTTTCGATCACATTGGCCACGTCTTTGTTGGCTCGATTTGTGAACGATCAAAGAGTGAATTCTAAACCAGTGGTGACTCAGGTGATGGAAGCCAGTGTGTCGGGAAATCAAACAACAACGACAGATGTTGGTCTTCAGTCTGTTGATTCGCCAACTCGCGCTGAACTCCAAATTTTGACGGAAGGAACAGTATCCAGCACGACCATTGGAGTCACGCCTCAGGCCACAGTCAATACGGTCGGCAGTCATACGTTTCAGGTCACGAAGCCCGTGTATTTTGATGGGCGTCAGTTTTTAACAAAGCAGGCTTACGGTTCTTTACAGGCTCGCCAGTTTCCGCAATCAGTGAATACCAATGTGGCTCGCACGTTTCCGTTATTGGGACGAATAGGAAACCAAATTGCTTGGAATGAGGTTCAACGGCGCATGCCTCAATCTGACGCGATTGTTGTTCGCAAGGTGGCCGATGATGTGCTGCCGACCGTGAACGAAAGTGTGGATCGCGAGCTGGTGAAACTTAATCGTCGCTGGTCAGAATTTCACCGACGGCTATCAGGGGTGAGCCAGTTGCCGACTTTGGATTGGTCGACAGCCAGTACGTCTCAGTCCATGACTGTTTCTGTAAGCAACCCCGAAATTGATAGCCGAATGATCAGATTTTCGCAGCTCACTGACCAGCTTCGTAAAGAAGAAGTTTGTTGTGTGCTGCTGGATGAATTGGCACTCAATCATTGGCTTGATCGGCTGAAGCTAGAAAGATTGCAGGTTTCCGATGCGGACATGCAACAGTTCGTACGGCAACTGCCCGCGTTGGTGAAGCAGCCCGCTCAGCTGATGGAACTGCTGCGAAATCATTCGCAGGCGAGAAAACCTGCGTTGTTGTTTTCTGTGAAGCTGGCATCGGTTCGGCCCGTTCGAATTCAGTTTCGTGAAGGAAAGTTTGTCTATACGGTTCGCTTTCAGCTGCTTCCTTCGTTGGGTGAGCCCAGCATTGTTCAGGAAGTTTCAGTGAGTCTTCAGGGTGAGCCAGCAGAAGGCGATCGTTGGACAATTGCCCTACGGGATATCAAAGTGAAGCCAGCAGGCAGCGGAGTACAGCCAGATGCGTGGACCAGCGTGATTCGTGCTCAACTGGAAGCCCTGCTGCAGAATCAGCAGCTGCCAGAATTGTCTCGAATATTAAAAGCATCCACCGTGGACGAGCGATTTCCCGACTTGAAATTAGATCGTATTCAGATGATGGACGGCTTCCTGCGAATCGCCTTTACGTTGGCAAACCCTTCGTTGTCGCTTTAATGCGTGAATGTCTGAGGGTGCACAAAGACGTTGTCGTTGTCGTATCTTTGGCGGGTTCGGCTTTCACGCCAACGGTCGGTCTTCGTGT
>CAYTUE010000173.1:0-1647 GCA_964441085.1 uncultured Planctomycetaceae bacterium
CTATCCAAATCCAGTGACGCGCGACGGCGACACAATCAGGCCCACCCGGTGGGGCTAAATCAGCAGAAAACCCTCCGTGGAACTTTTCAACACGGGGTGGAAAGCAACGTTTTCTAAAGCCTGCCGAACAAAAAAGTGTTGAGCTAAACGACGTCAAAACTGTCGCATTCCCGTTTCGCTCACGCATCACTTGGAAAAGCAAAACTTCAACGGCTGATTGGTTGCGTTTCTGGTTTGCATCTTGCTATCCATCGCCCACACCGTTTGTCAGAACTCAGGAAGAACCGAAGTTTCATGCCCATCAAACCTTCTCAACTTATTGAACTCCGTAACGTCCCAGGCAAAGGGCGAGGAGTTTTTGCGACTCAAAACATTTCAAAGGGAGATGAAATCGAACGAGTCCCCGTACTGGTGATGCCCGCCCAAGATGCTTTGCACGACGACATTTCCGACCTGCTCTCAAACTATGTTTTTGAATGGGGTGAAGACACGGTCGGTTTGGCTTTAGGTTTTGGTTCGATGTACAACCATTCCTACACAGCAAATGCTCGCTACGATGACGTTGGCAAGCAAACCAAGTTGTACAAGGCCGTCCGAGACATCGCAAAGGGCGAAGAAATCACCATCAACTACAACGGCGAAGAAGGAAACACAACAGACGTGGGCTTCGACGTGAAACCAGAGACAACTGCAAAAAGCAAAAAGAAGAAAAAAGACAAGAAGAACAAAAAGTAAGGAAAGATCACTGACGAAAAACGAACAAAGGCTCAATTCAAGGAGCGACTTTGCTTTCACAGAAAGGCTGACAACTCAAGAGTGCCAGCCTTGTCGCAGCCCATAACGCACAACGCTGTATTCACCGGTTGTGCAACGCTGACAGTGGTTGCGCAATGCTGACAGTGGTTGCACAATGCTGACAGTCTCGGAATCGACAATTGATGTTCAATCGATCGTCTTATCATGAGCAATTTCAGCCAATACAATTCTTGCTGCGGTGCTGATTCGGACTAACAAGATTCCCAATCGCATGACTCCCAAGCCAGCAAATACCATCGCGACTGCTTCGCTCACCATGGGAGTCTCTGGGTTTCTCAAGAAACCAACAGCAAGGCTCAACAAATACAACGCCACCAACACCAGCAGCCAGCCTGCGGCTTCACGGAAATGCAACCACATCACAGTCTCTTTCTATTCTTCTTTTCTCGACGATGCTTTCGCACAAACACCCGAAAGTCTCGATGCAACCAGCCAACCAGCTGACTGCGAAGATACATGGAAGCTTCACGCACCGAAAGCCGTCGAAAATTGACTTCTGTCACAATCAACCAGCTTACTAAAACACAAACAAACAGCACCCCGCCCAACACAAACAAACGAAAAGCGGTTGGCTCAAGCCCATAAACACGCGGGATCGTCGATCGGAATGCCGGATCCATTGGAACAAGCTGTAAAACAAAACTCGCGACAACGGTTACTCCCAGCATTGCTCCAATCAATATCAACATCGAAATCAAAAAGTGACCGACCGCATCAGCAAGCGTTTTCATGTTTTGTTCTCGCTGCTGATCTGTTTGCTCGCTTTTTCCAAACAACAATTTCAACGTCTTGAAACTCGAAGACACAGCACTCGAAGACGAAGCACTCGAA
>CAYTUE010000173.1:1747-6551 GCA_964441085.1 uncultured Planctomycetaceae bacterium
AGCACTCGAAGACGAAGCACTCGAAAAACGATGCAAGCGACTGATCAACGCCATCAGTATCAGCACCTGCAACCCAATCAGCACATCGTCAATTGTTGGCATATGATCCCAGCTGTGTGACGTTGACAGGAACAAGGGGATCTGAATTAACGCCAGCACCATTGCAGTCGTGCAACGTTTTAACGACAAGACCAACGCAGCAATGAATAACAATTGCAGCGGTAGGCTCATCGTGTCGAGCGGAGATACGGTCGCCGACAAATGCAGCCCCAACAATAAAACGGAGCCAAAGCTCAGCATCCGACTCACATCCGCTCGAATCTGCTGCTGAACGGCGAATTCGTCACCTTCTGCCGTTAATCGTCTGTCTTCCACTTTTTGATTCATCATGATCTCACCGATCGCATGCGGCCAGAACGAACCATCTGGCTTTCCGCAGCCACCATCTGTATGGCCGATTCTTCACCACTGATACTGACAGCAACTCCCAAACGCCTTAACGATGCAGACAATCGATCTGCTAACTCGGCAACGCGAAGGTCTTCTGCATGCTGCAACAAAGAATCAGCATCCACGCCTTCTGGCCACTCGAAGTCCTTGTCTGGACGCCGAAACGTGCCTGATGGGCAAACAACAACAACTCGATGATGTCTGGCAAGCGCCAACTTAATTCCGGGTAACAGACTGCTAACAGCTGCCGAACTTTCTAGCAGATTGGCTACCAACACAAACATTTCGTTGTCCTTGGCCATGGCCACCGATTGTCCCAATGCCTTGTTGAGGGATTCCATCGTTGACAAACCATCATGAAATCCGACAGGGCGATTGACAACAACAGGATCCATCCATGCCAACCCGAGTTCATTTAAAAAACGAACACAAAAACCAACCATTGCCTGATCATCTTGAACCAACGTGATCATTTGATGTGGAGTCAAACCGTAGTGCTCCGAAAGAATGGCGGCCGCCTGAGTTCTTCGAAACAAATTCCGACGCTTCCAAGGATTGATCGGCAGCCAAGTAAAGGGAACCTTGTTCACCTTGGCATCCATCAGCTCGGGATATCGCATGCCCGTCAGTCGCAGCACAGCATTCACAATTCCGTTGTTAAGTTTTTGCAACGGTGGTCGAGGATTCACAGCGAAGTCTGACAAGTGCGACAGCAATTCGTAAAAGCCAGCCTCTCCTGTCTGAGACTTGACTCGTCGACTTCCGTTTTCATCGAACGTCACAACGGAAACTGGGTCTCCCGATGCCACTGCTGTTTTTGCCAATGATGCGGTCACAAACAGCATTTGATCTAACAACCGATTTCCAAAGCCTCCCAACCGATTTGCGATGGAACCATCGACAAACAAAGTCGTGCGAACAGGCACTTCCGATTCATACTGTCGAGTCATCAATGTGTTTCGACGAGCACTCACTTTCCACGCAATCGACTTGGGCGGATCACCGGGAACGTATTCTCGCAACTCTAATAGTTCCGAACCCAGCCCGGCGCGTTGCAGCCGATGAATCCCATGCGATGGCAACGAATTGATTCTTTTCACAATCGGCTGCAAGTCACCCGCTTGACGATAGCCGGGCATAATTCGAAACGTTTGTTCGTGAACCAAAAACTTCTGGACTGAAAACAATCCGAAGGTGTCCGAGACCGTGAGTCTTACTCCCTGAAACTTCAAAACTCCTGCAGAAAGAACTTTCCCCTTCCATGAAAAACACAATTCAGGAGAACGCAAAATCAAGTTTCCAACAGTATTTCCACTTTCAATCTTGATGATTTCAGGAACAAAATCTTCGACAACCAAGTCGGCATAAATCGAACGTCGTGACGTCGTAATTTTCACCTCGACATCAATCAACCGACCAGCAAACAAGATCCCCCGTTCTTGCTGTCGACCGTTCACTGTTCGACTGATCGTTAACGCTGGTAGTTGAAACCACAAACGAAACTGAAACCACAGCCACTGAAAAAACACCCAGATCATGGCTGACAAAGACAGAACCGCCAAAGCGTTCCGACTGCGCAAGATCGCTAAAACGAAGCCGGTCAGACCCAGCAAAATGATCCACCGAGCACGCCCGGTCACGGTCTGCGTTCCTGTAACACGGGAATCGCAGCCACCAAATCGGCAATCACGTCGATGATTCGTTGCCCATCCATTTCAGCTTCAGGCTTCAGGATCAAACGATGAGCCAACACGGGAACCGCAATTTGCTGAATGTCTTCATGAGTCACATAGTTGCGACCATTTAACATCGCGTTGGCTCGACTCGCCTTCATTAAGTTGATGGCTGCTCGAGGACTCGCTCCTAAAACCAAATCCGGATGCCGTCGACTTTCTCTTACCAAATCAACAATGTAACCCTGCAATTCGGGAGTCGCATAAACAGAATCCAGTTGCTGTTGCAAAGACAGAATTTCTTCGGAACTGGTTACAGCTTCCGGAACTGCGGCCACGTGACTATGCAGTTCCAGCATGCCAACTTCATGATCACGAGACGGATAACCAACTTCAATTCGGAACAGAAAACGGTCCAGTTGAGCTTCCGGAAGACGATAAACGCCTTCCTGTTCGATGGGGTTTTGAGTCGCCAAGACCATAAAAGGTTCTGGCAACGGCAATGTCTTGCCTTCAATCGTCACCTGACGTTCTTGCATCGCTTCAAGAAGTGAAGATTGAGTCCTCGCGGGAGCTCGATTTAATTCGTCCGCCAATAACAACTGACAAAACACGGGCCCCTTCTTCAACACAAAATCACTGGTAGTGCGATCCAAGACCTGAGTGCCTGTGACATCCGACGGCAATAAGTCGGGAGTAAACTGAACTCGTTCAAAGTCGATTCCCAAGACCGTAGAAAACGTTCGACACAAAGTTGTCTTGGCTGTTCCTGGAACACCTTCCAGCAAAACATGACCACCCGCCAACAACGCCATCAGAAGCTGGTCTGTCACCTGCTCCATTCCGACAACAACCGTTCCGACGGCAGACAACGTGCGCTCTCGCAATTGTCGTACGCGCACCGACAGATCTTCATTTTCTGAAAACGTCACTGATCTCGTTTCACTGCTAAACAATCAACCGTCAACAATCAACCATCCCACACACACTTGCCTCGCAAGTCCGCACTTTAACTAGGATGCTGAAGTTTGCACGCAACTTCACCAGATGCCTGCGTCAGCGACAAAAAAGAGCACAAAACAAGTGTGCTGCAATTCACAAGACAGTTCGAAAACAGATCTCGACACGTTTTCTGACAGATCCTCGAAGCTGGGGAAAACCAATCACAAAACGACCGCGTCGGTCATCGTACCCCATGCTGGAAACCGCTGAACAAAAACTATCTGAGTCTGTCAAACAGCTTGTTCAAGCCATTGTCCAGCTGCTCGTTCACTCGATTTTGAATCTGACGCTGCCCAATGTTCTGCAGCAGACCCTGAGTATTCGGCATCGGACGGCTGATGGTTCCCGTCACTGGAATGGTAAGAGATCGAGATCCCGTGTAGCGAGACGCTTTTTCAGAAACAGGCACAGTGACCTCAAGATTCAATCGCTGATCCATTGTCACGATTCCTCGACTTGTCAGTTCATATTTGCCCAACTGCATCACAAATCGATCGTGAGCAATCTGGCCCGACTGCATTTGCACTCGAATCTGTTGAGCTGGCAAAACCAGCTCTCGAAAGTTCTGAACTCCACTCGGATCCAACACAGCTAAAGCAGACATCAGTGAATCAGCAGAAGGCCCAGTGGTTGCTCGAGCATCATGAATATCAACTGTCCCATCAACTCGACTGTTATTCGAATTGATCAAATCATAGTCACACAGTTCGACGGCACACGACAAATGACCTCGCACATTTGCGGCGTCACCCAATAATGGAACCGCATAACCCAGCCACTGCTTTGTAAACTGCTCATTCAATTCCAAGTTTTGAATCCGGCTACCCGGTGCCAGCTGCACTCGACTACGATTCATATCGTACTGAACCATGGCATTCACAGTTCCCGTTCCAATTTCACATGAAATGGGTTCTGTTCTTAACATCCCTTCCTTTAACGTGGCATTCACCATGCCTGACGACATCGGAAGCCCCATCAGCTCACCAGAATCCCAGCGCAGCGAACCCGTCACCGAAAGAGGCTGCAAATTGGCAGCCTGCGGCGCCGAAAACCCTGATGGCAAACTGCGAGCCAACTCTTCTGTTGTCCATGCGGACAAGCAACCCTGTATCGCAATGGGTTGCTGCTGCCGCCCTTGCAAAGTCAACATTTGACGATCGACTTCCAACACGCTGCCCAGTAAGACATCGAGATCGCACTGAGTATTCGCAACCAAGTCGGCAAAGACAAGGTTTTCAACCAAGGCCAGACGGCCAGAAAGATCAGACTGGACTCCTGGCAGTTCAATCACTCCCTGCTGAATATCGTATGTCGCTCCTGTAGCATCGGCTGCAACTCGGAAACGAATTCGAGCATGATCAATCGAAAAGCCGTCGCTCGTCAATCGCCCAGGCAAGGTTGAAGAAGAACCAGCTCTCAGTGGTTCCAACAAAGCCTGCACGTCGATTACTTCTGACCCACAATCGAAAACGGCTTGCAAGCGACTGTCTGGTCCTAACCAAGACGCGTCATGCCATGGAGCAAGCAATGTGCGAATAAGCGTTGTTTGAGTCTTGACTTGGAACTGACCTTTCATCATTCTTAAAGCAGATTCGGATGGCTGAATCATCAGCTGAGGCGACGTCACAAGTAAGTCATTGCCTTGAACTTGAACAGCCGTTAATTGCATGGCCCCATCA